>DAINBD010000046.1:0-11374 GCA_036733105.1 Candidatus Brevefilum sp. | reverse complement strand
ATAAGCTTCATGATTCCAGCAATGATGGCAAGCGCGACAACAAATTCGAAATAATCGGGTCGACTGCTGAAACTCAGCAGGACACTGGCTGTGACAAGTGCGGTTGGATTTGTTGGTCCCGTGATCAAGAATGGAAAACTGCCAAACAGCGATCCAATGATGGTTGGAATGATCGCTGTAAAAAGTCCATAAATTGGATTGATCCCGACAATGGCAGCATACGCCATAGCTTGTGGGATAGCGATCATTCCTACTGTTAATCCTGCATAAAGATCAGATTGAAATCTTAATCTGAAATATTGTTGGATCTTCTTGGTGAGGGTGCGTTTGTTGGGATTATTCATTGCAGCATATGTCCAATTTTACCTCATGTCATCAATATATGGCTTCATTTTTACCCGGTTCATCAATTAATCGAAGTCTAATTTATAGTTCATCCATATTTATAGAAAAATAGCTATAATACTAATTATGGTGCGTTTGGGGATTGGAGCTGTTGCTAATGAGAAAGAACGATTCTAACAAAAACAAAATAAGAATTATCCTTCACATCCTTTTTGCCCTGTTCATCTTTCTGCATGCCCTGTTTTTCATCGTTTATTGGTTTTCGGTGGGAAATTTTCGCCAGTCTGTGGATCAATTTATCAGCGAGATCATCCATTTTGAATTTATTTATATTTTCCTGGTCATGATTCTCACGACGGCTATCGGGCTTTGGAGCCTGGTCCGTATCGTGAAATTATCGATTATTTTTCGAAAACACCAATGGACACCAGGTGTTAAACATTGGCTCTACATTTCAACCGGGATTATTTTTATTGGCCTTTTTTATGGTTCCTTTTACTTCATTCTTAAAGAGAATCCAAGTCAGCGAGGGGTCTTATTTCACTTATTCAATCTGATCCGCTTGGGGAGTGATCCACTGCTGTTTTTGTTGGCAGGTGTTGGTTTACAGCGTTTGATCCTTTATCTACGGCGAAAATCTGCTATAGACAGGCGAAAATTGCTTTGGAGGACGGGTGTGATTGGTGCGCTCGTGTTGATGATCGGTCTTTGGCTGCTGCCAGCTATTTTTCCGCCCAACTGGGCTTACCAGAGTGATCTACCAGCAAAGCCAGCGCTGATTGCCCATCGAGGTGCATCAATGTTGGTACCGGAGAATACGCTGGCTGCGATTGAAACAGCGGCCGTCAATCAGGCTTTTGGCTTTGAGACGGATCTCAGGATCAGCCTGGATGGGGTGCCTTTCCTGATGCATGATGATACGTTCGTGCGTACGACAAATATTGGGGAAATTTTTCCTGAAAGTGTTGAAGACCTTGCTTCAAGTTTTACTTTGAATGAATTGCGCCAGCTGAATGCCGGCTTGTGGTTCATCCAAAAAGATCCCTATGATACGATCAGGGGCGGTTACGTATCTCAGACGCAACTGGCTATCAACCAGGGTCAGGGCATCCCAACCCTATCTGATGCGCTGGCACTTGTGAAGAAGGAGGGCATGATCATTATGTTTGATATGCGTTATCCTCCCCAAGATCACCCGTTCTTTGATGAATTTTTCGATGTCGTTCTCACAAAATGCCTTGAATCGGGGCTTAGTGAAGACGTGTGGTTCTTGGTTGAACCTGATAAACTTGATATGCTCAAGCAGAAAGCCAGGCAATTCACTCGTGTTTATGGCGCCAATAGTTCGGATTTGCTGGATGCAGAATCACTCCTTGATCTTGGCTATGAAATTGTTAATGTGGATACAGGTATTCAGACCCATAATATTCAAAACTACCGTGAAAAAGGATTGGGCGTCAATGTTTACACAATCGACCAACCCTGGCTTTTTTCTCAGTTTTGGCTGTCTGGTGTGACATCCGTGACCACAAATAATGTTCATACACTCAGTCAGATGGATCGTCCCATGTTAAATATCCCCTATGCGCACTTTGTGTTGATTTGGGGATTGTTTGGTATCATAGTAGCCATATGGTTGGCTGCCAGTCAACCCAAATACAGTCGGGAAGCGCTTCAAAAATTGCCAACGCCCGACCTGATGGATTTCGCGGTGGAGGATGATAAAGACTTTCTAAAGACGATCCACCCGGCATCGTTGCAAGCAGTCCACCCCAGAGCCGAATTTGACGAATTTGAAGACGCTGAAGAATGAAGATTGAACATCCCAGATTCGTTATCCTGTTGTCGGCGGCAAAGAAGAAAGAAGGATAAATGTCAAAAATACTTGTTGTTGGCAGTATCAATATGGACCTTGTTGTGCGTGTCTCTGACCCTCCCAAACCAGGTGAAACTGTTCTAGGAAGTGATTTTGAGACATTCCCGGGGGGCAAAGGTGCCAACCAGGCAGTTGCAGCTTCTCGAATGGGGGGTCAGGTTACCATGGTTGGCAGGGTCGGCAGTGACGATTTTGGAGATGAACTCATCCAAACCCTGGTCGATGACCGGATCAAAACCACTTATGTGATCAAAGACCCTCAGGCAGCAACCGGCATTGCGATGATCACGGTTAGCCGGAATGGGGAGAATATGATCGTGGTAGCTGCAGGTGCGAATTACAAGGTATCCGTTGAGGATGTCATTAACGCCCGGACTTTGATGCGGGAGTCGGATATTCTGCTGGTTCAGCTGGAATGCCCTTTGGAAGCAGTTGAAGAAGCTATCAAACTGGCGAATGTCTATAATCTGCCAGTTGTGTTAAATCCGGCACCGGCACAGACTGTGTCTAAGGTTTTATTACGTTCTGTGGATTACCTCACACCCAATCAGATGGAATTGGCAAGGTTGACCGGGGAGACAGACATCGATCGGGGGATTCAAAAACTATTGAGTTGGGGTGTTCGAAACCTGATCATTACCCTGGGGCACAATGGTGCACGCGTTGTTTCTGAAGAGATCGATCAGCATGTTCCAGCTTATGAGATCACAGCGGTGGATACAACTGCGGCTGGTGATGCCTTTAATGGCGCGCTGGCGGTTGCCCTGGCAGAGAAAAAGACGCTTTTAGAAGCAGTACGTTACGGCATGGCTGCAGGAGCATTAACCGCTACCAAGCGTGGTGCTCAGCCATCGCTGCCAACCCGAGATGCTGTTGAACAATTACTAAAAAGTCAGAAGTAAACAAGAAAAACAAATTAATTGAGATTGATCGAATATTGGAGATTTTAATGGATCTTGAAACCGAAGCAAAATCCTATTTTAACCAACACTATAACTGCGCACAATCCACCTTTGCACCCTTTGTCCGAAAATTTGGCATGGATTTTGGGCTGGCGATGAAAATTGCCACACCCTTTGGCGGGGGGATGGGTCATGCTGGTCAGGTTTGTGGCGCGGTCAGCGGCGCTTTAATGGCTATTGGGCTTTACCGGGGGATCTCAGAATATGATCGAGAGAAGAAGTATGCATGTTATGATCTGGCAAAATTGTTCCAGGAACGGTTTAAGGAACTGCACGGTGAATTGACCTGTCCGGGACTGCTTGGATTGGATATTGGCGATCCGGACGATCTGGAAATAGCACATGAACGGGATGTCTTTCACAAATTTTGCGTCAATTTTGTGGGTGATGCAGTTAGGATCGTGGCAGATTTATTGGAAATAAAAGATTGATCCTAATCTGATAGATGTTCACTTGCAGCGACTATGCATATAAATACAATCTGGTTCAGTAAATCTTGGCTAATTTAGAGGAGAAAGGTATGGATTACTTCAATCTCAGCGGCCAGGTCGCTGTGATCACGGGCGGGGCTGGCGTTTTGGGTTCTGCCATTGCCAGGAGATTTTCGAGTGCAGGCAGCAAGATCGTGATTTTAGGTCACAATGAACAGAACGCTGAGAATCTTGCTGGCGAAATCGCGGAGGCAGGTGGTGAAGCGATCGGACTACCCGTTGACGTGCTGGATTTATCCCTCTTGCGCTCAGCTCGAGATCGTATCATGAAGCGCTTTGGCCGCGTGGATATCCTTGTCAACGCTGCCGGGGGCAATAAACCTGGTGCCACTGTGAGTCCTGACCTTTCATTTTTTGATATCTCTCCGGAAACTTTGCAGGACGTGATCAGCTTGAACTTGATGGGGACAATTTACCCCACACAGGTATTTGGAGAGATCATGGCTGACCAAAAAACGGGATGTGTCCTGAATATATCCTCGATGACGGCCTTTACTCCTTTGACCAATGTGGTCGCCTACAGTGCAGCCAAGGCTGCCGTTTCTAATTTCACACAATGGATGAGTGTTCATTTTGCGCAACGATATGGAAGCGGGATCCGGGTGAACGCGATTGCTCCCGGATTTTTTCTTACCAGTCAGAACCGCTATTTGCTAAAAGACGCTGATGGCAGCTTTTCAGAGCGTGGACAAAAGATCATCGAACGTACCCCGATGGCGCGCTTTGGAAATCCGGACGACCTGGTCGACGCGGCATTGTTCTTGTGCTCGGAGGCTGCCAGGTTCATCACGGGGGTGGTGCTGCCAGTGGACGGTGGATTTTCAGCCTATGCCGGAGTCTAGCAAGAGCAATACTGATGTCGGCCGGATTATTCCCAGGCAGCGTGACTTGAGAAAGGATTGTTTCTTGCGAATGCTGGGTGAAGTGTCTGTAGGTAAAATGATCGGAAAAATTGTCGGGATTACTCCCTCATCTGTCTGTTTCAAAAGTTTTTATTGAGGTTCATATCGAATGTTTATCATTTTTATGGGTGTCTCTGGATGTGGAAAAACGACCATTGGGAATGTGACAGCGGAAGCATTCGGACTTCCTTTTTATGAAGGGGATGACTTTCATCCTCCAGAGAACGTTGAAAAAATGGCAACGGGCATCCCGCTCACCGATGAAGATCGGGCAGGGTGGCTGGAAGCGCTGTCGAATCTCATTCGACAAAAATTGGATGAAGGTGAATCGGGCGTGCTGTCCTGTTCTGCCCTCAAAAAGAAATATCGCGATCAACTGCGGGTCGACCCTGAACGTGTTCATTTTATCTACCTCAAAGGGAGTTATGCACTGATCAGGGCACGTATGGAGGAGCGTAGCGGCCATTATATGCCGCCAGAACTGCTTAGAAGTCAATTTGATGCATTGGAAGAACCCGAAGATGCGGTTACCATTCATATCGATCAATCGCCAATAGAAATTTTTCAGCAGGTGTGCTTCTTTTTGGAGAATCTTGGGTTCAATGCCAAATGATCCCACATCAATGGCTTGTGCAGCTCAGACTGTGACATATATGACCAGAATGGAGGATGATCGATGACCGGTTATGCTTACTGCATCATTATGACAACCACAAACCGCCAATCGGATGCGGATCAATTGGCGAAGCTGTTGGTTTCAGAAAAATTGGCTGCCTGTGTGCAGGTCCTGCCCATCACCAGTTATTATGCCTGGGAAGACGCGTTACAGCATGATTCTGAGTTGTTGTTGCTGATCAAAACACGCAGTGAACTTTATCATCAGGTTGAAGCGGCAATCTTGAAGCATCATAGCTATGAAGTCCCAGAAATCATCCAGCTGCCGATCAGCGAGGAGCATCCGTCTTATCTGCAGTGGATGGTTGATCATACAGCACATGGTGATCTGTCAGGATAGCCATTCTAAATTTTTCGGAATTTAGTGCGCATAAATAAAGTGGAACGGGCTGGATCTTCGTTTCCCCATTCCTGTATTGGTAAGTGATCTTATCTGCAATGGATACGCAACTTGTTTCATTGCGCTAAATTGAAGCCAATTTGACCCTTTCCATACAAGGGGGAACGCCAAAGGGATTATTATGCACAAAAGGGGGTTAAATCGTGAAAAACGCTTGACAAGTTGTATATAATACTATATACTATGTATAGCATTATATACTATTTGAGTAAAGCTGATATGGTTGAGAAATTAGAAAATAAATTACGAAAATTTCGTTTTGAGCATCATGAGATCTCTCAACAGGATCTCGCCAATGCTGTTGGGGTAACCCGTTTAACGATCCACTCGATTGAGGCAGGCAAATTCAACCCGTCCACCCTGCTGGCGTTGAAGATCGCCCGATATTTTAATGTCCCGGTTGAAGATATCTTCTTTTTAGTAAAGGAAGAAACCTAAAAATGAATGTTTTCCCTAAATTTCTACGTAAGATCAATACTTATCTGGGTTTTCTGTCCCTGGCTGTTTTTGCCTTCATTCTTATCTACTTGATCCGAGAGCAGCCAAAGATGATCGCATTTGAACCTTTATCTAATCTGGAATCCAATTTACTGACCGGCGTAGGGTTTGGTTTGCTGATCATTTTGGCGTTTTTCCTGCTTTCATTGCTGCAGTTGGTTCGCTTTATCCGGATGGCAGATGCTCTTCGACCTGTCCCTTTGATCATGTTTATCGGCGGTGTCTTATCGGTACTGTTCGTATTCAGCAATGTCACCTTGTTGAGCGATATCGCAAAGCAATACCAGGCTGGCCTCTCACAACCTGAATGGGCATTGTTCTATCCTATGTTTGGATTTCAATTTGTGTTTGCCCTGATCTTCTTCTATGGCCACATCACCGGATACTTCAATGTTCAGCAACTCAAAACGGTTGCGAGGGATGTGAATATTTTCCTGGTGGTACAGTATGTTGGCGTCATCTGTGGGGGGATGGGGCTGGGGATGGCAAGCCTGGGATTTTTCTTCCGATCAGGTTGGTCACTGCTGGTGCACACTGTCCTCAGCAGTCTCGTTATCATTTTTCCGTATCTGCTGGCTGTGATCTATTGGGTCCTTACAAAATGCAAAGAGGTGGACCGCGTGTGGTGGGATGAAAAGCAAATTCAAGATATTGGCAAATCCGCGCTTGTGACCCTGGGTGTGGTGACCCTGCTGCTCTTAGCCTTGTTCATTTTCAATTACCGTGACCTTGATGGGGCGGTGCGTATGGTCTGGCTTCCGATGTATCTATTTGCGACGATTTTTACCTTTTCACTTGGAAATCTGTTTTTCAGCAGTCGGGCATAGCCAGGATCATCCTCGTCACTCATTCCAAATAACAAAAACAGGATGGGTTTGAAATTTCCTACCCATCCTGCGTTGTCTTGTTATCCTTTGATCTTTTATGACGATTTTTACTATATAAAGATCACAGCGTTTGATTCGTCAGACGCAGCCAACATCGTTGCAACGCCGACAACTTCGATCCCATCGATCAATTCTTCCCTGCGAATGCCCATCAGATCCATGGACATCTGGCATGCTTGGATGCGCACACCGTTGTCGATGGCAGTCTGCAGCATTTCAGGCAGCGAATCCACATTTTTCTTCTTCATGATGCCTTTGATCATAGCAGTCCCCATGCCAGCCATGTGCATCTGGGAAAGTTTTGCTTTTTGTGTGCCACGAGGCATCATCCAGCCAAACATCCGCTCGATGAGATTTTTCTTGACTTTGATGTTCTCATTCTTTCGCAGCAAGTTCAAACCCCAGAAGGTGAAGAACATGGATACCTGGTGTCCGGATGCGATCACGCCGTTTGCGATGATACAGCCTGCAATTGCTTTATCCAGGTCACCTGAAAAAATAACCATGGTCTTGTTCTTGCCAAGAGTGGTGGTTTCATCAGCTTTTTTGCCCAACCCCTTTTGAATTTTTGCTTCAATTTTGCCGTCCTGCGTGTCTAAAGACAGCAACCGGTTGCCAGTCGATTTTGCCCAGGCTTCCACATCGCTTGTAAAGCCGTAATCGGTTGCCTGGATGGTGACAATGTCGCCCTCGTCAATCTCCTTGATTTTGTTATAAAGTTTCAAGATGGGACCAGGGCATTGCAGACCGCAAGCATCGACTGTGAACTCATTGCCAGAAACCAGCTGTGTGGGCGGTACCTCCGTGATCTCTTCACGGCTGCTGATGGTGACGTGTTCAAATACATCAAAATTGGATTGACGACCAACAGCATGGGAATAAGTCTTATAACCGCCGGAGAGATTATAGCTGTCGAAACCAAGTTGATTCAATATCCTGCATCCAAAATAGGAACGCTGTCCGGTCTGGCAGTAGAGCAGAACGGGACGATCTTTGGGGATCTCATTGATGCGCTGACGGATTTTTTCGATGGGAATATTGATGGCTCCGTCGATCATACCCAAAGCCAATTCTTCTGGAAGTCGAACATCCAGGATGGTGGTTTTATGCCGGTCAATTTTGTCGACCTCGTCCCATGTCATGATCTTTACATCGCCGCGCAGCTGATTTCCGGCTGAAAAACCAACGATGTTGATTGGATCACGGGATGAACCATACGGCGGAGCATACGCCAGTTCAAGCGCTTCAAGGTCATAGACGCTCATGCCGCCCTGAATGGCGGTAGCAATAACATCGATTCGTTTGTCAACGCCCTCTATGCCGACTGCTTGTGCACCCAGAATTTTGCCCTCCTGGTTATACAGCAGTTTCAGCGCCATGGGTGATGCACCTGGGTAATAACCCGCATGGTTAGAGGCATGAATGATCACACTTGAAAAAGGAATGCCTGCAGTTTCAAGCATTTTTGTATTCATTCCAACCGCAGCCACAGTGAGGTCAAAGATTTTTACAACGGAGGTGCCGATCACACCATTGAAGCTCACATCTCTTCCGCAGATATGATCTGCAGCAACGCGCCCTTGCCGGCTGGCTGGCCCAGCGAGAGCGAGGTTGGTTCGGCTGCCGGATAGAAGGTGGGAGACTTCGGTTGCATCTCCAACTGCGTAAATATCTGGGTCGGAAGTTTGCATGGTTTCTTTGGTCACAATCGTCCCCCTGATCCCAAGCTCAAGTCCAGTCTCCTTTGCGAGCTGGCATTCAGGACGAACGCCAATGGAGAGGATCACCATTTCCGTATCAACACTGCGACCGCTGGAAAGTTCAACTTTGAGCCAGCCATATTCACCTTTGGCAATGGATTTCAAACCATCACCCAGTGCCAGGCGGATTTTCTTGAAGATCAGGTGCTGATGGACCAAAGCTGCCATTTCATAATCGATCGGTGCCATGACCTGATTGAGCATTTCAATCAGGGTAACCTGGACACCGCGATTTTGTAAATTCTCTGCAATCTCGAGCCCTATGAACCCGCCCCCGACAACAACAGCTCGAACGGGCTTCTTCGTGTCAACGAAGTCTTTGATGCGATCCATGTCCTGTAAATTCCGCAGAGTGAAAACACCGGGGGAATCCACACCCGGCAGGGGTGGTATGATGGGTGCTGCTCCTGGTGAAAGGACCAGTTTGTCGTAGGTCTCATGATAGGTCTCTCCGGTTTCAAGGTTCTGAATGGTGACCGTTTTCTCAGCCCGGTTGATGCTGATCGCTTCGCTTCTGACTCGAGAGTCAATATTGAGCATAGCTTTCAAGCTTTCCGGCGTAACCACATGAAGTTTTTCGCGGTCTTCAATGATTTCGCCGATGTGGTAAGGCAGCCCGCAATTTGCAAAGGAAATGTCCGGTCCTCGTTCAAGCATGATGATCTCAGCGTTTTCATCCATTCGACGCAGACGGGCCGCTGTACTTGCCCCGCCAGCCACACCACCAATTATGATAGTTTTCATAGAAATACTCCCAATTATTTCATTTAAAATGACCAGATTCTGCTCTGCAACCTGGCCTTTGGATAAAATTTCGATAAAATTATACTCGCAAATTTGAAATGTGATTTAAAAATGGATGAGTTCCATCAAGAAATGGTTATCTCATCCATTTTTTTTATTTGGTTTTCGAAGTTTATTCTTCGATAGGTCGCAGTCGTCTATCTGATCCGACTTTTTCAAGCAGTTTGTTCAATTTCTCCACAGCCTGCTCATCTAGTGAGATTCCGTTTTTCTGACTATCCAGGTCGCGCCTGTATTCGATCTCACCGGGTAGGAAAATTTCAGATGCAAAGGATGCTTTTTTCATATCCTTCATTTTCTGAATGTACTCCGCCATGGCGGCTTTTAATTCGTCCAAGGGGATAAATTTGCTGATATCAACAACGATCAAGGATGCACCTACACCGGTTTTCCCATCAGTTGCATGAAAACTGAGCAGATTTGGTGCAAACTCAGCTCCTGCGACCATACCTGAAAGAATGTCCACGGCCAATGCAATGGCAGAGCCTTTGGGTCCGCCCATCGGAAGCAAGGTTCCTAACAGAGCCTGGTTGGGATCGGTGGTTGGGTTCCCGTCGGCATCTAAAGCCCAATCCGCGGGGATCATTTGTGATTTGATCTTCAAGAGTTTGCAGTTCGGGATCAATTCTATTGCATCATCTCAACTATTTTTGAAATTAATTCCAGCGCAGGTTAGCCCAAAGACCTTTTTCTTGTTCTTCCACAGCATCCCGTGGCGTTGCTTAATTTCTGCAGGGAGGGCATTGGACGGGTAGCTTAGTTATTCGGTAATCTCTTTTATGGTGTTGCGCACCAGAACACCCTTTTATTAAGACCGATTGACCAGGCGTTCTTCCAAATGCTTGACATAATCATCAAGATCGATCTTGACTCGAGCCACACCGGTTTCCATCGCAGCCTTAGCAACCGCAGGGGCTTCCCACAGGCAGACACGATTGTCAATTGGCTTGGGGACAACATAGTCAGGACCAAATTCAAGGTGATCCAATCCGTAGGCATCAAGCATATCCTGTCCAACCGGTTCCTTTGCCAGATCTGCCAGAGCATGGGATGCAGCGAGTTTCATTTCATCGTTGATGGTGCTGGCACGTACATCCAGCGCTCCGCGGAAGATGAAGGGGAACCCGAGTACATTGTTGATCTGGTTGGGAAAGTCCGAACGACCTGTTCCGATGATTGCATCCGGGCGTGCTTCTTTTGCCAGGTCATATTTGATTTCAGGATCGGGGTTTGCCATTGGGAAGATGATGGGTTGGGCAGCCATTCGCCTGACCATGTCCTGGCTGACGATATCTGCCGCCGATAAGCCGATGAAAATATCTGCCCCTTCCATAACTTCAGCCAGGCTGGCGGGGTGATCACCATTCGCAAAGTATTCTTTTTCAGGTGACATTTTTTCCGTTCGACCCACATAAACCAGACCCCGGCTGTCAGTCAGCCAGATGTTTTCTTTGGGAAAACCAAGCATGACTAGCTGGTTTGCACAGGAAATTCCTGAGGCACCTGCACCAGAGAAAACCACCTTGGTATTTTCTGGTTTTCTGCCTGAAATTTCCATGGCGTTGAGGATGGATGCACCTAAGATAATAGCGGTTCCGTGCTGGTCGTCATGGAACACAGGGATATCCAGCAATTCTTTCAAACGCCGTTCGATCACAAAACATTCAGGGGCTTTGATATCTTCGAGGTTGATCCCGCCAAAAGTGGGGGCGATCAATTGTGTGACCCGGATGACATCTTCAGGATCCTGTGAATCTACTTCGATATCAAATAC
>DAINBD010000045.1:0-11380 GCA_036733105.1 Candidatus Brevefilum sp. | reverse complement strand
AATTGATAATTTTTTGTTTGGATATCATGAAGAAAATTTTTAAAGATAAACGTGTCATTGTGGTCGTTGTGGCGATTGTCCTTGTAATGCTCTTATTAAATTTCAACCAACGGATGGTCCTCCTTTCAAGGTTGCGTGACCAGGAAAATGATCTGACCCAGAAATATGCCCAACTGGAAGCCACGCGTGATACATTGAAAACAGAGCTTGCCTATGCCAATTCCGACGAAGCCGTAGAAGCATGGGCACGGCAGGAAGGGGGTATGATCCAGCAGGGAGATATACCAATCGTCCTTCTACCTGCATCAAACGCCGTCCCTACCTCTGTACCGACACCGGAATCCTTCATTGATGAAATTGAAAAGTGGGAGATATGGCAAGAGCTATTTTTCGGCGAATAATTGTCCCATCATAGATTGATCGCCGAATCATATCCTCGCAATTCTGATTTCTCCAACAAACGATTTTCATGATAATCAAATCAAACCATCGCAAGGTTCTAATTTAGCAATTTCACCTTTCTTTTTCAATATGCAGGCCTTTTCCACATCCCATTCAATGAGCGATTTATGATCTTTTCCCACTTTCAAACCCGTCCTTTGCTTGAGGAATCTGCATCTGAAACCCTTTTATCGCAGGATTTAGGATTAAGCTTATCTCCCGTCAAAAAGTAGCAAAAGGCTGGCAATTCTGCGATGGGCAGGTGCTGACCTTCGATCAGATTCGTACGATCAATGAAAATGAAAACGGATGCTTTCTTTTTGCCGATGGAGAAATTGCAAAGGTTGAAGTCTTTTCAAGCAGGACCAACCGCTATTACAGCCTGATGCCAACCCCCAAAGCACCAACGCTTCTGATATCTGGCATCCCAATGCACCGCATTAAAGATACGACACCAGTTGAAGATACGATCCAAAAAATCAAAGCCCTGGGAAAACCTTTTGGACGCATCCTAGATACTGCAACAGGTTTAGGATATACCGCCATCCAGGCAACTCAAACCGCCCAGGAAGTGGTCACCATCGAGTTCGATCCGGTTGTCCTTTCCATTTGTCGTCTGAATCCCTGGTCCCAGGCATTGTTCACCGATCCAAAAATCTCAAAGCTGATCGGTGATAGTTTCGATCTTGTTCAGGATTTTGATGACGAATCATTTAACGGGATCATTCACGATCCGCCCACCTTCAACCTTGCGGGTCATTTATACTCCCAGTCCATTTATCAAGCCTTTTTCCGCATTCTAAGATCGCGCGGAAGGCTCTTCCATTATATTGGCAACCCTGAAAGCCGCACCGGTGCCACCACCAGTCGGGGAGTGGTCAATCGTCTCCGCCGTGCAGGTTTTTCTGTCACCCCTAAACCGAAAGCCTTTGGCGTATTGGCTGAAAAGCCATTCATGTGAACCAAAACAGGGTAGAATCACCAGCCTGTCATAATCATGTATAATCGTATCGCAATGGATATTAAAGAATTAACCCAGGCAATGCAAACATTTGTTAACGAAAAGGGATGGACACAACCCGACAGCCAGCGACCCCAAACGCCAAAAAACCTGGCAGTCTCGCTGAGCATTGAGGCTGCAGAAGTATTGGAACATTTTCAATGGCATGAAAAACCACCTGACCCTTCAGGGCTGGCAAGCGAGTTGGCGGATGTGGCGCTTTACCTTTTGCAGCTTGCCAGCGTTTTAGGAATCGATCTCGAATCAGCAATTGTAGAGAAACTCAAAGTGAACACAACCCGAACATGGGATGCTGAACCCGCAAGGAACCACGAAATGGAAATCAACGACAATGAAAATTAGCGTATTTGGTGCCGCCAATCCCGAACCCGGGACAGAGATTTATCAACAAGCATATCAACTTGGAAGGCTCCTTGGTGAGGCAGGTTTAACTGTGCTCACAGGTGGTTATATGGGCACGATGGAAGCCACCTCCCGTGGAGCAAGCGAAGCAGGCGGCCATGTCATTGGTGTAACCTGCGAAGAAATTGAAGCATGGCGGCCGGTGAACCACAATCCATGGGTTGCAGAAGAATGGCGGCGTAAAACCCTTCAAGACAGGCTGGATACACTCATCAACGCCTGTGACGCTGCCATAGCCCTACCGGGAGGCGTCGGCACCCTATTAGAAATCTGCCTGACCTGGAATGTGCTCGCAATCCATGCCGCTGAACCCAAACCAATCATCTTGTTAGGTGAAGCATGGCACAAAGTCATGGAGACTTTTTTCCAGGAACTGGGAGATTATGTCTCGATCTCTAAACGTGAGTATCTTGCTTTTGCGCCTACACCAGAAACAGCCTTTGAGCTTCTCGCTAACTTCTTAAATTTTTCCGGCATCAACAAAGAAAAGAAAACATAATAATCATGGATGAAAAGAAATTAACTACAAAATCAGAAAATTATTCGGAATGGTATAACCAGCTCGTCCAGCGAGCTGAACTGGCGGACTATGCACCGGTGCGCGGCTGCATGGTTGTCCGCCCTTATGGATGGGCGCTTTGGGAAAATATCCAGCAAGCCCTCGATACACGCTTCAAAGCAACTGGTCATGTCAATGCTGCCTTTCCCCTCTTCATTCCTATGTCCTTTCTTGAAAAAGAAAAGGAGCACGTCGAAGGTTTTTCTCCCGAATTAGCAGTGGTTACGATTGGGGGCGGCTCTCAGCTTGAGGAGCCCCTAATTGTTCGTCCAACCTCGGAAACCATTATCGGTCATATGTACGCAAAATGGATCCAATCCTATCGTGATCTACCTGTACTGATCAACCAGTGGGCAAATGTCGTCAGATGGGAGATGCGCACACGCCTTTTCCTGCGCACACTTGAATTCTACTGGCAAGAAGGACACACCGCCCATGCCACAGCTGAGGAAGGTGAAGAAGAAACCCTTCGCATGTTAAATATCTATCAAGATTTTGCGGTGAATGAGGCAGCCGTACCGGTTATCCCTGGACGAAAAAGCGAAACGGAGAAATTTGCAGGCGCAATGCGCTCTTACACCATTGAGGCAATGACGGGTGACACTAAAGCGCTGCAGGCTGGTACCAGTCATAACCTCGGTCAGAATTTTGCAAAAGCCTTTGACATTCAATACCTGGATGAAAACAATACCTTGCAGCATTGTTGGACAACTTCCTGGGGGTTGTCCACACGGTTCATCGGCGCTATCATTATGACCCATGGTGATGACCAGGGGTTGATTTTGCCCCCACGCCTGGCTCCCATCCAGGTGATCATCATACCAATCTTCCGGAAAGACGAGGAACAAGGATTGGTAATGGCAGCTGTTGAGAAGGTAAAAGATGCACTAAAAGATTTTCGTGTCAAAGTTGATGACCGCATGGAAGTGACTCCTGGATTCAAATTCAATGAATGGGAATTGCGTGGTGTTCCCTTGCGGTTGGAAATCGGGCCGAAGGATGTTGCCAAGAATAGTGTCGCCCTTGCACGACGAGATATGCCGGGTCGTGAAGGGAAGACCTTTGTTTCTCAGGATGGTATTGCGCAAACGGTAAGTGACCTGTTGACAGAGATCCAGGCAAATATGCTTCAAAAAGCAACCCAATTCCGGGATGATCACATCTTTGAACCAAAGGACTATGATGAGTTTAAAGAAGTGATTCAGAATGATGGTTGGTGTCGTGTGTGGTGGAAAGAGAATTCGGAAAACGAAGCTCAAATCAAAGAAGATACCAAAGCAACCCTGCGCTGCATCCCTTTGGATCAGCCTGGCAGCACAGGTAAGTGCATCTTCAGTGGCGAAGAGACTTCGGTGAAAGCTTTATTTGCCAAAGCTTATTGAGATATTGGGGATGCAGGCGAAAGCAAGTCCTAATTCGGTCTGCATCCCTTTACGGCATATTCATAAAATGACATTGGGGCAAAATGCCTGCTGTTGATCTGACCCGACTGCGGTTTCAAATAGAAGAGCTGTTTTCCTTTCTCGAAAAGCCCGGATTCTTCCATCTCCACCTGAAGGATCTCTTCAGTCTTTATGCTCACCGGGCGCTAAGGATCGGTGATTCCGCTCGTCCTTCCTCAATGATCCCGCAATATCAACTGCCAGATCCCGTTCTCCGACAAATAAAACTTGACCTTCCCAAATTCCTCAAGGAGGACAACGATAATGCGCTCTCATTGGCAGATGAACTCTGGGAAGATCCATATTTTGAAATTAAACAGCTGGCGATATTCATTTTGAACCATGCGGCTGCCAAAGACCCGGAATCGGTGATTTCAAGGATAAAATCATGGTTGATCCCCGACCTTGATCAAATTGTCGTCGTGGAGTTGCTGTCGTCTGGAACCCAAAACCTGCGGGAAATTTACCCTCAGACCTGGGAGACCCTCATGGGATCCTACCTGGCGGATGAAAAACCCAAAATGATCTCATTTGGCTTGCAGGGGCTTACAGCGGGCGTGGAGCGGGGTTCTGTCCTGAACTTACCTGCTATCTATAGGATGATCAGCCCAATCCTCCAGTATCCAATGGAAGCATCTTACAACAGATTGATAGATTTGATGGAAGCATTATCAAGACGTTCCCCCACTGAGACCGCGTTCTTCCTTAGGCAAACGCTCGCTATCAGCGACTCACCTGAGACGGTACGGGTAATAAAACAGGTTTTACCCTTTTTCTCTGGTGATATTCAGAAGGATCTGAGAACGCTCGTTGTGAAATAGTAGGATTTATTAGCGAGATCTCCTTCTGATCACTTGACCTGTCGGTTCGGCGATTACAGGCTCGCCTGTTTTTGGATGATGCCACACAGAGTGACCGTCTTCCCATAATTCAGCCAAAACGTAAGATTCCAAACCCTGTTCTGCCAGTATTTGAGCAGCTCGAACCGGGTATTGAAATACCTTATTTGATGGCAAAACCATCCGATCAATCTGCCAGGCAGATAGACCGATTATTTCATCTAAACTGATCCCTGCTCCAAAATCACCCAAAGTTTTCTTTCCTGACGCTTGATATAAAACATCAAACACGACATATAGTAAACCTTATCACGATTATAACGCTGGTTTTCAGAATGGGATGGTAGGGTGAAAAGAACACCCCACCCTACTCAATATTTTTGCCGGAGTGTGGATCCTGCCCTGAGCTCACAGGGCGTGAGGATCTGTCCGCAAATACATGATATTGGGTAAAAACACATCATTCTTGAGCCTAATAGAAAAAGAGGTTATCCCAGGTGTTTGGGATAACCTCTAAAACTCAAAATTGATCAAATCATTAGAACAAATGAAAAGCAGCAATGATCGGTGCAAACAATGAGGACACCAGCGACATCACTGTAATGAGCGTGTTCAATGAAGGTCCAGCTGTATCCTTAAAGGGATCGCCAACTGTATCGCCAACGACGCCTGCCTTATGGGCATCTGACCCGGGGCCACCAAACTTTCCAGTTTCAATGAATTTCTTGGCGTTGTCCCATAATCCGCCCGCATTCGCCATCAGCAGGGCAAAGATCACACCCGTGAAGATAGATCCTCCCAGGAAACCGCCCAAAGCATTCGGACCTAAAACAAAGCCGACCAGCAAGGGAAGTCCCACTGCTAGGAATGCTGGCAGCATCAATGATGACAATGCACCCTGGGCTGCCAGACCCACACACGTATCATAATCTGGTGCAACAGTCCCAGCCAAAATTCCCGGTTCTTCACGAAATTGCCGGCGAATTTCTTCAATCATCTGAAACGCGTTTTTCGTGACAGAAAGCATGGTCAGCGCACTGAACAAAGGCGGCGTCATCGCACCCAGAAAAACTCCAGCAACAACAATCGGATCGCGCAGGCTCATAGTAACTTCGACACCTGCAGCGTTCACCACTTCTGCATAGGCAGCGAACAATGCCAGAACGGTCAGGGCAGCTGCACTGATGCTGAACCCCTTTGTAATCGCTTTGGCTGTGTTACCAGCCGCATCCAGGGTATCCGCCGTCTCAATCACATGGGTGTCCATCCCTGCCATCTCTGCAATCCCACGCGCGTTATCCACAATGGGACCATAAGCATCTGCAGATACGATCATGCCGCTGATCGAAAGCATTCCAACCGCACTGATCCCGATACCGTAAATGCCGGGCAGACCAGTAGCTTGCGCCAGATAATAGGACAACAGGGTTGCCACAGCAATCCCAATCACGGAGGGGACAATGCTGACCAATCCGTAGCTGAAACCCGTGATAATGTTGATTGCAGCACCCGATTCAGAGACCCGCGCGGTTTCATAGACTGGTTTGCGGTCCTCTGAGGTGAAGTAATCGGATGTAAAACCGATGACCACGCCAGTGATCAGACCGGTGAGGGTTGCCCAGAGAACGCCGATGTTTATATCTGACAGTAAAATCAGGATGAGTACCAAAAAAGCAAATATTGCCGTGGTGATGATCGTCCCAAAATTTAAAGCTGGTCCAGGTTTGCCGTTCTTCCCAACCCTGACAAATTGAATCCCAATGAGGGATGCAATAATACCAAGGGTACAGAGGATCAAAGGAAGAACAACGTATTGGCTCGAAAGGGAAGTTGCGGATGCACCCAAAAGCATAACAGCCACGGTTGAAGCCACATAGCTGTCAAAAATATCTGCACCCATACCGGCAACGTCACCCACATTGTCACCAACATTATCTGCAACAACAGCCGGGTTGCGGGGATCATCCTCAGGGATACCCACCTCAACCTTCCCGACCAGGTCTGCGGCAATATCAGCCGTTTTCGTATAAATTCCGCCGCCAGCTTTGGCTAGCAATGCCAGGGCAGAGGCGCCAAAACTAAAGCCCAGGACAATGTCAGCGCTTTCCGTCACAATCAGGATCAGGCTCATACCCAAAACAGCCAGACCAACCATAGCCAATCCCATCACAGAACCTGCATAAAATGACAACCTGAAGGCTTTGTTGAGGGAATCATTGGCGGCTGTTGCTGTGCGAACGTTTGCCTCGACTGCAATGCTCATCCCCATATACCCTGCAACGGCTGAACACAAAGCACCGCCAATAAATGCCAGTGCCATTTTGATCCCATTACCTGGTGTGATATTGACCTGACCGCCAGCAACATCGGCTAAATCAAAGCTGAACACAACTGCGATCACAAAACCAATGATGAGTGCCACGATTGCGAGGGCAAAATAAAGACGTTTCAAATAGGTTTGGGCACCGTTACGGATCCAGGAGGCAACTTCCTGTGCTTTTTCAGAACCTGGGTCCTGTCTTTTTACCCAATAATAAAGATACAATGCTGCACCAATTGAAATGATACTTGCCCCAATACTTACAAAAAGCCATGCTTTATCCATAGATTACTCCTAAAATTAATACGATTACTTTGGATTGAAATACAAAAAATTGACCGCTACATACTTGCTGACCGCCACCACCGATAATTGTTCTCCTTCAGCCATTCACTAGTTGGCATCGGGTAATAGGCAATTTCGGCTTCATTGCCAATAAAGAATCCGTTTTTGACTGTACGGTAAGCAATTGTGGCAGTACTGATCCTGTCAACCATCTTTGTGGCGACCGGTTTGCTCTTCAGGTCTTTGAGGACTTCGCGCAGGTGATCCATATTTGAATAGGGCAAATCACCCACATCGCCCATTTCAGGGTTCTCGGCGAGTTCTCCCAAGCGCAATTCAGCAAAGGTAATTGCAGGAACAGTCACCAGGGATGTTGGGTTTCTCACGATCAGATCATAAAACTCCAGGGGGTTCAACCGGCTTGCCACCAGAGGTGAAACTGGCACAAGTTCTTTATAGAGATGCGAACCACCATCCAGGTCGGGAATCTCGCTTGATGGTTCCAAACCCAATGTGCGCCCATCCTGGGTCACAAGATACAGCTTGCCCAAATCAGAAATGCTGATATGCTCCAACACACGATAAACGCTGATGTAAATCGATGATTTCGGAGAGCCGTCTTCATGAGGGACACAACGAGCAATACCCTGTTCAATCCGAAAATACTTGCTGCGAAAATCTGGGTCCACTTCGAAAAAAATCGCTTGACCGGTGGATTTCTTCTTTGTACCCACTGCATAATAACTTCCAAATTCCTCTGGTTCCAACATTGAAGCGATCAAAGCTTCAGGTATCAGGGAAAAATATAAATGAACAGTCAAAATAACCTCCAAATGATATTAGATGCTGATGATTTGTTCCATGCCTGATCTATTTAAAATCGACAAAATCAACCTATTATACCATTTATAATCATCTATTTTTTTCGAAATAAGTGTTGGTTTCATAATCACTTGGGGTCGGTTTTCATGTTGTGGAAAACAAAATAAAAACCGAACCCATTCAAACCGATTAAAAATCAACTTTGGGTAATTTTTCAAGGATCTCCTCAGGCGTGATCTCGAGCGTGTCATCAACAACCTTCCCCTGGTTGAATGAATCGTAAGCTGCCAAATCCAGCAAACCGTGACCTGAAAGATTGAACAAAATCACCCGTTTTTCACCCTTCTGTTTGGCATCCAAAGCCTCATTAATCGCCACACGAATGGCATGGGCTGACTCTGGTGCAGGGATAATCCCTTCTGTTTGTGCAAACTGAATGGCAGCCGCGAAGGTTTCCACCTGTGGGACTGCAACCGCTTCGATAAAGCCAGCATCATACAACATGCAAATCTGCGGTGCCATCCCATGATAACGCAATCCACCTGCATGGATCGGGGCAGGGATAAAATCATGCCCAAGGGTGAACATCTTGAGAATCGGCGCCATCATTGCCGTATCTCCATAATCAAAAGCATAGGGGCCTTTGGTCAGGGTCGGTGTTGCATTAGGTTCAACAGCCACCAATCTCGTTGTTCGTCCTTCCGTCAGGTTTTTATGAGCAAAGGGAAAAGCACAGCCTGCAAAATTTGATCCACCTCCCACACATCCGATGACCACATCCGGGTATTCATCTGCCATCTCCATCTGCTTCAGGCACTCCTGCCCGATCACCGTCTGATGCAATAGAACATGGTTTAGGACAGATCCCAGGCTGTATTTCTTTTGCCCGTTAGATTTAACCGCGGTTTCAACTGCTTCAGAAATCGCGATACCCAGCGAGCCGGGGCTGTCCGGGTGATCCCTGAGGTAATTTCGCCCATATTCCGACTGATCGGACGGGCTGGGATAGACATCTGCATTATAACTTTGCATGATGATCCGACGGTATGGCTTTTGTTCATAAGATGCCTTGACCATGAATACTTCCAGGCTCATATCAAAGAAATTACAAGCCATTGAAAGCGCTGCCCCCCACTGCCCAGCGCCTGTTTCAGTTGTCAGTGATCGTGTTCCATCGACCTTGTTGTAATATGCCTGGGCCACAGCCGTATTACCCTTATGGCTTCCGGCAATCGATGCACCTTCATTCTTATAATAAATATGCGCCGGCGTATCCAACATCTTCTCAAGCCGTCTTGCACGGATCAGGGGTGTGGGACGCCATAGTTTATAGATCTCCCGAACCTCCTCAGGAATATCAATATAGCGTTCCTTGCTCATCTCCTGTTCAATTAAAGACATCGGGAACAAAACGTTGAGGAATTCAGCCGTGATGGGTTGCTTGGTTTGCGGATTCAAAACCGGTGTGGGGGAGACCGGCATATCAGCGTTGATGTTATACCATTGCTTTGGAAGATCTTCCTCACCTAATAAGTATTTATATTGATTGTTTGACATTTCTTGCCTCCAGTTTTCTAATTTTGATTTGACAGCCAGAGTAACAGGAGCGTGCCATTAAAAAAAGCGCTCATCCCTGTTTGGGACGAACGCTCTTGTCCGTGGTGCCACCCAATTTAGGCATCCTTTAAAGAAAAACCTGTTGATGATGCAACAGGGAAAAGGCCAGCCTCACTCATTACTCAGGTACAGCAATTTATGCATATACCCTTCACCCTGGTAACGGCGGTGTGTCCGTTTGAGGCTAATCGTTACCTTTCGCCTCAAAGACTCCGAGGGCCATTCAACATCAGCGTATATACAGCTTCTCACCATCCGCTGCTCTCTGTGATACCGGATTGATGCCTACTCTTCCTCATCAACGTCTTTACGAATTAAATTGTTGCCCTAATTATAGGTAAGACCCGATTTTTGTCAAGGGTAAACAAGAATTTTTTATGGGTTCAATACTTTTTCCTCAGCAGGAGGATTATAAACAGCAAGATCAGTGGCAAAGTGTAAAGATCCCTTACGATGCACCCAGAGAAGGGTCAACAGACTTCCCACCACCATAGCAGCCAGACCCATTACACCTGCTTCAGGCCCAAAAGCACCCCCGGTAAGCCATTCAGGTCCGGTAGATTCCGTAACAAAAATAGATACGCCGGTTTGCATGCCGCTGACTGGAAACCCAAAAATATTCCCCTGGAAAAAATTCCAAGAGATGTGTACACCAATCGGAATTGCCAGACTGCCCGTCAGCACCATCCCTAAACCGAGAAATAATCCCGCAACCATGATCATGGTCGTGCTGATCCAGGTGGCGTTGGGATTGGATAAATGAAGCAATCCAAAGGCGATGGACGTTATTGCCCACGTCAAGATCACCGCATTGCGTTTGCCAATCAAACCAAGATTCAAACCCTCAGCCAGATTGACGAAATAATACCCACGTGAAAGCACTTCCTCATAAATCCCAACCTGCACAAAGAGGATCATGAACTGGACTAAACCTAGTGAAAAATGGACGTTATCCAGATAGGATTGGAAGTAACCCGTGAGTTTCATTGTCCCTGTCAGTAAACCAAACAGGAAAATACCACCCATTAATCCCGCGCCCAAAACAAGTCCAAATCCGAAATCCAACCACCAAGTTTTTGAAAAGTGAAACCCAAATTCACGGAATTTTCGCCGATCGACCCATCTGCCCACAAAATAAGTCGCCAATAGAATTGCCAAACAGGTCGCAACCGGAAGGATCACAAAATTGATCCAGGAATTGGAAAATAAATCAATTGGCTGTCCTGATCCCGGAAATTCAGCCCAACCATTTTTTAAGGCATCCATGAAAGCGTTGAAAAGCAGGACCAAAACAGGTTGTAAAATCCCGGACAGTATGGACCAGGTTAACAGATGGACTGCCATGCGCCAAAGCGCACGCGACCTGTTTTCATCTTTGTTCCAGAAAAGCCAAAACAATTTTTGAAGAATCTTCATCCGTTTTTTCCTTTTCTACAAAAGATTAGATGAACAAACTTGCCAATGATTAATTTTCGGAAGTTGAGTAAAAGTATCGCTTAAGAATATCTTTGGATGAACTGTCAGCAGGAATATCGAAATAGGCGCCAATTACGGGATAAATTTTTTGGATGGCTTCCGCAACCTGATAGGCAACCCACCGGATGGAAAAATGTGCGTTTTCGGCTGCTCTTA
>DAINBD010000044.1:0-11518 GCA_036733105.1 Candidatus Brevefilum sp. | reverse complement strand
AGAATAAACCTATCAGCTGATGTTTAATGAATTGTAATGCAATTCTCAGGTAAAAAATTGATATCTCGTATCTGTGGATTTGCCGGATAAAACCAATGTAACCGGCTATAAGTTGGATTGCTTATAATGCTGACAATAATGTTTTGCTTTGCGTTGAGAAGGGTTCGCGATACTGTCTCTTGATCAGATCATTAGAGACAGCGAAGGTTGATTCTGGGCTTTTGAGGTCATTGTTGAATTTGTGATTATAATGTAGTGTGACCGTTGCAGAGATGCTTCAGGGCAGACCTTTTCGTTACTATCTGTATTTAGGGATAAGAGACTGGAGGGAAAAGATGGAGAATTTAGAAATCCTGGTCAGATCATCACAGATGATCCGTGAGGAAAAGGGATTTACTTACCGTGATCTCAATAAGAATGGCAAACTGGATGTTTATGAAGATCCGCGTCAACCGACTGAACACAGGGTGAATGACCTGCTGAGCCAGATGACCCTTGAAGAAAAGGCAGGCATGCTGTTCATTAACGGTTCGGCTGTCAATGAGGACGGATCGATTGACGATCTGTCAGGTCAAATGGAGACAGGCACCACGTCAGGTCCGCCTCAATTATCTGCGAAAGCGCAAATGGACCTTCAACAAATGAACCATTTTAACCTCTGGGAAATTCCTGACGCAAAGACGCTGTCGATTTGGAGTCAGCACTTGCAGCAATATGCTGAAGAGACTCGCCTGGGGATTCCTGTCACGCTTGCTTCTGACCCACGCCATCATTTCAGCCGCAGTATTTATGAGATGCAAGCCAAGGATTTTTCACAATGGTGTCAACCCCTGGGACTGGCAGCTGTGGGTGATGAAGACCTTGTTTTAAGATTTGCAAATATTGCCCGGCGTGAATACCTGGCTGTTGGCATCCGGATCGCGCTTCACCCACAAATTGACCTGGCAACAGAACCTCGCTGGCCGCGCATCAGCGGCACTTTTGGGGCTGATGCACCGCTGAGCGCAAAATTAGCAAAAGCTTATATTGAAGGCTTTCAGGGAGAGCGTCTGGGTGTTGAAAGTGTGGCATGCATGACAAAGCACTTTCCAGGCGGTGGACCCCAAAAGGATGGGTTGGATCCTCATTTCGAGTTTCAGAAAGGACAAGTTTATCCGGGCGGCTATTTCGATTACCACCTGATTCCTTTTGAAGCCGCAATTGAAGCAGGCACAGCCGCAATTATGCCTTATTATGGTGTCCCCATTAACCAAACGGATGAGAATGTTGCCATGAGTTTTAATAAGGCGATCATTACGGGGTTGCTTCGTGAAAAGTATCAGTTTGATGGCGTGATCTGTACGGATTGGGGCTTGATCACCGATCTTGTCACGCCCGATTTCACCTGGCCGGCACGTGCATGGGGCGTGGAACACTTGAGTGAAATCGATCGTGTCAAAAAGGCATTGGAGGCTGGGGTGGATCAGTTTGGTGGTGAAAGCTGCCCGTATCACGTTGTTGAATTGGTAAGGCGCGGATTTATCTCAGAAGAAAGGATCGATCAATCCGTCCGGCGTCTGCTCCGTTTGAAATTCCAATTGGGTCTGTTTGATCAACCCTTTATCAATCCAGATTTGTTTGACCAGGTACTCGGTGAACCTGAATCAGTTGCCTTTGGGTTGGCTTCCCAATCCTGGGCGATGACCTTACTGAAAAACCAGGATCAGACTCTCCCGCTCAAGCGCGGCTTAAGCGTTTATGTGAAAGATGTAGATATTGATGTTGCCAAGGACTTTGCAGAAGTGGTTTCATCTCCTGAGGAGGCTGAGATCGCCATCATCAGGCTGAAAACCCCCTGGGTTCCTGTTGAATCTAAGAATCCGATGGCACGGGGTTTCCATCATGGTGATTTAGATTTTAAGGGGGCGGAATTAACCTCGATTTTAGAGCTTATGAATACAGTGCCAACAGTTGTTATCATTGAATTGGACCGTCCCGCAGTGATCCCGGAGATCAATCATTCTGCCAGGGCATTATTGGCAGATTTTGGTGCGATTGATGCGGCTGTCCTGCGAGTTGTTTTTGGCGAAGAAAGGCCGAGGGGCAGGCTGCCATTTGAATTACCCTCCTCGATGGAAGCAGTTCGTAAACAGCGCTCGGATGTTCCTTTTGATTCCAAAAACCCGCTTTATCCCTTTGGCTTTGGATTGTCATTTCCGGATTGAGACACTTTTTTATTGAGAGAACAAACTACAGTTTATTGAACGGTTTGACCATACTTTGGGTCTCTAGCATAGCGAGACAAACCATCGTATGGATGATTTTTCAGTATTAGGTGAATTAACTCGGGTTGAATTTGTTAAAAGTTAGGGACTGGTGCCATTTGTGATGGTCACTTCCATGGTGTTAGGAAGGATTGCATCAACATTGATATTAATGTCATCCAGGACAACTTCAGGAGCCAGTTGGTAGGTGCCTGGACCGCGATCAGTCAGGTCAATAATGACGTTAAGTTCTGAGGGATCAAGCTGCTCAAGCAGAGCAAGGGGGCCTGAAAGGAACACGTCAACAGACTCGGGTGAAATGGATGCAGATAATCCATCAGCAAGACCCTGTGTCGCCACAGGAATACTGGCGAAATTAATACTGCTCTCAATAGGTTCGAGTCCAACCTGAACCGTGATATTTTGACTGCCGACCACATTGATCCCTTGTGGAAGGTTAAGCGCCACCCTGATCTCCAGGTTTTCATTGGCACCATTCAGATTGATCGGGATTGTTTCGATAAAACCAGGTACACCTTCCACCAAACTTGGGTTGGAAGAATAAATTGTGACAGTCGGCGGCATGGCAAAGATATTGGTCAGGCGATAACCTGCTGCGATCTGACCACTGGTGACAATTTTAACCACAACAGTGCGATAACCGCCGCGCTGAACAACAGGAATGATGACACGGATGCTGTTAGGATTAAGCCTGATCCCTTCAACCCGGTTCCCTGCAGCATCGATCGCTCTCAGGTCAATGGTCCGCTCAATGTTCTCCGATACATCAACGATATTAACCTCCCCGACGACCTTTGCCACTGATTCGACCACATCCTGCGGACCTGAAACCAGGATCTCATCCTCACTTACTTCAGGTTCATTGATCTCAAAACCAATAGCCGGGTTGCCGATCGTTTCGATTTCAACGATGAAGTTTTCGGTTATGATCGAATCCAGATTGACAAAGACAGTTGAGGGGTTAAGCTGGACAACTTCAGCAGGAGATAGTCCGATATTGACCTGTGGTTTGAGGTTGTGAACCCCGGTTGAAAGTCCTGAAAGATCAAGTGTGACATTAATCAGGTTGCTGTTATTTTCCAGTTGCGCAAGGACCGAGGAAGGTGCTCGTACGCTAAGTGAAACCTGGTCATTGATGTCATTTGTGATCATCAAGCTTGGATCCAGTCCGATGATTTCCATCTCAAGTAGCCTGGGGTAGGCGCGGGTTTCGGTCGGATCTGCCTGCGTGACTGCAAAGATCCAAACCGCGAGGGCAAACACAAGGGCAGTTAAAAAGGTCGGCAGGTTTTTGAGGAATTTTCCAATGAACTTCATGATCCCCCTCCCTCTTCCTTTTTCGACCTCTTTGGTTTAAAAAATGCAAAGAATCGAGATAACAGGTTTTTGTCCTCACCAAATTCGGTGGGTTGAAAGAAGGCATGCAGGGTGTTTTCAAGCCTTTCCATATTCAATCGTCGGATCATCTTCCCGTTGTGGGCAATCGAGATGCTGCCTGTTTCTTCCGATACCACCACTGAGATGGCATCGCTCACCTCGGAGGTGCCCAGTGCCGCACGATGTCTCAAGCCCATGGTTCGTTCTGGTGAGCGGTTGAGAACACCACTGGCTGAAAGGGGCATCACACATGATGCCGCTGCAACCTCGTTGTCAACAATGATCACTGCGCCGTCGTGGAGAGGTGTATTGGGATAAAAAATTTGTAAAAGCAATTCAGGAGTAACAACAGCATGCATCCGAACTCCTGTTTCAATATATTCCCCCAAACCCTGCACCCTTTGAATGATGATCAGGGCACCGTGGTGGCGCTCTGAAAGGCGACCGCAGGCCTGGATGATCGCATCTAGTGTTTCCTTTTGCCGTTCAAGAACAATGTTTCGTTTGACCGTTAAAAAGCTCACATTACCAGCCCTCCCAAGCCGTTCGAGGGCGCGGCGAATTTCAGGCGCAAAGATGACCGGAATTGCAAATACCAGGGCGGGTAAGACTGTGCTGATCAACCACGAAAAAGCAGGAAGATCGATCAGGCTTGTGAATAATCCAAGCAGAACAATAATGAAGAGTACACCGCGCAGAAGTACAAGGGCTTCTGTATCACGTAAAAGGATCAGCAAGCTATAAAAAATGACTGTAACCAGCACAATATCCAGGAGATCCGTCCAGCGAAATCTTTGAAATAAAAAGAGGATATTGTTAATAATTTCGGTCATGGTCTAAATGATATCAGGTTACTTTAAAATTGACTACTTGTTCCATCGGCTGAGCCAGAATCTTGATCCAAATGGCGTTTTCGTCTTCGTTATTGATCGCATTACACGCCTCTCGCCATGCTGGATAGGCGATCTGTTCAACAGGCATATACTGAAATCCAAAGTCGCCAGGTGACAGGTCTAATTCTTTAACACATTTATCCGGGATCAGCAGAATTTCACATTGCTGGCTTTCTGCATGGGCTTGAAATAATTCAATAAGCATAGAATGTGATTCTGCGCTTCCTGGTTTTGGAAGCACCGCCTGCATTGTTCCGGTGAAGTTCCAGTTATCCCAGATGATTAAGTTGGAGAGCAGTTTATCTCTCATCACGGGCAGGATCAAATCGGATCCTGATTGTTCAAAAAACGAGAGGTTTTCATCTTTTTTATTTGCCAACCAAAACGCTTCTAATTCGTGATGAGCTAATGGATGAATGGGCGTGGACTTCCAGCCGCTTGAGCTATTAAGGTGCGTCTCTTCAGGGTGCTGTTTACCTTGAATTGTATCATTAAGTGAACCCCGCACCTGATCCCAGGTGGACTGAAAGCTGCCTTCTGTATTGATCACGACATCTGCCCGAATTATTTTCTTAAATTGTGAGGGCTGGGCTGATATGCGGACCTGTGCCTGGGATTCGGTCAGACCTCTTTGATTTATTAGGCGTTCAAGTTGATAGGATTTTGAGGCATAACTGACCCAAATGGATGTGCACACAGCGTCCAATCCAGCTTCGAGGAGCTTAATCGCTTCAATCACAACCATATTTTGTTCGGAAAGGCGGACGTGAGCCATAATGGCATCTGTCACGATTGGGTGAGATATCGCTTCAAGCTGCTTCAGTTTTTCGAGGTCATTGAAGACGATCTCTGCCAATTTGCCTCGGGAGATGCTGCCGTCATCCGCCAGGATCGTTTCTCCAAAGGCGTCAACGATCTTTGGGTAGGCAGGACCACCCGGGTACATGATCCTGTGGGCGATCATGTCAGCATCGATCTCTAAGGCGCCGCAATTTGCCAGCATTCGACGGATGACACTTTTTCCGGTTGCAATATTGCCGGTTAATCCGATGATCTCTTGCGTTTCGTTCATTTAATCCTGTTCTCATTATGAAGTATACCTTATTTCAATGGTCGCCATTTGGCGGGGTGCTATAATTAACGCATGATTTTGGATATACTGGCACGTTCCGCTAAAGAGAAGTGTGCGTTGAAACCAGACGTTCCGGTTTTAGTCGGGGTCTCTGGCGGCGCTGACAGCCTGGCGCTGATGATGGGGTTATATACACTTGGTTACCCACTCATCATTGCTCATTTGGATCACGGGTTGCGAGATGAATCTGCTCAGGACGCCGAATATGTACGGGATTTGGCGGCGAAGTATGGCTTGCCGTTTGTCTGTGAACGGGTTGATGTCCAGAAGCAAATTGATCACACCGGACAATCAATAGAAGAGATTGCGCGCAATATCCGTTATCACTTTTTGTTTCAACAAGCCAGATTGTTAAATGCACAGGCTGTCGCAGTCGGACATCATGCTGATGATCAGGTTGAAACTGTGCTCATGCATTTTTTGCGCGGCGCAGCCCTTCCCGGATTGACTGGTATGCCTTATCGGCGCATCATTCCTCTCTGGGATGAACACATTCCCCTGGTACGCCCACTCCTTGATCTTTGGCGGGATGAAATTGATGCTTACGTTGCGGAACTGGGTCTCAGTCCCCGGGTAGACCTGAGCAACCAGGATACGACCTACTATCGTAACCGTTTACGGCATGAGCTGATCCCGCAGCTGGAAACTTACAACCTGCGGTTTCGCCAGGTGATCTTGAGAATGGTAGATGTGCTTGGTGAAGAAGATCACTTGCTGCAAACTTATGCACATCAGGCATGGGAAAAATGCTTTCGAGTGCAGACAAAAGAACGGGTTGAGCTTGATGCAACCATTTTTAATTCGCTTTCAATAGCCATGCGAAGGCGTGTGCTCAGGCAGGCAATCGCCAAACTGCGTCCTGATCTGCGTGATGTCGGCTTTGATGCCGTTGAGCGTGGATTGGATTTTACGGCTGAACCATCTGAAACAGGGGGGATGGACCTGGTCGCCAGGTTGAATCTTGCGCTTGTGGGTGAAACACTCATCATTAAAACTTGGGAAGCAGAATTGCCGGATTGGGAAACACCTATCCTGCCGGGTGAACTGACCACCGGGATACTTGATATTGATCATCCACTTGAACTGATGCATGGGTGGCGGCTTGAAGCAGAATGGGTGAAGGAGCCCGTCCAGGAAATCCTCAAGACATTGAAAGACACCGAGCCATCAGAAGCCTTGCTGGATGGAGACCTTCTCAAACTTCCATTGGAAGTCCGAAGCCGGCAAATGCGTGAACGTTGGCAGCCACTTGGGCTGGGTGGGCATTCGCAATTGATCTCAGATTTCTTCATTAACGAAAAGATACCTGAGCACCTTCGAAACCGATGGCCTCTGGTTTGTTCAGGTGACCGGGTTGCGTGGGTCGTTGGATTGCGCCCCTCTGACCCATACAAAATCACGGATCAGACCAGTCAGATTTTAAGGTTGCAGCTGAATAAAAAAGAGTGAATGTGAACAGTCATCAAAAAAGCCGGTATTGCCGGCTTTTTTGTTTTGTATTAATTATTCCAGGCATCAGCCTCATCATCAGAACCTATCTCGTAGCCCTGTCCTGCGGCAAGCCTTCGGAGTTTGGTGCGAATTTCTCGAAACTGGATCTTGGATACGCCTAATTTTTGACGGATTTTCTCAGGGTCTTTCCCATCAACCAGGTCCATCAGGACACTTGTCCATCGGCACATGTCAAAGGAAATCCGTTTCTCAAATTTACCTGCATTGGTGATATCTTCCAGGATGTATTCCAGCCGGCGGGCAGTCCATGGGAATAGACGCTCCTCAGGTTGATACTGCTGGACGTATTCATTGAAAGCCTCCACCCATTCCTTTGAAAGGGCTATCTTTCGTTCCTTATAGCGATAACGGGGATTGGTGTAGCGAATATAAACATAGGCGTCTTCATCATCCTCCACCGACAGATGATTAAGACCAATATCCCGACATTCACCTTTTTTGACGGCGGTTTCCAACAATAATTTAAGCAGGGTATAAGGACGGGCATCAGGGGGATCAGTTGTGCGAAATATCGCTGCTGTCTCCAGCGCTTTGGATAGCTCTTCCTGCGTCAGGACGCTTGGCAATGGGCTTGTGACTGTGCGTTGGACGAGTTTGTCAGCAGGGTCGACGACCAGTGCGCCCCCACGCTGAAGCCAGCGGAAGAAACTCTTCAGAGATGTGATCCTGCGGGACAGGCTTTTGGGACTGCAAGGAACGCCGCGTTTGTTTTCAAGCCAATCGACGAAATTCTCAAGATCTTTCAGGGTGATCTCCCCGATGGTGTAGTCAGGGGGCAAATATGAATCTAAAAGCTGAAGATCAGCAGTAAAGGCTTTGATCGTATAAGGCGAGCGTCCCTGATCATCCAAATAATACTGCCATGCTTGGATCGCAGGCAGGAGAAGGGTCTTTTCTGACAAATGCAGGGGCACTTTTATTTCATTTTCCAATGAATCTGGCATCGTTCCTCCGATTAGATTTTCGTGTAGTCGTACAATAAACCAAGTTTAAAGCAAAGCGGAGTAATTGTCAAATTGGAATTTTGTGGTGCCCAGGATTTTCACTTTACTTTCGTGAGCAAACCGATCATTATTCATTCCATTTGGGGGCGCTTTCATCAAATCAGAAAATGAATTGTTATTAATCATTTTTCAATTAATGAAAAAGCTCGCTCATGAAATGTTCTCAGGAACGAGCTCGTATAAATTTTTAAAGATTGGTTTTTATTTTCCGGTCACGTTGTTTCTAAATACGCTCGATATCGCGTTACTCCAAAGCCAATGCTTCAGCCATCAATGCCCGAATACCTGAAATATCTGGGACAAGGACCTGGGCACCCTGATAGGTGATCCAATCATATGCCAGGTCATAACCGATAACGTGGTTTCGGATATCACCGTTCTCGTTGATCTTGCTGGCCAAGGGCAGTAAGGGAAGGACATTATTCATACTAATATCTGTTTGAACGTAGGTCTTATAAGCATCGTAAAGATCAGGTGCTTTCAAGATCACATCAAGACTCATCAGTCTTTGAAATATAGCTTCGATCACTTCCTGTGCTCGCCGTGCTCGGTCAATATCATTGGTGGAGTAGCGTGAGCGGGCATACCACAGGGCGACTTCACCGTTCATGTGAACAGTTCCCGGCCCAACACTGCACATCCCACTGGCGTTGATCCATTTTGCGCAGGAATCAGTGAGGTTTTGGGCTGTTTGCACTTCGATGCCGCCTAAATTATTGATCACAGATTTGAACCCGTTGAAATCGACCATGATGTAATGATCAGGGCGAACGCCAAAGTTGATCTCAAAGGTATCCGCCAGGAGGTCAAAGCCACCTGAAGGAAAAGCGGTGTTAATCCTGTTTTCTCCCATTCCCGGGATTTGGACGAAAAGGTCACGTGGGAATGAGATCGCACTAACAAATTCGCCTTTGGGATTGAGGGAAACCCACACGATGATATCTGTGCGAAAACCGCCGTCATCTGGCCTTACATCAGACCCCAAAAGCAAAACATTGACCTGACCTTCGGGTTTTTGATAAGTCTTAATCGTGGGCGTAGGTTCGCCTTCCTGGTCTGGTTTTGGATCAGTTGCGCCAGGTTCGGGCGTTGCAATAATGTCTGAGGTTACCTCGGTGGCACCATCCGGCAAAAAGGGCGTGGCTGTCGGGTAGACAGCGACCGCTGTTTGAGTCTGTTTTGCGTAGGCTCGTGCAGCCTTGACCCTGTTATTTGGTGTGAGCAAACCGGCAGTAAGGATGAATAATAAAAGGCAAACTAACACAGCAAATACGGTCAGGGTGAGCACTTCATAGACTTTGGGTCGGCTTTTTCTCCGCTTTGCTGCAGTCTTTGGGGTTTGCGAATGTCGATTATTTTTTTGTATTTCTTTTTCTATCATGATCATTCCAAATTTTTACTAATTATAGTATGTAAAATAATTTTAATATCAATCAATAATGCGAACGGGCAACTGGACTCGGAAGGTCGTAAAGGAACCCTTTTTGCTTCGCAACCAGATTTTGCCATTTAGAAGGCGGATAGCTCGAATCGCTTCTCGAATGGCAGGTATACTGCCAATCCCTGGAATGGATTCGGCTTCAGCGCTGAAAAGGGCTTGCTGCTCCTGCTGGGTCAGCCCTTCTCCATTGTCCGTCACCTGGATGACCAACATACCGGTCTCAAGCGAAAGTCTAAGGTCCAGTTCGATCGATTTGCCAGCAATTGATGCAGTGATTGCGTTTTCAATCAATCCGTGCAGGATCCTTCGCAATAGATCAGGATCTGTCTTGATCAATTGTCTGCCATCCGGGTTGATGATGTCCAGCTCCAGGTTTTTTTCCTGCAGTGCAGGCATCTTGCCCAATTGGAGCGTGGCTGCAATTGAATCCAGGCTGAGGACCTGGTTCTGTGTAGACAGACGAATTGGTCCGGTTTGACCTGTCTCCACTTCCAGGCTTGTAATTTTCGCTTCAGCCCTAGTTAAATCGATCTTGAGTCGATCTCGTTCGTCCCTTAATTGACGAATTTCTGTTTTCATTTGTTCCAGATCTGAAATCTTATCAGTTTTCTCTGATAGTTCAACCTCAAGCGTATCGATTTTTTCCTGGAAGTCTTCAATTTGCTTGACGGCATCCAATTTTTCGATCTGGTATTTTGCTCGGAGTTGCTGAAGGCTGGTTTCCTTGTCTTTTAAATCAGCCTCGATCCGGTCAACAGTGTAAGACAGGTTTTCATTTTCTTCGGTGAGAATCTGGGTCGTTCGCTGGATTTGCTCCAATTCTGCCTGCAATTTTTCTTGCGGGGATCTTGTTAAAAGGACTTCAGCCAGGGGAACCCGGATTGTTTCAAGGATCTGAAGGGTTTTTTCATCCCAGCCTTTACCCGTATAGGGTGAAAGGAAAATAATGCCGCCTGAAACGGGTTGTCCTGGAAGGGAAAGCGGGTAAGCCAGCAGGTTCCCAAGGTAATGATAATGCAGGAGGAGAGTCAGAGTTAGCGCATCCGGTGTATTTGTTCCGGGACTGGACAGCTGAAAAGGACGATTTTCTTCCCACGCATCCATGATATTCAGCAATTCTTCCCGTAAGAGCGTCGTGGGTTTGAGATAAACTTCACGGATCAGGTCATAACCTGTAACCAAGTCAATTTTGGATTCCTTGTGACGCAGTTTTACAAGGTAACAAACATCAGAGACAACAGTCAGGCTGAGAGCCTGAGCGATTGCCTCGTATCGTTTTTCCGGGTTTTCCTGCAGGTTGATCTCCAGCAATTGTTTAACCAAGGCTGGTGTGAGGTCAATTCGTTCATCGGATGTGTTCACTGGTAAGGGAGATTCAACTTTAGGCTGGGTGACATTTTCACGAAAGCGTTTGACGTGTGTCAAAATCCAAGGCAAAGCCAGAGTTTGTGCTAACCGAACAGAACCCAAACTAAGGTCAGCGTTTTCTGGTTGAAACCATTTCACGATGTAGCCCAATCCAAGCATGAGCAGCAGGAAAGCACCAAGGATATGTAAATCGGGCTTGGTGATGATCAGGAGGGTGATTCCTGTGAGTATCAGGAACACCGTCCCAACTTCCCACAGGATCAGGATGGTACTTTCACTCCAGACAGAGGGTTCTTCGGTTATCCCAGCGATAATGATGGAAATCATCCCGCCTATGATGATTGCGAGGGTGAGAAAAATGGCTGAGCCTGTGAACAGAAAAGAGATCTTTTCTTCAAGAATGGTCCAGATGAGCCAGGTGATCAACAATGCTGCTGTGATTCGTTCAAATACAGCTGCTGAAAGGGCTGTTTCCAGGAATTTGACGTTTTCAGCAATGTCAATTGTGATGAAGGTCAGGAATTGGA
>DAINBD010000043.1:0-11681 GCA_036733105.1 Candidatus Brevefilum sp. | reverse complement strand
AACCATTATTCAGATTGGGGAAAACGGAATGTGGCTCATTTTATGAGTTTTGCTGCTGGTGTTTTACTGACGGTTTCGCTCATGCATATCCTGCCTGAAGCCTATGAAATGAACAGCCGATCACCCGCCTTTGTTTTGATTGGGTTTATGAGTCTTTACATTTCCAATCGCATCCTGGATCGTTACCGTTTTCATAGACAGACAGACACCAGAATTTCCTTTGGCCTGATCCCCATGATTGGCATCGGTCTTCATTCCTTCTTGGATGGAGTCATTTATTCTATCACTTTCAATGTCAGTATTTTCACTGGGGCTCTGGCAGCCATTGGGATGGTTTTGCACGAATTTCCAGAGGGGATTGTGACTTACTTATTATTGGATAGGGGAGGATTTGCCAAAAAGAAGGCAGTGATTTGGTCATTGGCCGCTGCAGCTTTTTCCACACCTTTAGGTACCCTGGTTTCATACCCATTTATTCATGCCATTAATGACTCTATTCTAGGGTTAATGCTGGCTTTTTCTGCCGGTGCACTGCTTTATGTGAGCGCTACCCATTTGCTGCCTGCAATTGAGGAGGAGGAAAAGAAATTCACATTAGTATCGCTTTTTGCTGGAATTGTAGTTGCTGTGATAATCGTGATGACAAAGGAATGAAATGATGGAAATCGATGCGGGTAGGATAGAAGCCTCAGTTAAAAAATTCCTTTCAGAACTTCCACTTGATGTCATCTTAGTGGCAGCTGCCAAAACCCGTACGCTTGAAGAGGTAGAGGTTGCTATAGAGTCTGGTGTACAGCATATTGGATATAACTACGTTCAAGAAGGGCTTCCAATCATTGAAGCAATCGGTGACCGCGTGAAATGGCACATGATCGGTCATTTGCAGCGTAATAAGGCGAAATATGTTGCAGAGATGTTTGACATGTGTCAAACAGTGGATTCGTGGCGGCTGGCAAAGTATCTTGACCAACGCTGTGAGCTGGCAGATAGGAAATTACCTGTGTTGGTGGAGATGAACAGCGGTGAGGAATCAAACAAAACTGGCGTCCTTCCTGAAAATTTGGAGAATCTAGTTATTAAGATCAGCCAGCTGAAAAACCTAAAAATTCAAGGGTTAATGACAATGGGGCCTCGTTTTGGTGATCCTGAGAAAAGCCGGCCTTATTTTCAGCTGACACATAAAGCCTTTGACGATATCAAGGCAATGGGTTTGCCCAATGTCGAGATGCGTTATTTGTCGATGGGAATGAGCAACAGCTATAAGATCGCGATTGAGGAAGGTGCCAACATGGTCCGGATTGGAACAAGACTATTCGGTGAACGGGAATGAAAGGCTTTGACAATGAATCTTAAACAAGTCTTTGGGCCAGTACCATCACGGCGCTTAGGAAAATCTTTGGGGATCGATCCGATACCCTTGAAAACGTGCAACTGGAATTGTGTTTACTGCCAATTGGGACGGACAAGGCCATACCGGACAGAGCGGCGCTACAATTTCCCAAACCTGGAGATCTTATCCCAGGTGCGTGAAGCGCTTGAAAAACATCAACCGGGTGAGATCGATTGGGTGACGTTCGTTGGCTCTGGAGAGACAACACTCCATTCCGGCATAGGTGAGATGATAAGGGGTGTCAACGCGATGACGGATATCCCGGTGGCGGTGATCACCAACGGTTCATTATTATATTTACCCGAAGTGCGTGAAGAGCTGCGGGCTGCTGATGCGGTTTTACCTTCTCTGGACGCTGGCGATCCCATTTTATATCGCCGAATCAACCGCCCACATCCATCGCTGACTTATGAGCGTTTGACCGGTGGTTTGATCGCTTTTCGGGAGGAGTATTCAGGGCATTATTGGTTAGAAGTGATGCTGGTGCGGGGATTGAATGATACAGAAAAAGCACTTCGCGATATCGCTGATTGGTTGGAGAAAATTCGACCCGATGAAGTTCATCTTGTCCAACCTGATCGCCCGCCTTCGGAGGATTGGGTCCACCCACCTGATCCCGAAGGTCTGGCGCGTGCCCATGATATCCTGGGAAAGGTCGCAAAGATCATAATGCCTGTGGATGGTGAATTTGACTTGAGCGGTAATGATGATTTGATCGATGCGATTGTTGGCATCATTACCCGCCATCCGATGAAAGAATCTGAGCTGATCAATGCATTAAGCAAATGGAAACCAAGTGAAGTACGCGAGACTCTTGCCCAGTTGGCATCAAGCGGAAGAGCGCAAACCGTCTCACGAGAGGGATTCCGGTTTTGGAGTGCGTCAGAAGCCTATTACGCGCAGAGCAACACATAACACATTATTATTGAATGCAAGTCTTGAGGAATTGAATTTAGATCATGTCGAAATTTTCATTAGAAGTACTTAACAGATTGGTTTATCCCAATTTTGCACAGGATGACCCTGATGTGGTTTTAGGTGCGACCTTTGGAGAAGATGTAGCCCTGACCCGGGTGGGAAGAACCTTGCTGGCTTCCCATATCGACCCGATTGTGGGGGCTGTGCAAAACATTGGCTGGTTGGCTGTGCATGTTGCCTGCAATGACATTGCCACAAGCGGTGCAATGCCGCGTTGGATTCAATTGTTGGTTTTGGTTCCCAAGGAAGAGGATGAAGCATTGTTGCAGGAAATTATGGAAGATGTTGCACGGGCCTCGCATGAAATTGGTGTTTCGATCATTGGTGGGCATACGGGCTATTCCGCCAGCCTATCACGTCCGCTGGTTGCAGTGACGGCGATGGGACCGGTTGAAGATGGGAAACAGATCCTCACCCGTGGTGCTCAACCGGGCGATCATATTTTGATCACCAAAGGCATTCCGCTGGAAGGGACAGCGATTCTAGCTTATGACTTTTCCAAAATGGCGAGAAATTTAGGATTGACGGAACAGGATTTGGCTGAAGCCAAATCTTTGATGAAGCAAGTCAGCGTCATCCCTGAAGCATTGCTTTTTGCAGAACTCGGCGCAACAGCCATGCATGATGTGACACGTGGTGGTTTATTAGAGACCTTGCTTGAAATCGCGCTGCTATCTGATGTTGAAATCCAGGTAAATTATGAACAGATTCCAATTCCACCTGTTGCGGAACGGTTTGCAATGGCATTTGGTTATGATCCAATGAAGATGATCTCTTCAGGCACACTTGCAGCTTCTATCCCACAGGAAAGACTTGATGAGGTTGCCCAGGCGCTTGATCGGGCAGGTATTCTCTTTGCAGATATCGGAACAGTCCAGGAGGGACAGGGTGTGAAGATCTTCCGGGAAGGGGAGATGGCCGAATATGTTGTCGTTCATCCAGAGGCGGATGAATTGGCGCGGATGTGGGTTGATTATGTTCCTGACACTGAAAATTGATGGAATTCCGTAAACAAGAAAAAATTTTTAAAATTGTAAGCTGCAACTGAAATTTTTGTTTTTGGTTAGGTTATAATTCAAAGGGAGGAATGATGCCCATTCGAATTTTGCCAGATCACATTGCATCCCAAATTGCTGCCGGCGAGGTGATTGAACGGCCTGCCTCGGTTGTGAAAGAGCTGGTTGAAAATGCGCTTGATGCGCATGCCGATCAGATCACGATTGAGATCCTTGGCGCAGGCAAACGCCTGATCGCTGTGACGGATAACGGGCTTGGCATCCCTGCGGACGAACTGGGCTTGGCAGTTTCCCGCCATGCAACCAGCAAGCTGGCGCGAGCAGAGGACCTGTTCAGCATTCAGACCTTGGGGTTTCGCGGGGAAGCGCTGGCATCGATTGGGTCCGTTTCACGTATGGCGATCGAATCACGCGTCGCTGGTTCGGAAATGGGGGCCGTTCTGACCGTGGAGGGCGGCAAATTGGGTCAGCCCAAGCAAGCCGGCATGCCCACCGGAACCCACATCAGCGTGCAGGACTTATTCTATAACGTGCCTGCCCGCCTAAAATTCCTCAAAGCTGATTCTACAGAGCGAAGGCACATTGAGGCACTGGTGACACGTTACGCCCTGGCTTACCCCGATGTGCGCTGGGAATTGATCGTGGATGAAAAACCCTCCCTTCAGACCAGCGGCAACGGAGACCGGCGTGAAGTCCTTTCCAGTCTGTATGGTGTGGATGTCGCCAAGCAAATGCTGGCTCTCGATTTTCGCGAAGATGCCTACCATATCCACGGTTTCATCAGCCCGATCGCATTGACGCGCTCGAACCGGAATGAGATCACGGTCTTTGTGAATGGGCGCTGGGTGAAGGATGCGTCTGTTGCAGCAGCCATTATCAAGGCTTATCACACCTTGCTGATGGTGGGTCGCTACCCGGTTGTGGTTCTCTTTCTGGAAATGCCCCCTGATGTTGTGGATGTGAATGTTCACCCGGCAAAAGCAGAAGTACGCTTTCGTGAAGGTGACCTGGTCTTTTCACGTACACAGCGCGCTGTCAGAAGGGCGCTGCTGGCTTTTTCTCCTGTTCCCGATTTGCAGTCCAGGCATTTCTGGGGCGCTCAGCCTGTCCCCACAGAGGATATGATCGATCCATCCTGGGGGATGGCTGCGGATATTCGCCCGGTTGAAGAGATTGGGCAAGATGCACCGCAGCCCCGTATCCGGCTTCACACTGGTGATATCCAGGCTGAAAACCTGCCCTTACTGCGCCTGATTGGGCAGGTGGCTGCCACTTACCTTGTGGCGGAAGGGCCGGATGGGCTGTATTTGATTGATCAGCACGCGGCGCATGAACGGGTCCTGTTTGAGCAATTGATGGCACAGCAGGCTGGAAACCGGGTTCCGGCGCAGAGGTTATTAGAACCGGTTAATGTGGTCTTGCCGCCCGAAAAGGCGCGCCTTTTGGGCGAACAATTACCGGTTTTGGATAAATTGGGATTCGAAGTGGAGCCCTTTGGTCCGAACACCTTCACGATCCGCGCCATCCCATCATTGATCATTGGGGGTGACCCGGAGGCAGCGCTGCACGTCCTGGTGGAGGATTTTGAAGAGGATGAGAGCCCCCTGGCGACAGAGATCGAAGCCAGGCTAACTGCCCGAATATGCAAGCGTATGGCGGTCAAGGGTGGGCAAGTCCTTTCACTGGAAGAACAACGAGCACTCCTGCAAGGCCTTGAATCCTGCCAATCCCCACGCACCTGTCCTCACGGACGTCCGACGATGATCCACCTTTCCGCTGACCTGCTTGAGCGGCAATTCGGCAGGCGCGGCGCACGCTGATCTAAAAATGAGCCGTTTCTTTGTCTCGGGTTTGATCAATCTTGAAACCACGTTGGCAGTGGATGGTTTCCCTTTGCCCTATTTCCCGGCACATTATCCATTTTTCGGAATCCAGACCACGGTTTCAGGTGTCGGTTTTAATATTGCCAGTGCACTGAACACCCTGGGCAACCAGGTGGATTTTGCTTCCTTGATTGGTGCTGACGATAACGCCATCCTGGTGCGAAAAGCCCTCAATGAGCGCGGGATTGATGATGAACTGGTTTTGGACGCTGTACGAGCGACAGCACAATCCGTGATCTTATACGACCCGCAGGGCAAGCGCGAAATTCACACCGACCTGAAGGACATCCAGGAAGCCATCTACACTGCAAACAGTGCCGAAAGCGCCATCCGCGCATGCGACCTGGCGGTGATCTGCAACATCAATTTTTCCCGCCCGCTTTTGAGGGCTGCACGCGATGCTGGAAAGCTGGTTGCAACAGATGTTCATGCCTTGGAAAACCTGGCGGATGCGTATAACCGGGATTACATGGCAGCAGCGGACATCCTGTTTTTGAGCGATGAGTCGCTGGTCGAGTCGCCAGAAAAAACGGCCCGCGAATTGATCCGCAGGTATGCAAACAGAGTAGTTGTGATCGGGCTGGGTGATCAGGGGGCTTTGCTTGCCTATCCAAAGGATGACTTTATTGGCAGATTCCCTGCGGTGAAAGTCAGACAGGTGGTGAATACAATTGGCGCAGGTGATGCACTGTTTTCTGCATTTCTGGATCGCTTCTTGAAGACGGGTGATCCCTACCAATCCTTGAAGGCAGCCATGGTGTTTGCCGCTTACAAGATCGGTGAGAAAGGTGCTTCCCAGGGATTTTTAACTTCTGATGAACTGGATGCCTGGTTAGCGAAATTTGCGCCTGGCGAATGATGTGGGTTCGCTAATCGGATGGATGAATTCTCACCGTAAGGTATAATATGAAGCGCTTAATTGGAATACAAAGACATGACTCCTTCTGGAATGAGGTTTGCTAAATGATGGACCAAAACAGGATAAACAATCACTCACGAATGAAAAAGATCAGCTACAAGGATTTCCCCGTCCGGGAGTTTGTGGAAGAATATGAACGGGCGAAGGAAAACGTGGATGGGCTCCGTCGCTGCACCCGCTGCGTACTGCCGGAAACGTTTCCATTCATCACCTTTGATGAGGACGGAGTCTGCAATTACTGCCACCATTACACAAAGATGAACCCGAAGGGTGAAGAAGCGCTCAGGGCTGCATTCGAACCGCACAAAAAGCCGGATGGATCATTGAAATGCCTGGTGTCTTTCAGCGGTGGAAGGGACAGCAGCTATGCACTCCATTACGTTAGCAAGGTGCTGGGGTTGGATACCATCGCCTTCACCTATGACTGGGGCGTGGTTCCGGAATTGGCACACAGAAACCAGAAGCGGATGTGTGAAAAGTTGGGCGTAGAACAGATCAAAATCACGGCGGATTTGGACAAGAAGTGGTCAAACATCCGGGCGAATTTAGAAGCCTGGTTGAAGAGACCAGACCTGGGGACGATCCCGGTGCTGACCAGCGGTGGGCAGCAGTTTTTCTATTATGTGCACCAGGTGGCAAAGCAAAGGGACCGCCAGCCGATCGTGGTCGGCGCGACACCGATGGAAACCACGTATTTTAAGACGGGTTTCTCAGGTATTGAACCTGAATTTGACCATTCAAGAAAAGTTTTGGAACGGAAGATCAAGATCGCTTTCAGTTACTTCAGCAGTTACCTGCAAAACCCTGCTTACATCAATAAGTCCTTGCTGGATACCCTGGGCGGTTATTTCTCTATCTACTTTGTTCCGAGAGATTTTGTGCGCCTTTATGATTACATTCGCTGGGATGAAAACAAGGTGAACAACACCCTGATCAATGAATACGGCTGGGAGACCTCGGGTGAGACTGCGAACACCTGGCGGATCGACGACGGCACCGTGCCGCTTTCGGATTATATGTACTACATCATGTCCGGTCTGACGATCAATGATACCTTCCGCAGTAACCAGATCAGGGAAGGCGTATTGACCCGGGAAGAGGCATTGGAGATCGTGAATATCGAAAACGAACCGCGCTTTTTTGGCATCCAATGGTACTGTGAGAAGATCGGGACTGATTTTGAGAATGCTTTACGCAAGGTCAACCAGGCACCCCGGTTGTATATGTAAATACGGGGTTTCGGGGTATAATTGCGTCTGTTCGTTCTGGCATCAGCATGGGTTCCTGACGAATAGTGATGATGCTGCAACATTCGGGGCGTGGCTCAGCCCGGCTAGAGCGCACGGTTCGGGTCCGTGAGGTCGGCGGTTCAAATCCGCCCGCCCCGACAAAAGACACTTCTGGAGACAGGGGTGTTTTTGTTTAAGGGATAGTGAATGGGGAATGGTGAGTAGTGAAGAGGTATTAGGAATTGGGAATCAGGTATTGGGGATCAAAAATTGTGGATCAGGGATTTAGGAATTGGGAATCAGGAACTGGGGATCAGAAATTGGGGATTAACAGTAAGGAATGTGAATGGAATATATTCCGGGAAAGGTAAATCCGCCCGTTTTGTAGTGAAGCAAGCCACTAAACGGATAAAAAGGGGGAGGGCGATTTATTCTTATCTATTGTGAAAGCAACCTACTTGATTTGGTTAAATGAATATGCTAAGATGTTTTTATCATCCATTGACACATCCATCATTTCTAGCATCACCCATTGGTCCATGCATCCAGGCGCTTATTGATTTAATTGGACGATACCGATGGTGAAAGGTGGGGAGCTTTACCTGCTTTTGGGTTTTCCCAGAAAGGAGGTTTGAAATTCGTTTAATCATCTAAATAGTTTACGATGTAAACTTCAAACCCCATATTGATTTTAAAGGAGTCAGTTGTGAAAAAGAAACTTGTAGTATTGGTGGTACTGGCTTTACTGCTTGCTGTGATCCCAACAATGGTCGTCTGTGCAAAAACGATAGTTGTGCGTGTCAGGGCGGACATGGAATGGGTAGAAACCGGCTTTTACGTTGAAGCTGGTAAATCGTATAAAATCTCATCCCATGGGATTGCCTGGACCGGTTCGCCCAGCCTGTATCCAGATTCAAAAAGTGGGCCTGCAGGCCAAACGTGGGGGGGAGGCTGCAGTTTGAATGACCCAGCCCTGCCGTGCAATCTTGACGGCGCACCTTATGGCGCTCTGATTGGCAATGTAGATGGGATCTCCTTCCTGATTGGTGATGCGGATTCTTTCGTTGCGCCGGCAAGCGGGGTGCTTTTCCTGGGCGTCAATGACGATCTGATCTACCATGCTGACAATCAGGCTGGCTTTACGGTTCAGTTCAAGTAGCGGATGATCGAATTGTGTCCATTTTAATCAACAGGCAGCCACAATCGACTGCCTGTTGTTTTTATTACGCCTTGCTTTAAATATGCCCAGGATCTTGGACTAATCGATAAACAATAATAATGATTTAGGAGAGCGGACTTCAGTCCGCAAATATTTGAATTGGCGTAATACTTATCGTGTTGATTCTGTAATGGAATAAAAATTCAGCGGGTTAAAACCCGCGCTCCGGAAGGTGAGATTTAGCGAGGGTGACGAAAGGGGAGTTGTGAATAGTGAGTAGTGAAAAGGAAAAAGGTATTGGGAATCAAGGATTTGGTTTAAGGGAATGGAGATTGTATACAAGATGCACCCATGGTTTGGAAAAATACGTGTAATAGGTTAGAATGAACTTGTCAAAAGTAAATCAGATTTAACCTGAATTTGAATTATGTCATTGCTTAAAGGTGGGTATCAATGAAAAATGAAATACAAAATGAAAATCATGTTGAATTACCTCCAGTTGGTAATTCAATAACTCAATTTTTTCGAATATTTTTCTTTTCTCAGTTAACTCTGTTACTGATGACTTTAATTGCAGGATTAATCGCGTCAAGATTTATGAATTTTGGTACAACCATTACTCTTGGCATTTCATTCTTGCTGTTAATTGGTGGTGCTGTTTATTTATTTCTAAAATATCGAAAAATTCCTGTTGTACAGGAAAAAGCAATCTTTGTTAAGCAGAAGAAAGAAATTGAGGATGAAATTAATCAGATTCAGGATTCCATTTCTATATGTGATAAAATTCGCAATCAAATTGCAAAAGAAGAGATAAAACAATTACACCAAAGAGAAACACAACACGAAAAAGTTCACTCAGATGTAAAAAGAAATCGAGAACAATTCAAGCAAAAAGAAACTCGTGAGATTTCAATTGAGTTAGAGGGTTTACAACAGGAATATATTATTGAGGGATTGAAAAATATCAGTATTCTAGATTCAGATATTCGTGGATTTGGAAAATCACGAAAACAAAAGTTAGTTAACAATGGAATATCCAATGCTTACGATATTACATTTGATAGGGTCAAAAGTATTTTCGGATTTGGAGAGTCCAAAGCAAATTCGCTTGTCGCTTGGAAAAATTCTGTCGAAAGTGAATTGTATACGAAGAGGCCGACACAACTTCCCCCTGAAAAAGAAGAGCGCATTAGAAGTTACTACATCAAGCAATACCAGCAATTAGATGAGACACTTGCGCTTGAGAATAAAAATTATGGTGTTGACATTCAACAAATTAAAGAAAATGCAGTTCATCAACATGAGCAGAATGGTGAAGATGAAGCTCAACTAAATGAGCAAATGAAACCATTATTAGTTGAATTGGAGCAAGCAGAGACGAAAACCGAACCATTTTCAAAAATTTCATTTATTAACTATTTAAAAAAATCTCTTGCAAGTGTCCTGCCCGAAAACAAATTCAGCAAAACAAATCATGCAGTCATTGGAATTGGTCTGTTGGTTCTTACCATATTTTCTCAGTGTTTGCTTGGAAGCACTGCTGCAGGTTCGCTGATTGTTTCTATGATTCCAACCCACACACCAACAATCACACTTACTTTTACTCCCACTAAAACAAGTACAGCAACTTTAACATTTACTCCTACTTTTACTCTAACCCCAACCGAGACACCAACACCTACATTCACATTTACCCCAACAATTACTTTCACACCTACAATTACACCAACACCTACAGCCACACTTCATGCTATAACAAATGGAGAATGTATTCCTACAGACACTAAACGTGAAATTGGAATCGTTAAAGAGGTTATTGATGGCGATACCATATTAGTAGATATTGAGGGAGTCGAACATCGAGTTCGATATGTTGGGATAAATGCACCTGAATCTGGTGAATTTGATAAATATTCGACTGATCAAAATAGTTATCTTGTTTTAGGGAAACAGGTTTTATTGATAAAAGATGTTTCAGAAACGGACAAATATGATCGGCTTCTTAGATATGTTGTTGTTGGAGACATTTTTGTAAATGATTATCTGGTCCGGTGGGGATTTGCAGAGGCGAAAAATTATCCTCCAGATACAACCTGTTCGAGTTCATTTAGTGAAGCACAAAACCAAGCAAAATCCAGTAATTTCGGATTATGGATGCTAACGCCAACGCCAATTACCAGGTCTAATCCAATCATCCCAATTACTCCCGACCCAACACAAGCACCGCTTTGTAACTGTAGTGTTGATTACGACTGTGGCGATTTTTCAACACATAATGAAGCACAGCAATGTTTTGAATATTGTGGTGGGTCACGGTCTTTTAATTGGGCAAACTTAGATGGTGATAACGATGGAGAGGCATGTGAAAGCTTACCATAAATGAATGTGTTTGTTTATTTTCTATTAGCTTCCTTCTAAACAAACATCTGAACAAATCTCATGAAAAACGCATAGTCATACTGCATTTGAAGCCATTTCTTAATAACATATCCCTGTTGACCTGTATCAACGACAACGACAAGACATACTTCTATGTCCTCAGTTACTGAGCATTCAGATAAGTAATCATTTTCCGAAATATCTTTAACCCTTGTACCAAAGGATAGCGTTTCTATCATTCTGGCATCGGCATCTGCCTCTTCATATAAGCCCGTGGATTTTGTGACTTTCCATGTTTTAAAACTGTATACAACATCTGTGGGTCTATCTGTGGGCTCGGCAGTTTCCAGCTCGATCCTGTGACCAGAATTGCATGACATGAGGACAATAGGCAAAATAGTAAAAGCAAAAATTATCAAGAAAAATTTTGACATCATTTTCATAGAAACCCCTTTCATCATATTTCTTGATTTTAAACTAATGGTCTAAGAGACCATTACTCTAAGTATATACTAAATCATCTCAGAATCGATCATTGCCTAATCAATTTCAAATATATAGATATCGCTTCTAATCTATCCCGCAAAATTCCACCACTTATTTGTCCCGTGACCCCATTCATCATATAATAATGCCCATGACGAAGGATGAACTGGTCCGAACCATTCAATTTGCCATCACCGATGAGGTCTTTTATGCCCTGGGGCTGAAGCGGCGCGGGTTTCTGC
>DAINBD010000042.1:1938-11745 GCA_036733105.1 Candidatus Brevefilum sp. | reverse complement strand
ATTCACCTGCCCGATTCTTCCTTTCTGTCGATTTCGCCAAGAATGGTCCTGTAATGGTGAAAAAAGCGATCCCCGCTAATCCCAGCCAACCCACCCAATCCCCCAAACGGGTGTTAAGCGTGCCCTTTCCACTGCCTAAAAGGACATCTGCGACCAGGATTTCTCCGCCGCCTTGTGGATAGGATACCATTGCCTGGATCCTCCCGTAGGGATCTACGATCACCGAATCATAACCGCCATCGGCCTTGACCATTGCCACCCTGTTTTCAATCGCGCGGAAAACCACATGGGTGTAATGTTTGTCTGCAATGGCACCCCAATCGTTTGATGGCACACCGATCAGTTGCACACCCTGTGCGGCAAGTTTCCGAGCAGTATCCGTGTAATCCAGGTCGTAGCAAATGATTGTGCCCAATTTTCCCAGGGCAGTGTCATACACCGGGTAAGTACCGCGCGTGGGGCTGGTCTCACCTCCAAACAAGACCGGGTGATCCTTTCCGAAAACACCGAGGAATTTGCCATTAGGGTCGATGATCGTGGCTTCATTGCGGAAAGTACCATCGGGCAGGTTGACCACATACCCAATCGCCAGGTAACTCTCGGTCTCCTGCGTGAGATCAACAAGACCCAACTGATCGTCAACCTGCGGGTCAAACAGCATTGCTCCCTCGGGCTAAACAATGAACTTTGCCCCCTGATCAGCCGCCTGTTTTGTCTGCGAAATCATTTCCCGATGGATCTGATCTAGCAAAGCTTCATTACCCATATTGCCGGTGATGATCGGTGAGATATCCGGCTGGATCGCTGCTACAGTCACACTTGATGAATCCACCGGGCGTAACAGGACAAGGCTGAGCGCTACCCACAAGATCATAGCTAGAGCAGTCCCATTAGCCCACCATCGCACACGCCGCTCCGGGATAATTGAGACGACTTCTCCAGGTTTGCGCTGATCCAGCCAGTGTAAGATCCCCTGAGCCAACACCAGGTTTACAACCATGATCAGGGCACCCACACCAATGATCCCAAAAATGCTGGCAGGTTGGATAAACCAGGCTTGTCGATAGAGGGGGTAAGCGATGAAACCCCACGTGCCGGCAATAGGAATGAACAGGCGGACCATCTCAATGCCCGCCCAGGAAAGCGCACCCTCGATCACAAACCAACGATAGCGTGTTCTTTGATTGAAGCGGCGATTACCCCTATCAAACAACAACGCGAACAGAGCAGCGATTAAGGGAAGATAAGCCATATACGAACCTGTGGCATTAAATATTGGACCTAAATACCCTTCCAGCCATATTCCAATCCCCAGTGCAGTGGACAGGCTGGAGATCTTAGCGGGCATCACCCTTTGCTGAGCGATCAGGACCGGGACCCATCCGATAAAGATCAATGGCCAGATTTCAAAGGGTGGAAAAGCCAATATAAATGCCACCCCACTCAGAACACTTAATAAAATACCAATGACAATATTTAGCCAAGTACGTTTTTTATCCATAACGCCTCTCTTTTATCGAGGATCTAGTATGGGAAAGAATAGAAAATGCTAGAACTTGATTTCGGGAAAAGGTACTGATCTCATTTTATCAAATTTCCGCCTTAATTCATAGCACATGTCCCCACATACTCAAACCACCTATCGTCGTGTCAAATAAAAGTTTTTTCTAATCCAACCCCGCTTCACAGGTTCTGAAGCCAAAGAACCTCAGCGGACTAACCTGGAACGGATACACATCATTTAATTACGCAATGAAATTCCTCGCCAAGTTTACGTCTCTTGTGGTTTAATAAGAGGTGAATTTACACATTGAAGGAGAAAATAATGACAACGAATGTTCGCTTTTGCCTGGTTGGTTTTGGAAATGTCGGGAAATCCTTTGCTGAGCTCTTACTCAAAAAAGAAACGGAACTGGCTGAACGGTACGACCTGTCAGTCACTGTCACCGGGATCATCACCGGAACCCTCGGTGCGGCAATTGACCCCAATGGAATCGATCTGCAAGCTGCTCTCGATTTGGTTCGTTCAGGTCAACAACTAAACAGTCTCTCCACACAGGAACCAATCAACGAGACCAACGCTTTCATCCTGAATTGCCCTGCGGAATTCATGTTTGAAACCACGCCTGTCAACCCACAAACCGGTCAACCGGCTTTATCGCATATCAAAACTGCTTTGCAAAAAGGGATGCACGTCGTCACCGCCAACAAAGGCCCGGTCGTACACGGTTACGAGGAGCTGACCTCACTGGCACGGCAAAAAGGGAAAGGTTTCCTGTTTGAATCCACGGTCATGGATGGTGCGCCCATATACGCCATGTTTCGGGAGGTACTGAAATGTGCTAATCTGTTAGGATTTTTTGGCATCCTCAATTCCTGCACGAACCTATTGTTGGGCATGATGGAACAAGGAAAATCCCTGGAAGAAGCGATTGAATTTGGGCGCTCGATTGGGATCACCGAGACTGATCCCAGCAATGACATCGATGGATGGGATGCTTCCATTAAGGTTGCCCTGTTGGTGACGGTCTTGATGGGCGTCCCCCTCACCCCGCAAGAGGTCGACCGCACCGGCATCCGCGACATCACGCCTGAGATGATCCAGCAAGCCAAAGCCGAAGGTGAACGCTGGAAACTGGTCTGCTCAGCTAAGTATACAGACGGCCGCGTGTTTGCTAAAGTAGCCCCCGAGCGCGTTGGCACAGAATCGCCGCTTTACAGCGTGAGCGATACCAGTTCCTACTGCCAGCTTAGGCTGGATGTGCTGCCGGGGCTGGGTATCCTCGAAACCGACACCACAACGGAAACAACCGCTTACGGTCTGTTTGCCGACTTCTTGAATATCCTTAAGGTTCACTAAGCATGGATGAGTCCGTTTTCCTTTCCCTGGGTACCAATTTGGGCAACCGGTTGACCAACCTGCAAAACGCCAGGGAATCCCTTTGCCCGGATGTTGAAATCATCCAGATCTCACCAATCTACATCACCCAGCCCTGGGGTTATCTGGATCAACCTGAGTTTCTCAATCAGGTTGTTGAAGCTCGCACCGAATTGGAGCCTTTGCCTCTTCTGTACTTTCTGAAAGCGATTGAGCGCGAGATGGGACGATCATCCACCTTTCGATATGGCCCCAGGCTGATCGATCTCGATATCCTTTTCTATGGTGACCGGGTGGTCACAGAGAAAGGATTACAGATTCCGCACGTCCGGCTCCATAAACGAGCCTTTGTCCTCGTTCCACTGAATGATCTTGTACCCAATTTCATCCACCCTGTTTTGAAATTATCCGTCCACGAAATGCTCGAAAAGGTGGATGTTGAAGGGATTCAAAAGTTGTGATCATCCTGTCATTCCTGATCTTGCTCCTACCCGGATTAGCCTGGTGGACCTGGTTTGGCAAGCGTGATCAGGACCCACTCGTATCCTTGGGGCAAATTATTGGTTTTAGCCTTGCGCTTATTGCAGTGTTTGCTGAATCCTTATTCTTAATGCATATCCGGGTCTCAAGCACCCTGATCGTGATAGTCTCCATCATCCTGGTCACCCTGATCATCGTGGGCATCCTAAAAAAAGGTATTCCCTTTCCAAAGCAATATCGCCATTATCTCTGGCTGGGCTTGCTTTTTTTTGCAGCTGCCATCACATTCCGCCTGTACCAATCACGCAATCTCCTGCTCCCCAACTGGGTCGACTCCCAGCATCATTACCTGATCATCCGGACGATCATTGAACAAAAGGGGCTACCAGAAACGCTTTCGCCTTACCTGGAGATGCCCTTTTACTACCATTACGGCTTTCATTCTGCAGCCGCACTATTCACGGCGGTGAGCAGATTGCCCATTGGCGACGCAATCATCCTCCTCGGGCAGGTTCTTAATGCAGCCATCGGTCTTTCGGTTTATGCCCTTGGCAAGTCGCTCTTCAATGATTGGCGCCCTGCAGCAGCGGCTGCCCTCCTGGTCAGTTTTGTAACCCGAATGCCTGCCTATTACCTCAGCTGGGGACGCTATACCCTGATCACCGGGATCATCCTGCTTCCTCTGGCAATCGGGCTTGCACTCGATAATCTCGTAAAACCTCAACAAAAAAGGGGATTCGTCTCCCTTGCCTTACTGATCGCCGGCGTGCTTCTTTCTCATTACTTTACGGCTGTGCTGCTAGCGCTGTTTTTAGCCATCCTGGCGTTTGCCTATCTTATCCCGCGCTGGTCAACACCACTCACAGCGGTAATTGACTTTTCAAGTATCCTGGGGGGAACCTCACTCGGAACAGCCATTGCCCTCCCTTGGCTTCTGCGGGTTGCTCGTTATTCATCTGCCGGCACAGGCATCAGCAGCAACTTGCCCGGGTCCATATCTGCGATCTTCACCGAGACCGGTCAGTATGATTACATCACCAACCTGCTCGGACCGATCAGCAACCACATCCTGATCCCGGTTGCCCTGGTCGGGCTGATCCTTGCCCTTGTTTTACGGAAATCCAATTCAGCATTTGGCATCTGGAGCTTGTTCCTGGGACTTGCCACCCTGCCCAACACCCTGACTTTACGCCCCTTCCGCCCCGATCATTTTGCAATTATCCTGTACCTCCCCATTACGCTTTGGGCGGGCTGGCTTTTCTGGTGGCTGGGTGAACTTTTAGCTAGGAAATTCAAGCGAAACTGGCTCTCGACCGGAATGGTCAGCGCACTTGTAGCTGGATGGATCGCCTGGAGTGTCCCGCTCAACCTGGATATCGTCAATTCACGGACCGTCCTGGTGGATCAGAACGACATGGATGCCTTGGATTGGGTGGCTGAAAACACCCCTGAGGATGCTCGCTTCTTCATCAACACAACCCACTGGCTGAGCGGCACCTACCGCGGCGTGGACGGCGGCGGGTGGATCCTGCCCTATACCGGTCGCTGGACGATCGTCCCCACCATCTTCTATGGCTTTTCACCGGATAAGGACAATGTGCAGGAGCTGCGCGGGTGGGGAGAACGCGCCAGCCGGGTGAATACATGCTCCGAGGAATTCTGGGCGCTGATTGAGGAAGGTGATTTGGATTGGATCTATATCAAAGAGGGCATAGGAGCCTTACAGCCCATGGAATTGGCAGGATGCGAGGAAATTGAGGAGGTCTATGCCAATCCAAGGATCAAGATCTATCAAATCGTAGCGGAGTAATTGACCAGGTGAGAATAACCTAAGCCAATTGGCATTATACTAATGGATAGTAAGACCAATCGGGAATCTAATGCGTTTTTCAAGAACAATGCAATGGAAACCTCAATAAATAAATATCACAAGAATAAGAGGAATATCTTAAATGATCCATTGAAAGAGTGGATCATCCTGCTGGCCGTCTTTGCCTTGTCCTTTTCCATCCGGCTGATCGCCGTGGACCACGGCTTCCCCTTACTAACCCACCCCGACGAAGTGTTCACCATCCAGCCTGTTTATGAAATGACAGTCAACAAGACTTTGAACTCGGGCACCTTCAACAGACCCGGGCAGATCATGATGATGGTCGATTTTGTGTACTTGAATCTCACCAGCTATCTTCGCTTTGGGCAAAGTCTGGCTTATTCCTATCAGGAGCAAATTCTCACAATCTATCACGATGCCCGTCTTTTGATGGCAGTGCTTGGATCATTCATCCCCATCGTTGCCTATCAGATCGGCAAACAGTTCAAACCCCGGTTTGCTCTGCCCGCTCTATTGGTATTTGCCCTTTTCCCCTCTTATATTCAACATTCAGTTTATCTTACACCAGATATCCCTATCACCCTGTTCACGCTCCTTGTGATCCTTTTCACCCTCCTATATCTGAAAAAGGATAGGGAGATATTCCTGTATTTTGCCATCTTATTTGCAGCGATCAATACCGCAGAAAAATATCCGGGAATCATTTCTCTGGCGATCGTTTACGGCGGAGTGCTTATCGAATTGCTTGAAGATCCATCCTTTTCCTTCAGGAAAAACTGGCGGGATCTCGCCAAGAAATGGGCACTGATCACCTTGCTCTTTACCGCTGCGCTGTTCGTTGTCGCGCCCTTTCTCTTTATCGAAATCGAAAAAGTGATCCAGTCATTAATCTTCGAAGCCCGCACAACTCACGCCGGTGCGGATAACCTCGGTTGGCGTGGCAATCTCATCTTCTATATAAAATCCTTTGCAACATGGACGAATATCCTGTCCTTAATCTTCATTGGCTTTGGAGTTTACAGCCTTATTCGCAAGCGGGAAAAGACATCATTATTTTTGTTTTACGGCTTTGTGTATTGGATTGCCTTAAGTTATTTATCACTTCACTGGGAAAGATGGGCACTCCCCATGTACATCACCCCGCTTTTCTTGACTGCAATCGGAATCGCCTATACCTGGTATCTTTCCAAGGGACGATTGATACTGAGATATCCGGTCATCCTGGTCACCATTGGATTTATTCTTTACCAGGGGATATTCTCACTGTCTGTGCCGATTCGAATGTCATTTCCCGATACAAGAGTTCTGGCACTGGACTTTTGCCGCGAAAACAACATCACTCCTGAAAACACCACTTATGAAGGCTACTCACCCTTCCTGCCGGAGGGTTTACAAACCATCTTTAATATTGACCTTAGTAAAGCGGAAAATGGCGATTACATCATCTTGTCTTCGGGGATGTATAACCGGTATTTCAGCGATCCGGAACGATACGGGCACCGGATAAAGTTTTATGAGACGATCAGGACAGAAAATCAACGCATTGCTAAATTTGAACCCAGCTCACAGCCGATCAGCATAACGGATCGTCTTGAAGTTATCACCTCTGTTTTACAATCAAAGCTCAGCCAGGCTGAAATTAACCGTTACCAGGGACCCGTGATAGAAATCTATAAAATCATCGAGTGACCCACTCGATTACCTGAGAATGTCCACAGGAAAACCAACAAGCGTTGATATAATTTGTCATACGCATTTGAAGAGACTATAATAGTCTCGCCAAGTTTAGGATTGATAAATGCCCTGATGAAAGGCTGATTTTTTCGTTTATGAATCATAAATATTTCTTTTTATGCTGGTTGAAACTATGAAATTCAGCCTGATAGGACCTGTTTTCCCTTATCGAGGTGGAATTGCCCACTTCTCGACACTGCTTGCAAAAAAACTGGGAGAAGCGGGTCATGAAGTGCAGGTGATTTCATTTTCTAAACAATATCCTGCATGGCTCTACCCGGGTGAGACCGATAAAGACACCAGCCCCGAACGCGAAAAAGTAGATGCGGGATTTCTCTTTGCGCCTCTCACGCCTCTATCCTGGTATCGAACGGTCAAAGCGATTACCGATTTCCACCCTGATCAGGTCATCATTTCCTGGTGGGTGACCTTTTGGGGACCCGCTTTTCACTACATCATAAGACGTCTCAAACGGCGAGGTGTTCCAATTACCATGTTGATCCACAATACAATACCGCACGAGACCCGCCCCTGGGATCGCTTCCTGGCACGTCGTACCTTACAAAATGCTGATCGCTATATCGTGATGACAGAAAAAGAGAAAATGCGTTTACAGGCACTATTGCCTGAGGTAAAAAAGGTGCAAATTATCCCGCACCCCATCTATCGTATGTTCAAACCCTGCCCCTTCACTAAAGAAGAAGTTAGAAATCAACTTGGCTTGCCTGCTGATCAGCCAGTGCTCCTGTTCTTTGGCTTTGTCAGACCCTATAAGGGTTTATCTGAACTTATCCAGGCGCTTAAAGTAATCCACAATAGTGATCACAACATCCATCTTTTAGTCGCTGGCGAATTTTGGGATTCACGCACCGTCTATGATCAGCAAATCAAAGATTTAGGGCTGACTGATTATGTTCACATCCATGACAGGTACATTCCAGACGATGAAGCAGCGCAATACTTTACAGCATCCGATCTTTTCGTTGCTCCCTACACAGGCGGAACCCAAAGCGGTGCACTCAAATCGGCCCTTGGGTTTGGAATGCCTGCCGTGGTCACCGATATTGTTGCAGATGGATTGGTGATGAGCTTGCCCGAATTGTGCAAAATTATCCCCGCAGCCGACCCTGATACGCTGGCAGAGGCGATTATTCAGCAAATATCCGTCCCCCGCCTGGAACCAAGCAGAGTTGAAGATTTATTTGCTCGCTCCTGGGATGTGATGATTAAAGCGATTGGTGATATTCAATGAAAATCGTTCAGAATACATCCCCAATGTCACCAAATGGAAAAGATCTGTCCGCCGAAATTAAGATTTCTATCATCATCCCAAACTTGCATTCTCCAATCATTAATCAGACCATAGAATCAGTGCTAAGACAGGAAACTGATCTTCCATACGAGATCATCATAGTCGGTATGGATAAATTTCAACTTGTGGAAAAGATCAAAAACGTATTATTCATTCAAACTCCCAATCCCGTCGGAGCTGCTGAGGCTCGAAACATTGGTATACATAAAGCCAAGGGGGAATGGCTCCTTTTTATCGATTCAGATTGCGTCGCCCAACCGGGATGGATCAAGACATTTGCAGAAGCTTTTGGCGCAGGCTGGAAAGTCATTGGCGGGGGTGTTAAAACACCTGAGGAACCCTTCTGGCTGCTGGTGTACAATTTATCCATGTTTCATGGCTCCCTTGCATCCGATAAAAGAAAAGAGAAAAAGTTCTTGCCCACTTTAAATCTTGCAGTTCATCGTGAGGTTATCAATGAAATTGGTCTCATGGATGAAAGCCTGCTGCGTGGCCAGGATGTGGATTGGACCAGCAGGATGAGCCTGGCAGGTTACCCCCTTCTCTTCGAACCCTCTGCTTCTATCGAGCACCTTCCCCCAAGACAGGACCTTGATACGCTACGAAAGTACAATTACCGCTCCGGTTATTACATGATCAGGGTTCGACATAAGTATCCTCAGATATTTCACATGCCAGGCATTTTGAAAAAGCCTTTTGTTTTTAAGATGTTTGGTCCACTCATTGCTCTTATAACAACGATAAAGATTGTTCTTAGGTCAAAAAAGGTGCGTCAGCACATAAATATTATCCCGTATATTTATCTGCAAAAACTATCCTGGTGCCAGGGTGCTGCTGCCAGCTTGAAAGCACAAGAAAATGATGAGCCTGAATTCTAATACAGACTTGTGGGTCGTCATTCCCACCTTTAATCGTGCCTCCGATCTGGTTTCTTGCATTGAATCCCTGCTTAAGGCTGGTATTGATGAAAATAGGATCATAATCGTCGATAACCATTCCGTTGATGACACCGTTGAACAGATCAGTCAAAAATATCCAAGGGCTTCGCTGTTTGCATTAGAGAAAAATATTGGCGCTACCGGTGCCTCGAATGTGGGTTTCGACCACGCGCGCTCACAAGATGCCCAATTAATCCTTCGGCTTGATTCGGATACCATCGTTGATGAGCATTTTGCAGAGCCTTTGATCACAAAAGCCCTTTCAAGCGATTGCACAGGTATTGTTGCACCTAAGATTTATTACTACGACTCGCCGGAAGAAATCTGGTATGCCGGTGCAGATATGCACCCATGGCATTTTGGCACAATTCGTGGTCATCGCCATGAAAAAGACTTGCCTGAAAACAGCCTTGAAAGGGAAGTTGATTATGCGTGGGGTGCAGCGATGCTCATCAAAAGGGAGGTTCTTGATCAAATAGGTGGCTTTGACACCGATTTTTTCGTCTACCACGAGGAGGTTGATTTTTGCCTGCGTGTCAAAAAGTCAGGTTATAAAATCCTTTTCAATCCCCAATCTCACATCTGGCATAAAGTTGGTTCATCCGTCAATAACGCCTGGACAGCCTATCACTGG
>DAINBD010000042.1:0-1928 GCA_036733105.1 Candidatus Brevefilum sp. | reverse complement strand
AAAAAACGCATTCCACCTAGTAGCATTGATCCTCTATGCGTACGCCTATGCCCTTATTTCCCAGGTCTTAAAAGGTAAGGATGGTACTCGAGGGCCTTTACGTTATGCCTTGAAAGGCCTTTGGGCAGGTCTTCGTGAAAAGATAAACAAAAAGAGTTAACCAGACCAATGTCCACATCATACAAAGTTTTTCGGAACACAAGCTGGGCAGTAATCGCTAAAATTGCCTATCGGGTCAGCAATTCAATCATTGCCATCCTTGTTTCAAGATTCATTGGTGTAAAAGCAACGGGCGCCTATAATGTTGGGCTCACCTACTACACCATTGGGTTGAGCCTTGCTGTGTGGGGTTTTGATCAGATCATGATCCGTGAAGCCGCCAAATCAAATGACCTTGTTGAAAAATATTTTGGCAACCTGTTGATCATGCAGACCCTATTTGGCATTCTAACATTTTCCAGCATCCTGATCATCAGTTTCCTTGTCCCCTACCCAATGCAAACAAAGATGCTGGTACGAATATTCTCACTGAGTATCCTCTCTGAAAGTATTATATTGATTTGCCAGGGTGTTTTTTTCGTTCTTGAGAATGTAAAAGTCATAAGCATTGTCAACACCTTTTTATCCATCATCAAAGTTGCTGTTGTGTTTTACGCCATCTTTAAAAAGGGAGAATTAATTAGTATTGCCTGGATCGTCACAGCCATTTCCTTCATATCCATGGTCATATTCATTTTCCTCACTCGCCAATACTTACCAAAGAAAAATTTTAAATTTGACTGGCAATTTGGGTTGGATGTCATCAAAAGCTCTTTCGTTATATTTCTCATATCCATTATCTTTGCAATTGACAGCCGAATTGATATTGTTACCCTATCCTTTATCTCTGATGATTACCAAGTCGGGTTATTAACCGCTGCCCTCGGGATCATCTCGTTCTTCTACCTGTTTCCGCAGGCATTTCGAGATGTCATTTATCCAGTCCTATCTCGTCTTCACCACTCAGATTCAGAATCGACCAGCAAATTGTATGGGCTTTCGACAAAATATATTTTATTAATGACATTACCCATGGCGATGGGGGTTAGCCTTCTGTCTCCGGAAATTATTATGCTGATCTACAAGGAAGCATTTTTACCAGCTGCCCCGTTATTAAGTATTGGCATTTGGGCGTTCCCTGCTTATTCGTTGATGATCTTCAATTCACGCTTATTGGTCGTGGACTACAAATGAAATTTTGTGGTCAGAGCGCTCTTTGCTAGTTCTATTCTCCTGCTAATATCTAACCTGCTGCTCTATCCAGTTTTCGGCATCACCGTCAGTGCGATTGTTCGTGTCATTTCCACAACGCTTGTCACGTCGGCCATTATTATTTTCGTATCAAAGAAACTTTATAAAACAAAGTTCCTGAAATTCCTGCCTAAAATTTTCTTATCCCTGGCAATTATGAGCCTGTGTGTATTCTTCACAAAAGAGATCAATTTATTTTTATCCATCCTTGTTGGAGCAATTACATACTTTGCGGCTCTGTTTATATTTAAATTATTTGATCAACAGGACCTTTATTACTGGCAAGCAATTTATAATCAATTCAGAAACAGGAATGAAAAATAAACCTAAATTACTAAATAATTGAGAAATGAGTTTGTGCATGAAAGAAGGTCAACCAATTTCATTCAAAGAATACTGCAGGCTTGGGAAAGAACAAGCCTTTGCAACATCAAGTTTTTTAAAGCGGACATTCTTATCCATTTTTGGTACATTGCAGATCAATCCTAGAATTCGAAGCGGTCGAACGATTTCAGAAATCATGAAGTTAAAACTATCCAACAAGACAACCGTCCTTGATGCTGGATTCGGTCATGGACTGACGATTTTTTCACTCTCCAGGCAATTCCCTGATTGGGAGATCGTTGGGTACGAATTTG
>DAINBD010000041.1:0-12319 GCA_036733105.1 Candidatus Brevefilum sp. | reverse complement strand
CCTTAACCAAACTGGCAGCCAGCGGCAAACGCGCTGCACGCGGCAAACCCAGCCCCTGGAACGTGTCGATCCTATCTACGCCTGTTCTCAGCCTATGTAATAAGGATTGATAGGCAGGCAACTGCCTGATCTTTTCAAGTACATGGTTCATTCTTCGTCAATCACGCTCCCGTTAAAGTCGTTCATTGCCTGTTCAATCCCCTCCTTGATAAACATGCGAACAGCCTGGACTGCATGGTGGAGGATCTCAGGAAGCATTTCTACTTGCGGAGGGTCAAAATCATGAAGGACGTAATCGCTGGGATCCATTCGACCCGGCGGGCGCCCAATGCCAACCCGCAAACGGGCAAAATCACGGGTACCCAGTTTGGCAACGATCGATTCCATGCCCTTTTGCCCGCCAGTTCCCCCTGATGGGCGCAGGCGCAGGGTTCCCAAGGGCAGGTCAAGATCGTCGTGGATCACCAGCAATTGTTCCATGGGGATTTTATAAAACCGCAGCAAAGGTGCCACAGCCTCACCGGATTTGTTCATAAAAGTCTGCGGCTTTGCCAGGATGACTGATTCCCCCTCCAAAGCGCCTTTCCCGACCAGGGCACGAAAGGAGACTCGGCGGATAGGGATATTCGCCAACTCCGCCAATGCATCCACGACCATAAACCCGATATTATGGCGGTTGCGGCGGTATTCACTGCCCGGGTTACCCAAACCGACGATGAGATAAGGTTTGTTTTCGACGATCATCAATTCACCCATAATTCATCCTTTTTATTCAAAAATCTCTCAGCAAATAAACCCGACTCGACGCGTAAATAAGTCTGCTCAGGGTTAACTGGGCAGAACAAGAGCCAATAATCAGACCTTAAAGTTTAGCATTAAGCAAGAAAATTTGCGAATTGAAAATTATGCAGTGTTCAGGATTTACGATACACTCTTTTTATCTAGGATTGATCAAGTTTATTCAGTTATTGAACAAAAGCAAATTGAACCTCTGAAAATTCATCCAATTGTAATGAAATCAGAGCACTTCATTCCTAATTATCCTGATTCTTTTGACATTATTCTTTATCAAATTTAAATACTTGGTGATATACTGAAATAAGATACCAACAAGATACCAGAATGACCTCTTTTCCTAGGGGAAAATTACGGAAAAGAGCAAATTGATTCACGCAACTCACTGCAGCAACATTTGTTTTCGCACAGACAAAGAATAACCTGAATTGGAAGGAAAGAAGTACGTTTAGGTGATCCCATGAAAACAGTTAATAAGAAAGATCAGCAAATCATCCTTTACGAGTGGCGCACATCGATCTTAAATGGATTTTATTTGATTGTCGCCCTTCTATCTCTGCCGGCTGTTGGAGCCATTATCATTAATGCCTTCAAAGAACCCTCTTTTTGGTTACCAGCAACATTTTTTACCACGATTGTATTGTGCCTGATTGTCCTGGCGGTGTTTAGAAAATTACCCTACCTTCTTCGTGTTGGTGCACTCGGGGTTCTGGGCTATGCTGGAGGCATTTATAATTTATATCTCTCAGGTCTGTCAGGTGCTGGTCCCCTTTATCTTTTAGCAGTTCCTATTTTCATCCTGATTTTATTAGGTAAAAGATCCAGTGTGATCAGCGCTATTTTCAGCGGATTGTTGTCCATAGGTTGTTTGATTGCGATCAATCAAAGGTGGATTGTTCCTATTTTAATTGCACGGGATCCTTGGGCTGGTTTAACAACCTTCATCATGTTCCTTACGATTATCATGACAATTCTTATTCTTTTTTACCGCTTTCAAGAACGTTTGATCGTTGATGAACGCTTAGCTCAAGCCGAATTGATGGAAGCTCGGATAGCACAGGAATCACTGCGTCAGACAGCTAACATCATTGAATTTCTCCCTGATGCAACTCTCGTGATTGATAACGAAGGAAAAGTGATCGCCTGGAACAAAGCTATCGAAAAAATGACCGGCGTTTCCGCAATAGACATGCTCAACAAAGGTAATAATGAATATGCAGTACCCTTTTATGGGGAGCGGCGTCCGATCTTGATCGATCTGGTGCTTTTGCCTCAGGAAGAATTCGAGCAGAAATACGTCACCATCCAACGCACAGGAGAAATCTTGAGCGGAGAAACCTTCACCCCTGCGCTGCAGGGCGGGGGGCGGTTTCTGTATGCCACAGCCTCTCCCCTGTATGATTCCGAAGGTAATGCAATCGGTGCAATCGAAGCCATCCGTGACATCACTGAACGTAAGGACATGGAAAGCAATTTACAGGCATCCAATGAAATGCTTCGCCTTATTTTTGAAAACGCTGTGGAGGGCATCAATATCTATGAGGAATTTCCGGCTGAAGGTAAACGCATCCTGCTGGATTGTAATGAACGTTATTGTGAGATGGCAGGACGAAGCAAGGAAGAGCTCATTGCTGTAAAAAATACTTCTGTATTTCAAAAATCAATCAAAAACCCCTGGGATGATGCGGGTTCGGATTCGATCCTGGAGGAAAATTCATTTTCAGGTGTTTTTTCGTGGATACGGCCTGATGGAAAAGAAAATGTGATTGAATACAATGCTGCGCCAACTAAACTTGGGGATCGACACTTCACAATTGGGCTGGATCGTGACATTACAGAACGAATCCGAGTGGACAATGAACTGCGCGAATCAAATGAAAAATTACGCATGATCTTTGAAACAGCCTTTGATGGTATCAGTTTCTACGAAGAATTTCCTAACGAGGACAGACGAGTTCTGCTCGATTGTAATGAACGTTATTGCCAGATGGCTGGTTATTCAAAAGAAGAACTCCTGACAATCTCCGACACCCGGTCAATCCAAAAGCAGTTAATCAATGCACCAGAAGAACAAGACCAGCAATCCGTTATAGCTAATGAGGTCTTTTCCGGTGTCTTCTCATGGATGCGTCCAGACCATAAAGAGAATATCATCGAGTACAGCGCCGCACCGACCTCAGTTGGAGGTCGTTACTTTACCATCGGGTTGGACCGAGATATCACCGAACGCATGCACGCCGAAGAAGAATTACGACTGGCAAAAGCAGAAGCAGAACATGCCAACCAGGCAAAAAGTGTATTTCTCGCCAATATGAGCCACGAACTGCGTACCCCGCTGAATGCGATCATGGGGTTCACCCCGATTGTGCGTCGCAAAGGTCAGGGAGTGCTCCCTGAAAAGCAGATTGAGAACCTTGACAAAGTACTTACGAGTGCTGAGAATCTACTCAACCTGATCAATACGGTCCTCGACATTTCAAAGATAGAAGCCGGTCGAATGGACGTTTTGCCCTCGAATTTCATGATAAGTCCAATGATCGATTTATGCATCAATACCGTCCAGCCATTGCTTCTGCCTGGAATCACACTGGAAAAGAAAGTCGACAAAAACCTCACTACGATCTTCTCCGACCAGGATAAAATCCGGCAAATCATCCTGAACCTTCTGGGCAATGCCGTCAAATTCACACATCAAGGCAAAATCACACTTTCAGCATGGAATCAAAACGATGATCTTCATATTTCAGTGGCAGATACCGGGATCGGCATCCAACCAGAGGCTCTACCGAATATTTTCAAGGAATTTGAACAGGCTGACACCACCACGACCCGCAAATACGGCGGCACAGGATTGGGACTGACCATCAGCCGAAATCTGGCACATCTGTTAGGCGGTGATTTAACCGTTCAAAGCGAATACGGTCAGGGATCAACCTTCACGCTCGTCATCCCAGCTTATTATGAACATGATAAAACCCCCTTAAAATCTTCACAGCCCATTAAAACGAGTTCTGTTTCTGAGCAGGCAGCCGAAAAATTGCAAACAGAGGGAATCGGGAAAATCCATATTCTGATCATTGATGATGACCCAGATGCCTTCTACTTGTTGCAGGAAAACCTTGACGCACAGAGGTATTCAATGATTGGCTGCCAAAACGGAAAAGATGGCATTAAAATGGCGCAGCAACAACTACCGGATGTGATCCTTTTGGATATCTTTATGCCCGATGTCAATGGTTGGCAGGTCTTGCATGAGCTAAAAAATGATCCGATCACGGCAGATATCCCCGTTATTCTCCATACCATCGAGGATCAAAAGGCGCGGGGATTTCAGCTTGGTGCGGCTGCCTATTTGATCAAACCACTCGATCCTGCGATCGTCCAGCAAACCATTGAAAAGGTTGTTGAACATAAAAAGCAACAGCCCAAGGACGTCCTGGTCATCGATGATGATCCAAATATTGTCGACCTGCTCCGTCAAGCCACACAGGGAATGAACTTAACTTTTGTTTCAGCCCTTGATGGGGCAGCCGGCTTAGAATCGGTCGAAGCCCACCGTCCAGATATCGTTTTACTCGACCTGATCATGCCTAATTTAGATGGATTCGGTGTCATAGAACGCTTGCGGTCAAACCCTGAAACGAGTAACCTGCCGATTATCGTCATCAGCGCAAAAGAATTGACGGCTGCTGAAATGACATATCTCAAGGAATCCGTTGCCGTGGTGATGAAAAAGCAAAATCTACAGGGGACAAATCTTGATGAAGTGATCCAACGTGTATTGGGGAGGACATGATGAAGACGATCCTGATCGTGGAAGATGTTGAGTTAAATATTGAATTGCTCGTTCAGCTTCTTGAAGATGATTACAACTTACTGGTTGCTAAAGATGGTGTTGATGGCGTGGCGATGGCATCGCATTTTCATCCCGACCTGGTGTTGATGGATATATCCCTGCCAACTATGGACGGCTACGAGGCAACCCGTAAAATTCATGAAATTAATCCCGACATGCCCATTATTGGATTATCCGCCAATGCCATGCAGGACGATTATGAAAGAGCCCACTCCGTTGGTTTCAATGACTACCTGACCAAACCCATTGATGAAGATTTACTGTTCCATAAAGTTCAAGAATTTCTCCGGTGAAACATGACCGAAACAAGAATCCTGATCGTTGATGATGAACCCTTCAACGTGGAATACCTCAGACAAGAGCTTGAAGATTTGGACTACCTGACCCTATCTGCACTCGATGGTCAACAAGCTCTCGCAAGTGTAGCTTCGGACTCGCCCGACCTGGTTTTACTGGATATCATGATGCCAGTCATGGACGGCTTTGAAGTTCTAAAACATCTCAAAGCTAATCCTGCCACGCGCGACATCCCCATCATCATCATCTCTGCAATGAATGATTTGAAGAGCATCATCAAGGGAATCGAGCTGGGGGCTGAGGATTATTTGCCCAAACCCTTTGAACCTGCCTTATTAAAAGCCCGATTATCGGCAAGCCTAGAAAGAAAACGCTTGCGTGATTTGGAACAGCTTTACCTGAAATCTATGGAACGTGAATTGGAAATCGGCCGAGAGATTCAACAGGGATTCCTGCCGGCTGAACTCCCGAGTGTAGATGGTTGGGAAATCGCCACATTTTTCAAATCGGCGCGTGAGGTTGCCGGTGATTTCTATGATGTCTTCTTTTTACCGGATGGAAACCTCCTGTGTGTCATTGGAGATGTGTGCGATAAAGGTGTGGGAGCAGCCCTATTCATGACCCTCTTCCGCAGCCTGATCCGTTTCACAGCGACCTGCGATCGGAATTCCAATTCCAATGGTGAAACCGGATTATCAGCAGCCAATCAACTGCTTCGCGTTATCTCCCTCACCAATAATTACATCGCTCACACCCATTGGGAAACCAGTATGTTCGCCACCATCTTCATTGGCGTTGTCAATCTTCAACAGGGAACCTTTACCTACATCAATTGCGGTCATGAACCTGCTTTTGTGATCAGCAAAACGAACATTATGACCCTGTTAAAAAATACAGGTCCCCTGGTTGGAATCATGCCTAATGCTGAATTTATCACACAAGAGATTCAGCTTCAAGAAGGTGATTTGATCTTTACCTATACCGATGGAGTCCCGGATGCCCAAAATATCAAAAATGAATTCTTTGGCAAGGATCGGCTGCTTGCATTGTTCCAATCACCAAAATCCAAACCCTCAGAACTTATTGATGAAATCAAGCATACACTGAACGAATTTATCGGACAGGCTTTCCCCTTTGACGATATCACCATGCTGGCAATTAAACGTTGCAGTTAAGATTAAGTAGATCGTGCAAAAGGGGAAAATACGTCGGATTGGAGAAAATATTTTAGATTCATCACTTCTTGTGATTATTGAGTAAAGAAACCGCACCCTGATCAAATATCGAATTTTATCTTATCTCCCCCATCATCCTTCTTGCGGGTATTGATCACGATAACGATCAGGATGGACAGCACACCAATCACAAGAAACCCGATCACAACATAAGGGAAAAAGGTATCCCAGGGGATGAACCTGCCCTGATAGGGCTCCAAAACATAATTCGCGGACTGGAAATACACCTCCCCCTCCTGCAACAGTTCACTCAGCGGCACCTCCCACACACTGACACCCGCTGCCGATTGAAGCCCATTGGTGCTTATGATCTGGGGCGTCATCAGCCGGACTGTGAAACCCGCGCCTGCCAGATCAAACAGGTTGATTCCCGGAATAGTCATGGTGGAAGCCGACATATCCAGATCTTGTTGAAAGATATGTTCCCCCTCATTTTCATCAATCGAAAGTGTGATCGGACCCACACTGCGTTCCTGTTCAAAAGCACCTGCCAAATTCAGAAAATCCAATTGGATGGTTTGCCAGGTCTGGCCGCCTGATTCATAGGTATCCTGGACGACATTTTCAACCGCTTCATCTAGGATCAGCGTCGCCAGCAAATTTTCCAAAGCATACCCATCAGGGAGCATCTCAAGAAATTGCGGATATACCTCGCTATCCACGCCCACAGCAAAACGCAGCGAACCCGAGCCATCCTCGTGGATGGTGACCTCTTCAAGTAAGGTAACACATCCACTTAGAAGCAATGTGCTTGTGAGGGCAAGGAATAGAATGATAAATCGAGATCGCATCATTGTCCTTTTGATCCGTAAACCTTCGCCATAACAGGAATATTATAAACCATCTGCATCCCAGGCTGAATCAAGCGATAAGAATCCCATTATCCAATTGACAGCAATGAATCCATCCACAATCCAGATAAGCCAATTGGCACAATTCGATATCACAGCAAGGTAATAACCATGGCCGGATCATTTCCGGATGTTTCACATGCCAATGCCATTTCTTGATTTTTTTGATCAAATTAAGGATAATAATCTTGATACAATCTATACGCATAATTCATTATCCTTGAACCCGATCTTTATGAAAGAGAGTTTTTAAAAATGGCACAAAAACCAACAAACCCCATCACCCCTACAAAACTCATTAGGAAAAACCCGGTCCCATCCGATCTTGAGATCGCCCAGGAAGCAACACTCAAACCCATTTCAGAGGTTGCCCAGGAGTTGGGACTTTTAGAGAATGAATATGATCCTTACGGCAAGTATATTGCCAAAGTCAGCCCGGATGTACTCCAACGTTTGGCAGATGTCCCTGATGGGAAATACATCGATGTGACCGCTATCACACCCACACCGCTCGGCGAAGGTAAGACCACAACCACCGTAGGCTTGAGCCAGGCACTTGGGGCGCATCTCGGCAAACGGGTGATCACTGCCATCCGGCAGCCCAGCCAGGGGCCAACCTTTGGAATCAAAGGCGGTGCAGCAGGTGGCGGTTACAGCCAGGTTATCCCGATGGAAAATTTCAACCTGCACCTGACCGGTGACATCCATGCCATCTCCGCAGCCAACAACCTGATCGCGGCTGCCATCGAGACCCGCATGTATCATGAAAGCTACCAGAGCGATGAAGCGCTTTTCGACCGCCTCTGTCCGGCTGATGAAAACGGCGACCGTCAATTTGGGATCACGATGTTTGGGCGGTTGAAGAACCTCAGCATCGAAAAAACCGATCCCAACGACCTGAACGAAGAAGAACGCAAACGGTTTGCACGCCTCAACATTGACCGGAGCACCCTCACCTGGCGGCGGGCAACGGACACCAATGACCGCATGCTGCGTGGAATCACGGTTGGACAGGGTCCTGCCGAGAAGGAATTCAACCTTGAAACCAGCTTCTACATCACCGTTGCCAGTGAACTGATGGCTGTTCTGGCACTCTCAACCAGCCTGCAGGATATGCGCAACCGGATCGGGCGGATCGTGGTGGCACTGGATATGGACGGCAACCCGGTCACTGTGGAAGATATCGGCGTGGCGGGTGCAACAACCGTTTTGATGAAGGACACCATCAAGCCAACCCTGATGCAAACGCTGGAAGGCACCCCTGTCTTTGTACATGCAGGCCCCTTTGCAAACATCGCCCACGGAAACAGCTCTGTGATGGCTGATATGATCGGTCTCAAACTGGCGGATTACGTGATCACCGAATCAGGCTTTGGTTCCGATATGGGCATGGAAAAATTCTTTGATATCAAATGCCGCTATTCTGGCAACGTCCCAGATGTGGTCGTTTTGGTGGCAACGGTGCGTGCGCTCAAGATGCACGGCGGTGGACCAAAGGTCACTGCAGGTGCGCCACTTGCGCCAGAATACGAACGGGAGAACCTTGACCTGCTTCAGAAGGGGATCGAGAACCTGATGGCACATATCGAAATTGCCCATCAATTCGGCGTGAATGTTGTGGTTGCAGTCAACCGTTTCCACACAGATACCCCGGCAGAACTCGACCTGATTCGCAGTGCCTGTCTGGAAAGCGGCAAGGTTGCCGATGCTGTCGTAACTAATCATTGGGAAGAAGGCGGGGCAGGTGCCATCGAATTAGGCAAAGCGGTTATCAAAGCTGCGGAAAAAGAGTCTGAATTTAAGTTCCTTTATCCCCTGGATATGCCCATCAAAGAAAAGATCGAGACGATCGCCACAAAAATCTACGGGGCGGATGGCGTGGATTATTCTCCAGATGCTGAAAAGCAAATTGAAGAATATCAAAGGCTCGGTTACGACAATATCCCGATCTGCATGGCAAAAACCCACCTCAGCCTGAGCCACGATCCCAGCCTGAAGGGCCGTCCAAAGGGATACCGGATCCCGATACGATCCGTGAATGCCTCGATCGGTGCGGGTTTCCTTTACCCGCTTCTGGGCACAATGAGCACCATGCCTGGGCTGCCAACACGTCCAGCGTATTATGATATCGATATCGACATGGAAACCGGTCGCATTCTCGGTTTATCCTGACGAGTAAACCCAGGCACTCCCCGGCGAGTAAATCCCGGGGAGTGCGTTTTGTAAAGATTGACCTCTGGTCAAACGACGAACCCAATCGAAAAATCAAGGTAAAATATAGTATCAGAACAGTGTACCCAAAGGAGATCGACCTCCCATCCGCCAGGCTCACTGATCAATCTCTACCAGGTTGGAATTATGAAGAACCTATCTCTGAACGAAAAATTCTTGGTCGACAAAGAAGGTAACCGGATCGGGGTTTTCCTGACCATGCAAGAGTACCGGTCGTTGATCAACCGTCTGGAAGAACTGGAAGCTGTTCAATCTGCTCGGAACAACATCAACATCGTTGATCAAATCCTTTCTGAATCAAAGAATGAGACGCAGCAGGATAACCTGCCCACATTCAAACGCCGGCAAGGCCCAGGTGGTATGATCGTGGTCTAGCCACAAAATTTCAGGAGACTAATCATGAATAAACGACGGTTTGGCCGTACCAATCACATGAGCACCATGGCTGTTTTTGGCGCGGTCGCGCTTGGGCAGATCGATCAGCCTACAGCCGATCAGGTGATCCAAAAAGTCATTGACTCTGGGATCAATCATATTGATATCGCGCCCAGTTACGGTCAGGCAGAAGCTCGCCTAGGACCATGGATGCCGCGCATTCGAGATGATTTTTTCCTGGGCTGTAAGACCACGAATCGGACCAAGCAAGGTGCCATTGATGAATTCCATCAATCCCTTGAAAGATTGCAAGCCGAAAGTTTTGATCTCTATCAATTGCATGCGGTTACCAACATGGAAGAATTGGACCAGTGCACGCAAACCGGCGGCGCACTGGATGGCGTGATCGAAATGCGTGAAAGAAGCCTGACGCGTTTCATTGGGGTCACTGGCCACGGCATGCAGGCGCCAGAATTATTCATCGAAGCCCTGCGCCGATTTGACTTTGACTCTGTCCTGTTCCCGATTTACCCAGCCTTGTTTGCAAATGATGCATACCGCACCCAGGCCATAAAATTATTGGATTTATGCGAAGAAAAAGATGTGGGCGTGATGGCGATCAAATCGATTGCCAAAGAGCCCTGGGGGGACCGTGAGCATCGCTATCACACCTGGTATGTCCCCTTTGAACAGCAAACCATGATCCAAAAGAACATCAATTTCGTCCTCTCTCAAAAATTGACCCATATCTGCACAGTGGGCGACTACCGATTATTGGGAAATGTCATTCAGGCCATTGAACATTATGAGCCGATGGCGCTTCAAGAACAGGAAGCGCTGATCAAGGAACAACAGGATTTAGCATTGATCTTCTGAACGATCAAGACTCACGCCCTCCCCAGTCAATGTGTCATGTAGGCGTCTGGTGATCCCATACATGACCTACAAAATCCATCACTCGTAGGTGCGCAGGGGGTTTCTGCGCACCAAAAAAAACAATAATATACCAAAAAATGGTGCGCACAAGAACGGTGCACACCCTACAAATTGCTGCGCTTCATAGGAAGGCTTCATGGCTTCTCCAGCACCTAAAGGTGTTCCGCTGCGCTACAGACATGCAACCGCATCCCGTCCTAAAAATTCCATCACTCGTAGGGTGCGCGGGGATTTCTGCGCACCAAATAATTAACAATATAACAAAAAGGGGTGCGCATAAGAACGGTGCACACCCTACAAATTGCTGCGCTTCATAGGAAGGCTTCATGGCTTCTCCAGCACCTAAAGGTGTTCCGCTGCGCTACAGACATGCAACCGCATCCCGTCCTAAAAATTCCATCACTCGTAGGGTGCGCAGGGGGTTTCTGCGCACTAAATAATCAACAATATATCAAAAAATGGTGCGCACAAGAACGGTGCACACCCTTCAAATTGCTGCGTTTCATAGGAGGGCTTCATGGCTTCTCCAGCACCTAAAGTTATTCCGCTGCGCTACAGGCATGCAACCGCATCCCGTCCTAAAAATTCCATCACCCGTAGGTGCGCAGGGGGTTTCTGCGCACCAAATAATCAAAATCCATCACCCGTAGGGTGCGCAGGGGGTTTCTGCGCATCAAATAATCAAAATCCATCACCCGTAGGGTGCGCAGGGGGTTTCTGCGCACCAAAAAAACAATAATATACCAAAAAATGGTGCGCACAAGAACGGTGCACACCCAACAAATTGCTGATTAATAACAAGTTGTAAAGCTGGAGGTCCCCCAATTCACATTACATTGATCACTTCTGATTTAACATCCTTCAACAATGCCTGAATGCGAGAAATTTCAAATTCACTGACGCCCTCCGTTTCCACGGAGGCTGTACCGGCAGCCACCCCCCAACGGGCTGTTTCAAGCAGGTCCATACCTTGCATGTAGGCATAAATCATTCCAGCCAGCAAGGAATCTCCTGAACCTGCCGCATTTCGCACATGGACTTTGGGTGGTGAGGCAAAGATCATTTCTCTTTGGGTCGCTAAAAGCAGCCCGGCTGCCCCCATCGTCAAACCAAAAACTTCAATCCCCATCCGCAAGAAGGGTAAAGCCGCTCGTTTGGCATCTTCTTTGTCCTTGATTTCAAATCCCACAATTTGCGAGGCTTCTGCCGCATTAGGTTTGACCAGATACGGACCTGCCTGAGACCCAAGACGCAATGCAGCACCATTCGTATCCAATAAGGCTTGCGCACCTCGTAATTTTAACAATTCGATCAAATCAGCATAAAAATTTTCCGGCACATCCGGGGGAAGACTTCCCGAAAGGATCCAAATATCCCCTTTTTTAGCATAGCTTTCAATTTTCTGGGTTAATTGGTAAATATCATTCTGCGAGATTGGGGGACCAGGTTCGTTCACTTTGATGTGCCAATCCCCGGATGCTTCGATAATCATCGTGTTGGTGCGGGTGTCTTTATCGACCCAGACAAAATCCGTCTGAATGCCCAAACTCTGAAGTCCATCTGCCAGCATTTTCCCGGACCCGCCGCCCACCCAAGCCATCGCAAGCGATTCAATGCCAAGCGTCTGGAGGGATCTGGACACATTGAATCCCTTCCCGCCCCAATCCAAGCGGACGATCTCGCTTCGCAGCACACTATTGAAGCGAATTTCAGGGACCGTCAATGTGCGGTCGATACTTGGG
>DAINBD010000040.1:0-12368 GCA_036733105.1 Candidatus Brevefilum sp. | reverse complement strand
TTGAAATTTATCCGCAACAATCAGGTTGCTGACAGATAGAATCAGGTCACCGGGTAATTTTTCCATCTTTTCCACTTCCAGGTCAACGGCTCTTCCCACCATCATGGCAGCCAGCATGTTCTGATCGGCTTCATCCGGAGTTGTCTCGCCAACCACAGCACCCCTTCGGATCACCATAATTCGATCAGCAATTGCCAACACTTCCCGCAGTTTATGGGTAATGAAAATGATTGATTTTCCTTGTTCTGAAAGCGAGCGCATAATAGAAAACAGGTCATCCGCCTCCTGGGGTGTGAGGACAGCTGTAGGTTCATCGAAGATCAGGATTTCGGCTTCCCGGAATAACAATTTTATGATTTCAACACGCTGTTGAACGCCTACAGGCAGGTCACGGACATAATCATTTGGAGCTACTTGTAGGTTATAAGTTTTAGAAATATGAAGAATTTTTTCAGCAGCTTTTTGCCGGTCGAGGAAGTTGCCAAATTTGACCTTTTCATCACCAAGCATCACATTCTCAGTTACCGTGAATACGGGGATAAGCATGAAATGCTGGTGAACCATACCAATGCCTGCTGTGATGGCATCTGTTGGTGAATTACAATCCAGTTTGGTCCCTTTAACAAGAATTTCACCTTCGTCAGGTTGATAGAGACCGTAAAGAATATTCATGAGGGTTGTTTTGCCAGCGCCATTTTCGCCTAACAGGGCTAAAATTTCACCCTTTTCAAGAGTCAGGTCAATATGATCATTTGCCAGTACACCGGGAAATCGTTTAGTGATGCCCTTTAATTGAAGAATTGGTGTCATTTAAACCCCATTTCTCTGAATGGATAAGTTTTCCTAAAAAAATTCGGGTTGGAGTGTTCGCTCCAACCCGAATTATTGGTTTTACAATTTTAGTCTAGAACGATGGCGCCAGCGATGATGTCCGCCTGGAGCTGATCGAGTTCAGCTTGCAGTTCAGCGGAGACAAGGCTCTCAGCATCATGGAATGGGGCAAGTGCAACACCTGCGTTGGCAAGTGTACCAACAATCACGCCACCTTCAAAGCTTCCATCGATGACATCTTCAATGACCATCATTGTGGTCGAATCCATCAATTTCATGACGGAGGTGAGGATGATATCACCATATTCAGGGCTGGTCAGGAACCAGTCTGAATCAACACCGATCACCCAGGCATTGCCGCGTTCTTGAATGGCAGCAGCTGCGCCAAGTCCAACGGGGCCAGCGACGGGCATGATGATGTCAGCGCCTTCGTCCATTAAGGAGATGGCTAATTCACGACCTTTTTGCTGATCGTCAAAGGACATGGTGAAGAGGCCAGCATCTGGATTTTCCAGGTCCCAGCCGAGAACTTCAATTGCGGTGCCCTTGACTTCGTTGTATTTGGCAACACCCTTGGCAAAACCATCCATGAAGATGGTTACTGTGGGGATGGGTAAGCCGCCGAATGTGCCGACCTTACCGGTTTGGGTAAGTGCAGCGGCAGCGTATCCTGCGAGGTAGGCTGCTTCGTCAGTCTCGAATATCTGGCCAATCACATTCGGAATGGCGGGATCATAGGAGTAGTCCACGATCGAGAAGTACCGATCAGGATTCGCATTTGCGGAAGCAGCGGTGGCATCACCAATCAGGAAACCAACGGTGATGATCAGATCACAACCCTCATCAAGGAATGCGTTCAGGTTCTTCTCGTAATCTGCAACTTCCATGGATTCAAGGTAGTTGGTCTGAATACCATAGGCAGTTTCTGAGTCCTGAATACCTTTCCAGGCGGTTGCATTGAAGGATTTGTCATCAATACCACCTGTATCTGTGATCTGGCAGACCAAAACATCAGAACCATCAAGAGCAGGTTCTTCTACAACGGGTTCTTCTTCAGCGCTCATTTCATCAAGACCGGTGAACTCACTGGCAGCCCAGTAACCGGAATCGATGATGGCGGCTTTTACATTGCTCTGGTCAACTGTGATAACCTCGGATTGCTTTGCGGGGACCATGATCACACCGTTATCGTACTCACCGGTGGTCTCAACGGCTGCGCCTTCAACAACGGCGGCTGCCAAAGCGATGGCATCATCAACCAGCATACGAACGTCCTTCAGAACGGTCATAGACTGTTTGCCGTCAATAATGTATTGAACGGAAGCAATTTCGGCGTCCTGTCCGGACACGACATAGCTGGTGACATCGGTGTCCGCACCAAAGGCATCGGCGATCGCGCGGGCGGTGCCGTCGTTCGGGGCAAGGATGAAGACATCACCCTTATCCTCTGCGGCTGCAGCGGTCAGGTTAGCTTCTGCCAGGCTCTTGGCATCGTCAAAGTCCCAGTTGGTTGTGACCTGGCTGATGATCTGGCCCATTTCGTCACGGGTTAATTCAGCTTTGTCCTGGAGCGCAACAGCTTCAGTGGAGTTCACGATGTAGAATGTGCCGTCTGCAACTTTCGGCTGGAGCACATTCCAGGCACCCTCAAAGAACAGGAAGGCGTTGTTATCAGTGGCAGCACCAGCGTACAGGTACAGCGGATTGCCTTCGCCTTCTGCTTTATCAACCAAATATTGAGCCTGGGCTTCACCAACGGCAACGCTGTCAAAGGTCACATAGTAATCCACGGCATCGGTGTCGGTGATCAGGCGGTCATAGGAGATGACCTTCACACCGGCTGCGCGGGCGGCTTCAGCTGAAGCAGCGGCTGCAGCACTGTCATGCGGGCACAGGATGATGACTTTGGCACCCTTGGTGATCAAAGCTTCAACATTGGCCTTTTCCTGTGAGGGATCTGCCTGGCTGAAGAGAATTTCAACATCGTAACCCAACTCAGCGAGTTTATCCTGGAAACGGGTTTGGTCCTGGATCCAGCGAGGCTCATCTTTGGTGGGAAGTACGATACCAACGGCTAGTTCTTCAGTTGGCTCAACGACTTCTTCTTCAGTGGGTTCCTCCACTACAGGTTCTTCTGCCTGTGGTTTACAAGCAGCAAAGAGCATACTGCCGATGACCAAGACAGACAAGATAAGTAGAATTTTCTTAGACATATACTTACTCCTCCTTTAGGATATTGTGGTTAAGAATTTATGGTTTTTGTAAAACCACTTGCTTAAGTATAATGTTGAATCTTGCAAGACACAAGATGCTAATTTAAATCTTAACAATCCTTTGTTAATCATTTGTTAGAAGACTCTTTACATTTCCCCTGATCATTATTCGGCTTGTTTAAAGGGAAGAAACGAATTTTCAGGCATTTTCTGGCAATAATTGTGATCAATCCACAGACTTAACCAGCCAATGAAGAGAGCTTCGTTGGCTGGTGCTTGTTATGGGTGGATTTTTCAAGATCCGGTCACAGAACGCGATGCGCCTGTAAACGCTTGTGTGTTTGGTTAATTATGCTTACCTTTTACGATGGCAAACAAAACTGGTTCTATTTGACTTCCTCCTGGTCATCGGTTGGGTTATCAACAAAAATATGGTCAGCCTTTCTTGCCTCACCACCTTTCATGCCGAGGATGGAGATCAGCGCTGCAACCATAAAGATGGGGCCGATAATAAAGATTGAGGAATAATTATTGCCTGTCAACTGGACGATCCAACCGTTGATATTGGGGCCAGCAATGGCTGCCATTGTTGAGAACAGGTAATAAAGTCCGGTGTAGGTGCCAATCTTGACCGCATCTGTGAGGTCCACAACCATGGGCAGGGAATTGATATTGACCAGTGACCAGCTCAAGCCAGCCAACATCAAAAGAAGCCCGACAACTGGTACAGCGCCAAACATAGGGAGCGTGAAGAGTGGAATAAGAAGGGTTTCTTTGGTGAAGAAAAATACGCTCAACATGATCAGGACCATCAAGACCAGACCGATGCTGATGGTCTTTTTACGGCCGATTTTCCCGCCAATATAGCCAGCGGGGAGGGCACCGATGACGAACATCAACGAGTTCAATGTGAGGATCTGGACGCTGTCTGCTTCTGGCATACCAAGGTATTTATTGGCGTACAGGGTAAAAAAGGTTTCGATGGCGTTCATTGCTACGAACCAGAACAGAATTGCAAAGAAGATCCGTAGCGCATCATGTTGTTTTTCTTTGAAAAGCTGAGCCAGGCTTTTCCAGAGATTGGGTCGTTCAGCGTTTGGATTCTCTTCATAAACCTTTGGTTCACGAATAAAAATAAAGACCAGCAGAACAGCAACGACAACCAGGATTGAACCCAACCAGAAGGGGAAGGCTTCATTGGTCTTATAGAGTTGGGAACCGATCAGGAACGCAATGATCGAACCGATCCCGCCCATAAAGTTGATCACGCCATTGGCTTGCGAGCGGAAACGGGATGGGGTGATATCGGGCATCAGTGCGACGATGGGGGTCCGCCAGACAGCCATTGCCAGCACGAAGGTGACCGTACAGGTGACAAACAAGGGCAGCCGGGCTGATTCAGGAATATCGAGCATTGGAATGGCTACGACTGGGGCGAGCGCAAGGGCGATGGCTGCAATGGGTGCTGCCGAGAGGATGAAGGGCAGCCGGCGCCCGATCTTTGTCCGCAGGCGATCGGAAACAGAACCGATGACAGGTTGGATAAAGAGGGCGGCGATATTATCGATGGTCATAAAGAAACCGATCATCGCGGGTTGGATATTGAATTTGTTGGCCAGGAAGAGTGGGACGAAAGAATTGTAAACTGACCAGATGACCATGACGCCAAAAAATCCAAAACCAAGTAAAAATGTCCTACCGTAATTAAGTTTTTTCATGAATTCTCCTATGGATCATATTGTGAGGGATCGTAAATTATTCCTTTGATTGGCTTTTGATATAGTCCTCAATAAATTTTCGATCGGCTTCGTTGAGAGCCGTTTTTTCTAATAGATCCGGACGGTTTTCCAGAGTACGGATCAGGGATTGCTGGTACCGCCAGCGGGTGATTTCAGCATGATTTCCTGAAAGAAGAACGTCGGGAATACCAATCCCGCGAAATTCGGACGGTCTTGTGTAATGTGGGTATTCTAAAAGACCGGTAGCGTGGGAATCATCTTGGGGTGCTTCAGGGTCACCCAGGACGCCTGGCAGCAGGCGGGTGATTGCATCCAGGATGATCAAAGCGGGCAGTTCCCCGCCGGTCAATACATAATCTCCAATGGATATCGAATCTGTGACTAAATGCTGGCGGATGCGTTCATCCACGGATTCATAGCGCCCGCAGATCAATGCCAGGTGCGGTTGCTGTGCAAATTCAAAGGCGATCTCCTGGGTGAAAAGCCGTCCCTGGGGAGAGAGCAGGATTACGGGACAGGTTGGCGGCTTACCCAGGATGGCTTCAACTGAAGCAAACACAGGTTCGGGTTTCATCACCATCCCACCCCCACCGCCATAGGGCGTGTCGTCGGTGGTGTGATGCTTATCGGCTGCCCAATCGCGAATATTGTGTGCGTGGACATCAAGTGCGCCAGTCTCGCGGGCTCTTTTAAGAATGCTGATATTCAGATAGGTTTCAAATACTTCCGGGAAGAGTGAAAAAAGATCAAAGCGCATGGCTAGATTTTAGCGTGAAGGTTGAATCCTGACAAGCATGGATTTCATGTGCCAGCGTTCCAAACGGTATTGACCAAAATTGTCAACTTTCACCAAAGGTATCCTGGTAATCTTTGATGGCAGCCTCAACGATCATTTTAGCTTTTTCTGATCCGGAGACGTTGATGAGTTCAATGGCAGGCTCTTGACCTGGGATCATTTTGTATGTTTTGAAGTAATGCTGCATGCGTTCTACCAAAACCTTGGGAAGCTCACTGATATCTCGCACCTGACCGTAGATGAGATCATTTTCCAAAACTGCGATGACCTTGTCATCAGCTTCGTCGTGATCTACAAGCTGGATCACACCGACCACAACGGCATTCAGAAGGATCTCTGAGCGGTTAATCGGTCTTTCGCTCACAACACAAATATCCAAAGGATCGCCGTCGCCACGGATGGCATTTTGCGATAATTTTCTAACGTGCTCATCACAATAGGTGCGTGGAACAAACCCATACAGGGTGGGTGGTAATGCAGAGGTGCGCTGGGGGCGGTCGACGTAAAGATAGCCGGTTGCTTTATGCACTTCGTATTTGATGTAATCGAAAGGGGTCATTTCGATATAAGCGTGAACACGTACGGGGGGTTCTGGGCCGATTTCCAGACCATGCCAGGGGTGAGGTCGCCATCGGTAAAATGGAGGGGGAAAACGGGAAGGGTTATCCATCAGACTTGTCCTTTTGTTTTTAGCTCATTTGCATGTCTTCACTGATATGCTTTCAAGCAGTAAACACCGGTAAATCAGCTTGGCTTCATTACTGAGTAGAAAAAATCTACAGGTCTATTATAGTCGTTATTGGCGTAAAACCAGGTTATTTTCCTGGGTTTTAACCCAATTGTATAAATCGGTGTCTCTTATGGTTAAAACTGTCTGAATTGAAGGAAGAATCGAAAAAGGCCGTATTTTATGAAATCTACGCCGAACCTAACTGGAAAACCATTGTATACTAAGAGCAAATGATCTTAGTCCCGTCCATCTTTGAGAGGTTTTTGGTATGAAAAAAGAAGAAACCCAGGAGATTGTTCCCTTTTCTGCGTTGATTGATGATCCAATGAATTATCTCAACCGGGAACTGTCCATGCTAAAGTTTCAACGGCGTGTATTGTATGAAGCGACAAATGAAGCCAATCCGCTGCTTGAGAGGGTGCGGTTTTTAGGACTATTGGGCTCTATCCTTGACGAATTTTTCATGGTGCGCGTGGGCAGTCTGACGATGGAAACGCAGGTCAAGAAGGATTATTTTTACTTTGAAAACCTGACGCCAGAGATTCAGCTGCGAGAGATAAGAAAAGAAGCTCTCAAATTGATCCAGGACGCCCAGGAGTGCTATGTGGAAACGCTCAAACCAAAGCTGTCAGATGCTGGGATTGAGATTTATCATTACAAAGACTTGAATAAAGCACAGCGGGCAAGGGTCGATGCATATTTCAAAGAAGTCATCTTTCCCGTGCTTACACCGCTTGCCTTTGATCCCGGACATCCCTTTCCGTACATCTCTAACTTGAGCTTTAACCTGGCGATCCTTGTCGAAGATCAACGCGGAACGCGTCATTTTGTGCGTCTAAAGGTGCCAGGTTCGTTGCCTTATTTCCTGCCAGTTTACAAAGCGGCTTATGATACATCTCCCCGGGCAAAACGGGTTCGTAAATTTGACTTTGTACTCATTTACGATGTCATCATCGCCAATCTTGGAGATTTATTTCCGGGTATGAAAATTATCGAAGCTCATCCTTTCCACGTCTTGCGAAATGCGGAGATTGAACTGCAAGGTCTGGAGGTGATGGATTTATTGGAGGTGATGGAAGAAAGCGTCCGGAGGCGGCGATTTGGATCGGTTGTGCGGCTGCTGGTGGATAAGCGTATGCCAGATCGTATCCTGAAAATTTTAGTCGACAACCTGAATGTTGACCCGCAATTCATTTATACATTTGATGATCCTATCATTCTCAGACATCTTCTCCAGATATCAAGTATCGATCGGCCTGATCTCAAATTTGAACCATTTTCCCCTGTTTTGCCTGAAGAATTTGCCACTGAGCATGACACAACGCCGGATCAATTCTTCAAACAGATCAGCAAGAACGAAATATTGCTGCACCACCCCTATGATTCCTTTGACCCGGTGATCAAGTTCTTGCACTATGCCGCAATTGACCCGAATGTAATGGCGATCAAGCAAACTCTCTACAGAGTCGGGAAAAATTCACCCGTCGTACGGGAATTGTTGAAAGCCAGGCGCGATTATGGTAAGCAGGTAGCCGTGTTGGTGGAATTGAAAGCCCGGTTTGATGAGGAAAGCAATATTGAATGGGCAAAGCTGCTTGAGCAAGAGGGCGTGCATGTCACCTATGGACTGCTTGGGTTAAAGACCCATTCGAAAATCGCACTTGTGGTGCGCAAAGAGGGTGAGCATATTCATCGCTATATCCACCTGGCAACGGGCAATTACAATCACATCACCGCCCAGTTGTATGAGGATATTGGCATGTTCACAAGTGATGATGATCTTGGTGCAGATGCAACGGATCTCTTTAACTACCTGACTGGCTATTCATCCAAAGAAGATTACCGCAAGTTGATGGTGGCACCTGTCCGGCTTCGAGAAAATTTTGGAGAATTGATCAACCAGGAAATCAAGAATCAGAAGAAATACAGTGATGGCAGGATCATCTTGAAGATGAATGCCCTCGTTGATGAAGAGATGATCCGTCTGCTTTATCGTGCATCTCGGGCTGGTGTCAAGATCGATCTGATCGTGCGGGGTATTTGCTGTTTACGGCCTGGCATTGAAGGATTGAGCGAAAATATCCGAGTGATCAGTGTGGTTGGAAGGTTTTTGGAACATAGCCGAATTTATTATTTTCACAATCACGGTAAGGAGATCATTTATATGGGAAGCGCGGACTTGATGCCCCGTAACCTGAATCAGCGGGTTGAGGTGCTCTTCCCGGTTGAAGATCAGGCAATGATCCGCCATTTGCGGGATGATGTTTTGGAAATTTATTTACAGGATGATATCAAAGCATGGCGGATGCTGTCTGATGGCAGCTATGAACACGCAAAACCGCCCAAAGATGGGCAGTTAATTGATATTCAGAAATGGTTTCTCAACCAGCGATGAGTGGTCTTTAAAATTGATCGGGTCTCTAACCCCATTGAATTAGTATTCATAAAGTGGATGACTTAAAATAGGATGCGGACCGAAGTCCGCAAACGCTGACAATTTTATTGGGTATTGCTTGTAAGACAAGCTGAGATAAGCCCCATAAGATTAGGCGCGTGGCTCTCAATCTAAACCCACATCAACCACAAAAAAGGTTATCTTTTTTGATGATTAGATTACCAGGATTATGAAATAAAAAAGAGGCTATTTCACACATACATTTGAGACAGCCTCATCCATCTACCAGTTGTTGAATTCCAGGGGCATGCCTTCAAGCAGGTTTAATCCGAGCAAGGGCAGTCCGGCAACCACTGCCACGCACAGACAGATACACAGCACAACGACGATGATGATCGCGATGATCCACCATTTTGACGCGTTTTTCTTGGGTGGTTCAGGTGTGTAACTACTGTCGGGGATAACTGGTTCAGGTTTCCATTCACTTTCTACCTTGGGAGCGGGCTCTTCGGGAAGCGGCGAACCCCATCGATCGTGTTCTTCGACAACCTCAGGTTCAGGTTCGATTTCCTCGGGTTTACTCCACTCTTCTGCAGAGGCATTCATGAATTCATCAAAGTTTTCATCTTCAGGTATATGACCCATGGTGTTCTCCTTGTTAATACATCGGGTGTAAATCAATTCAAGTATACCGCGAAATTAATTGTATTTAGGTGGGAAAATGGCGATAAGCGTTAACACAATTATTCTATCGGTAACCTGTTAATGAGGATTATGGTGAAACTGGGGTTATGCTGCCAGCCTATTAATTTGTGATAGGTTGTGCCAGGTCGATATGAATTATTTTGATAAAAAAGGGGCTGCCCAACAGGATGGGGCAACCCCTTGGGGTATTTTGATGGGTTAGTTTATTATTCTGATTCGATCTCAATCCGGGTATGGCTGCCTTTGATGAAGGTCTCGTAAATGCGCTTGATCGATTCAACGATCAACCCAAAGATTGACAAGCCCATGAGCACATCCAGGCCGATGTTCATGCCTCTTGAGACTTCTTGAGCGGTGGCACCGATATCGAAATTGAGTTTCTGCCATGCAGACGGGGAAATTGTGATCACCTCGGGTCCAATCAAGATGGCAAGGTTAATGGCAATGGTCAAGGCGTTGATCAGCAGTTTGGCAATCGTTGCGCGTTTGTCCCAATAGCCCTGCCGGATCAGGAAAAGGTTTAAGATGATGCTCAGGACATTGGCGGCGGTTAGCCAGGGGACATACCGCAAGAAATTATCATTCAAGATCGGGGCAGATACCCAACCTGTTTCCGTCAGGTAGTAGATCCCAATCCTATCGAGGAAGAAGTTGAGGAGTACGATGAAGATCATTGTGAAGGTAATTTCAACGGCCAATTCGATGACTTTAATGGTCTTTCTGTCTTCCTGTGCGAGGAGGTCATCCGGGTTCCACTGCTGTTCAACCTTGACTTTCCATGCCTCTGGTGTGGTGCGTTCAATGCCTGCAAAAACCAGGGTCACGACGCCAAAACCCGTAAACAGGCTGCTGAATAAACCGCCCATTATTTGCGCGAGAGCCTCTAATAGATTGTTGCCGACGCCAGAAGGGTTGATGATGGTCATGATGAGCCCAAGCATATTTAAAGCGGCGATCACGATCAACACAATTTTCAGGATTTGCAGATAGAGGGGGAAGAAACGTGGGCCAATCAGGTAGCTATGCTCTGTATATTGATGAGCGACTTTTCTAGGTGCTCCAAACTCTTGCAGAACGGATTTGACCAATTCCTCATCCGGCCCTTGACCGGGGTGGGGATTGCGATCTTCAATCGTATCCATCAGTGTGGACTGGATCTCTTTGAGAATATCTTCCCGATTCTTGGCGATTAAATGACGCCCAACTTCATCAAGGTATAAATTAATCAATTTCATTTTCGTTCTCCTTTTCTTAGAATAACAATTCATCAACTGTATTTTTGAGAATGGACCATTCCTTGGCCATCTCTTCTAATACTTTTTCTCCAAAACTACTCAGGCGATAATATCTCCGCGGCCGGGATTCTTCCACACGCCAGTCGCTTTCCAAAAGGCTTTGTTCTTCCAGCCTGCGGAGCAATGGATAAAGCGTACCCTGATCGATTTGCATGTGTTGTTCTTCCAAGCATTTCATCAGGGAATAGCCATATTGTTCTTCATGCAGTTGGCTGAGGACAGCCAGGACGATCACGCCTCTACGAAGTTCCTGGACGAGATTTTGGGTCTGTGCTTTGATGGGGTCATCAGGCATCATATAACACCTTTCATAATGTTATAACTGTTGTTATGCTAAACATTATAGTATGTATTACACAGTATGTCAAGAGCCAATTTCAAAAATCGTGTTGAATTTTCGAAAAATTGTTATGATTTCACCATCAACCTCTTGAATTTGCACTAATATTTGAGCTTTTATTCGAAACCTCCCTTTCTGAAAGTATTTCTATTGTTCTTTTCATTTTGATGTTAAAATGACGACATGGAAAACACAATTTACCTGGGTGAAAATCTCGAGGTGCTGAACAGTCTGCCAAAGGGGAGTGTTGATCTGATCTACATCGATCCGCCGTTCAATACTGGTAAGAGCCAGGCACGGCAACAAATCTCCGTTGAAAAGGATGAAAACGGTGACCGGGTGGGATTTGGGGGCAACCGCTATCAAACCACAGTGATTGGTGAGCGTGCTTACCGGGATTATTTTGATGACTATCTGGGATATCTTGAGCCGCGACTGCAGGAGGCTTATCGGCTCCTGAAACCAGAAGGAAGCTTTTATTTTCATATAGATTACCGGGAAGTGCATTACTGCAAGATTTTATTGGACGAAATCTTTGGCAGAGATTGCTTTATTAATGAGATCATCTGGGCATACGATTTTGGCGGTCGGTCAAAGAACCGCTGGCCGGCAAAACACGATAACATTCTTTTTTATGTCAAACATCCATCTCATTACACATTCAATCGTGATGAAGTGGACCGGATCCCCTATATGGCGCCTGGTCTGGTGGGTAAGGAAAAGGCAAACCTGGGCAAGTACCCGACCGATACTTGGTGGCACACGATTGTGGGGACCAACAGCAAGGAAAAAACAGGCTATCCGACACAAAAGCCTGTTGGCATTTTGCGCAGGATCGTTGCCGCCTCATCCAATCGTGGTGATCTTGTGCTTGATTTCTTTGCCGGCAGCGGTACAACAGGTGAAGTCTGCCTTGAGCTTGGGCGACGATTTATCCTTGTGGATAATAACCCCCAGGCATATTCGGTTATGAAAACACGTTTCTCGGGTATTGACTCAATCAAATGGGTTGAGCTGAATCCTCAATCACCATCATAAAACAGGGGATGGCGCCTGAGCCGCCAGGCGATCTCTTTATTGAGGATTAGCGTTTGGGTGTTGTCTTCTTGTTGCATGTCTCGGGTATCAATCCCGCAAAAACGGATGAGCTGTTGAATGATGGCTTGGGCTAATCCTTGCAGATTATTTTCAAAGACAGGCCATTTGATCAGCACGCAGGAACTGGGGGAGGCTGATGTCAGGATCATGCCGGGGGATCCGCTGCTGACGGCGCTAACATCTGCCGGGACGGGGGGGGAACCCTGTTGGAATGAATCAACAAGAC
>DAINBD010000039.1:0-12651 GCA_036733105.1 Candidatus Brevefilum sp. | reverse complement strand
TACATCGCTTTTTCTAACCGGCAGGGAAGCGGTGAAAAAGATATCCTTGTTTTCTCTGGCGGTTAGGAAAATGAAGAAGATACCCAGGCAGGTGTAGACAAAAGCCACGTAATAGGGATAAGAAGGGATCATTAGCATCGCACCAATCGCCATAAACAGGTAGGTGGTCGGGTGCATCGCCAGTTTGATTTCTTTATAAAGCAGTGCTTTCATAATTTTTTACTCCTTCTCGATGTGGATCATTATGGATTCGAGATCCGAAGGGGCGATCTCCAATCCGGCTGCGAATGGCAAGTTGTCTGTGCGCAAGAGAGCGGTGAAACCAAAGTCATTCTTTTTGCAGCCGATCAGTTGGGGCAGCAGGGTTTCGGTGAGTTGTGCTCTGGTACCTTTGACGATCTTATACGAATTTACCAGGTCATCTTTGGAGGTGCTGGCGATAATTTCTCCCTTTTTGATGTAGGTAATGTAATCAGCGCACTTGTCGAGATCGGATGTGATTTGCGTGGAGAAAAAGATACTGCGTTCGCTGTTCTCGATTAGTTCCTGGAAAAGTTCAAGCAAATCGTCCCGCGAGACAGGATCCAATCCAGTGGTGGGCTCGTCGAGGATCAAGAGGCGGGCGTTGTGCGAGAGGGCTAGGGCAAGAGCGAACTTGACGCGCATGCCGCCAGAAAGTTCCTTGACGGTCTTGTCGAGGTCGAGGTCAAAACGTTTGAGATAGCCTTCAAAGGCATTGGCATCCCACTCGAGGTAAAAACGGCGAGTCACGTCGGCGATGACTGAAATTTTTTTCGTTGGATAATAGGATACCTCACCAAGAACTAGCCCGATCTGCTGTTTGCAGGCAAATTCTTCGGCAGCGAAATCCTTGCCCAGCACGGCGACTGTCCCTGAATCGGGGTGGACAAGGCGCATGATGGATTTGATGGTAGTGGTCTTGCCCGCGCCATTGCGTCCGATGAAGCCCATGATATAGCCCGGTTCAAGGCTGAAAGAGACGTTTTTCAGGTCGAACTTGGGATAGTGCTTGTTCAGGTTCTGAACAGATAGAATTTCCATTACTCCCATTACTCCTTCCAAACTGTATATATCGTATATACACAATATAACGCGAAGCGATATAATTGTCAAGGGGGAATGGGAAAAGTCTTTCTGAATCAAGCAGCAATTTTGTTATTTTATGCAGTTGAAGATTGTGAAAACTTTTTATAGGTAATGTTAGTTGTTAATGCTTTATCCAAATTCGAACCAATTTTTTCAACCAACAGCTAAAATTTTGATATGGATATCGCTTTTTTGGGTGCTAACGAGACTCGTGAAGCCTATAAAACAACGCTTATCCAATTGATGATGACCGATTCAGATATACGGGTATAAGGTCAGACCCGTTATGGCAGGATAATCATGCGAAAATAAATAACCATGAGCGCTTTCCTTGTTTGGAGAGCGCTTTTTTACCCGACTGATTGTAAGTACCAACATTCCGTTTTCTGTTGTATATTTATCCAAAGAAAATCTTTACACATACCACAAAGAATGAGATTACCATGACAGAACGAAATCTCTTGATAAGAGACGAAACCAGGGAGGATTATGCCACCATCACCGAAGTGACCGCGGCTGCCTTCGAAACCATGGAAATTAGCGACCATACGGAACAATACATCATTGAGGCGCTTCGGGAAGCCAATGCATTAGCGCTTTCGTTGGTGGCTGAAGTGGATGGAGAGGTTGTTGGTCATATTGCATTCTCGCCCGTGACCATTTCCGATGGGACCCGTGGCTGGTATGGGCTTGGACCAGTTTCTGTCTTGCCCTCGTATCAGCGGATGGGTATTGGCAAAGCCCTGATCTGGGAAGGACTAGCACGATTGCAAAAGATGGGCGCCAAAGGCTGCTGCCTGGTTGGGCATCCCGAATACTACCCAAAATTTGGGTTTATCAACCCGCCCGATCTCGGCTGCGAAGGGGTTCCGCCTGAAGCGTTCTTCGCACTTTCCTTTGATGGCGCCTACCCGCAAGACACCGTCACTTTCCATGAGGGTTTCAACGCCCAGCGACCAGATTGACGGCTGCCTGTCCTCATCCTTGTGGGGATTTAAATTGCCATCGAGTGAAGAAATCAGCGTTGCAGTGGAAAAAATATTCTTACCCAAAACGCAGAGAGAATCCTGGGGATCTGGGGTGTTTGAGGGGTACCTGCTTTGATGAGGGACCAAGTAAATCAATAAACCTCATCAGTCAGCTGGCGCTGGCAACTTCTCACAGTAAAAGCCGTTTTGAGGTGGCGTGGTTAAGATCCCCGGGATTTAAATTGCTATCGAGTATAGAAATCAGCATTGCAGTGGAAAAAATATTCTTACCCAAAACGCAGAGAAAATCCCGGGGATCTGGGGTGTTTGAGGGGTACCTGTTTTGTATGGCCTGACGGCCTGCTTGAAATTTATGAAAACGCATCCCGTATATGACTAGCCCCGGTCTTCTGACCGGGCCTTTGAGGGCTGATATAATTATCCAATTGCTGGTGAGGGCATATAATTACCCTTACTGGCGTGGTGGGTTCAAAATCGAACCCACCCTACTATGCTACTATGCATTATGCACTTACTATTGGCGGCATATCCTCTGTGATCTATCGAATCCTGGTCGAGTAGCGCTCCTTGCGTTTGATCTCGCTGGTGTGGTAAATTTGATTGTTGAGGTGAATTTAAAATGTTGGACGTTGGTGAAGTAATATCCTATTTTGAAATGTGCATAGAAGAAGGGGTAAATTTACAGCGCGGGATGAATTATCGACTAAGCGACAAATATAGTGTCATCCTCATGAGTACTCGCCCGGGTGCACCCTACGAAGATTATACAGAAGCTGAGGGAAAAATACTGATTTATGAAGGACATGATGAACCTAAAAGGGGTAATATATCTAACCCCAAATCACTTGATCAACCCATGAACAACCCAAGTGGCTCTTTAACCCAGAATGGGAAATTTTTTGAAGCTGCATGCGCGCACAAAAAAGGGAACCCTGCAGAGATCGTAAAAGTGTATGAAAAAATTCGATCTGGAATTTGGACTTATAATGGATTTTTTCGCTTGGTTGATGCCTGGGTTGAGAAAATTGCCGGTCGTAAGGTTTTTAAATTTAAACTCGAATTAATTGAAGACCAATATGAACAAAAGAGTGAGCAAACAATCATTGATCATCCACGCATTATTCCATCATGGGTAAAACGAGAAGTTTGGAAACGTGACCATGGTAAATGTGTCATTTGTGGGAGCTCAGACAATCTTCACTTTGATCATATCATTCCATATTCAAAGGGTGGATCCTCACGGGACCCTCTAAATATCCAGCTGCTTTGTGCGCGTCACAATTTACAAAAAAGAGATAACATCGAATAAATGTATTTCATCTTTGCCATTGTGAGAGGAATCGCAGAACCTCATAAATTATCTGAGATTATTAGGAATCATCCTTTTTTCATATTCCTTTTTGCTTAATATTCTCTTTATCTCTAAAGGTGTAAATATTGAAAATATTGGCTCTTGGTTTATTAATTCCTTCATCAAAAAAGTATTTTCATTGAAAACCCCGTAACCTCTTTACGGTTAATCGTGTTAAAATTATTAAAGATTGCTCATTTTGCTTGCATGCCGTTCACAGCAACTAGCCATGAATGTAAAATTGCATTGTGTTGTTCTTTGTTATTCTTTTGCGAACATCTAACAAAGAAAAAGCGTCCAATTGAAAGGAGGCGATGTCAAAGTAAAACGAAATTAAAGAAAATTAGTTAACTGGAAGAATTTTTATGTTTATCGATCCATCCCTTTTGGGTCTGCGTAAAGATAATAAACACCAAATCTTGACAACCAGAATTGGGGAAGGATCCAAACAATGTTTTCATTCATCACAAGGAGATATTATGTTCAAAGTTAACACCCGCACGATCGTTGCCATCGGCATTGGCGCAGCACTCTTCACGCTCTTATTCATGTATGTCAAAATTCCATCCCCCATTCCCGAAACCAGTTTCCAGACGGCTTACGGCTTAGGCGCCTTCATGGCGACCCTATTTGGACCGATTGCTGGTGCCCTGATCCAATTCATCGGGCATGCCCTCAGTGATGCAGTTCAATACGGCTCACCATGGTGGAGCTGGGTGATTGCCAGCGGCGTCTCCGGCTTCATTTTCGGTTTCGCCTTCAAACGAACCCGCGTGGAAGAAGGTGAATTCAAGGGCAAGGATATCCTTACCTTCAACATCATCCAGGCGATTGGCAATGTAATTGCCTGGGTTGTTGTCGCTCCTGTCCTGGATATTTTGATCTACCAGGAACCAGCCAGCTTTGTCTTCACCCAGGGCATCACAGCAGCTTTGATGAATATCGTCAGCGCTGGCGTATTCGGCACGCTGCTCCTGGTTGCCTATGCAGCCACCCGAACCAAGAAGGGCAGCCTCTCAAGAGGATAAATAAAAAATCTATATAGCCACGTTTTCCCCGGTGATGGCTGGCGTGATCAGACGCCAGCCATCCTTTTTTTTAACCGCCCTGTGAAACAATCTTCGAAATCAAATTTTCTCCTTGGTGATTAATTTTCCGCAGGTGCAGAATCATTTCTGAATAGTTTGGTAAAATGAATCCTTGTGACATTGGTTAGAAGAGTATACATGGAAAAACAAGCCATCATCGAATTTAGAGATTTCACTTTTCAATATTTCAGCCAGGCTGAACCCACGCTATTCGATATTAATTTAAAAATTTTTCAGGGTGAAAAGATCCTGATTGTTGGTCCCAGCGGCAGCGGCAAGAGCACGCTAGGCAATTGCATCAATGGCTTGATCCCTTTTTCCTATAAAGGTGAGATAACCGGCAGCCTGACCATTAATGGTGAGCCCACACACAATAAAAACATCTTCGAATTATCCAAAAGTGTGGGGACCGTGCTCCAGGATTCTGATGGTCAATTTGTCGGTCTTGCGGCTGGTGAAGACATTGCATTTGCTCTTGAAAATGATAATGTCCCACACACACAGATGCATCAGCGTGTCAGCAAAGTGGCAGAGATGGTGGAAATGCAATCCTTACTCACCTCTTCGCCCTTCGAGCTTTCCGGCGGACAGAAACAACGCACATCACTGGCAGGGGTGATGGTCAATGATGTGGATATCCTCCTGTTTGACGAACCGCTTGCCAACCTAGACCCGGCAACGGGAAAAACGGCGATTGAGATCATTGACGATATTCACAATAACTCAGACAAAACCGTCATTATCATTGAACATCGCCTGGAAGACGTCTTACATCGCCATGTGGATCGGATCATCGTGATCGATGATGGCAGGATCATTGCGGATATGGATGCCCATTCCCTGGTTTCATCCGACATTCTGATCAAAACCGGAATCAGAGAACCGCTCTATGTCACCGCATTGAAATATGCAGGTGTGGATGTCAACCGCGAGATGCTACCCGGCTATATTACTTCAGTAAAGGCGCATCTTTCCAAAGATGCCCTCAGGGTATGGCAAGCAGGCATTCGGCCGGCAGAACCAACCTCGCGCCAACCTTCTGTCATCAAGATGGAAGGGGTCTCATTTTCCTATGATGGGATCCGCCCCGTTCTCCAAGATATCAACTTTGATATTCGAGAAGGGGAAATGGTCTCCCTGGTGGGAAAAAACGGCGCAGGCAAATCAACGCTTTCCAAATTGCTGTGCGGCTTTGAAAAAGAAGACACAGGCGCTATCTATTACCGCGGTGAAAACATCAAGGACAAATCGATCAAAGAACGTGCTGAGATCATCGGTGTTGTCCTTCAGAATCCAAACCAGATGATCTCCAAGAATTTGATCTATGATGAGGTTGCGCTTGGATTGCGCTTTCGGGATGTGGCAGAGGAGGAGATCAAGGAGCGGGTTGAAAAAGTGTTAAAGGTGTGCGGTTTATCCCCCTTTATTGAATGGCCGATTTCTGCCCTGAGCTATGGCCAGAAAAAACGCGTCACCATCGCCTCAATCCTCGCCCTTGGACCAAAAGTCCTGATCCTGGATGAGCCCACTGCTGGACAGGATTTTCGTCACTACACAGAGATCATGGAATTCCTGGTCGAGATCAACAAGATGGGTGTGACGATCATCTTGATCACCCACGATATGCACCTGATGCTGGAATATACCCCACGTGCGATTGTCCTGGCTGGCGGTCAGGTCATCGCTGATACAGCCGCTTCTGTTGTCCTCACCGATCACGATGTGATCCAAAAGGCAAATCTGAAAGAAACCTCGCTCTATCACCTGGCACAGATGGCAGGTTTTTCGGATGGCACAGGCTTTGTGCAGGGCTTTATCGATTACGAAAGGAGATTGAAGAACCGATGAACGTCAAAGCCAAGCTCTTCTCGTACGACCGAATCGATTCACCCATTCATCGTCTTTCGGGTTTGACCAAATTGATCTGCTTCCTCCTGCTCACCTTTGCCGTGATGTATTCCTATGACATCCGTGTCATTCTGGCTGTGATGGTCTTTTCTATTTTCATTCTGATAATTTCAAAGATAAAATTTTCACAGATCCGCCTGATGATCATCTACGTATTTATCTTCATCCTGACCAATGCGATCATCTCCTTCTTCTTCAACCCTGAAATGGGTGTGGAAATCTACGGAACATATCACCCGATCATGAAGCTCTACGGTAGATTCTCTCTCACCCAGGAGCAGTTGCTCTACAGCGTCACTAAGATGGTGAAATACGCCTCCGTGATCCCCTTTGGTATCATCTTCCTTCTCACCACCAACCCAAGTGAATTTGCTTCCTCGCTGAATCGGATCGGTGTACCCTACAAAGTATCCTATGCCGTGGCACTCACCCTGCGTTATTTTCCGGATGTCCAACGGGACTACCACGATATCAGCCTTGCCCAACAAGCTCGCGGGCTTGAACTTTCTCGCAAAGCCAAGCTTGGGAATCGGATTAAAAATGGCTTGTTGATCATCATCCCGCTCATCTTTTCTTCGCTTGACAGGATTGAATTGATCAGCAATGCGATGGATTTGCGCGGCTTTGGTAAGGCCAAGACCCGCACCTGGTACACCAGCCGAAAGATGACCCGATCTGACCATTTTGCGCTCCTGGTCTCATCTCTTATCTTTATCGCCACCGTTTGTGTATCCATCTTCATCAATCAAAGCAGATTTTACAATCCCTTTATTTAGGAGTCCCCCTTATGAAACCCATCCTTGTCTATCAGACCGATTTCACCTACAAAGAAGGCGCAGTGTGTGCCATGTACGGCGTTGTTAAAAGTGTGGACCCTGAATTAGAGATCATTGATGGGTCTCACGAATTGCCAAAATTTGACACCTGGAGTGCTTCCTACCGCCTATATCAGTCCATGTCCTTCTGGCCTAAGGGAACCATTTTTGTTTCAGTGGTCGACCCGGGCGTTGGGACAAAGCGCCGGGCATGTGTTGCACAGACATCGGATGGCTATTACGTCGTCAGCCCGGATAATGGGTCGCTCACCCATCTCAAATATGGCGTCGGCATCCGTGAAGTCCGGGAGATTGATGAATCCATCAACCGCCTGAAAGGGAAAAATACCGAGGATGTCAGCGTTTTTCATGGGCGCGATCTGTTTTCCTATTGTGCAGCCCGGTTGGCCAGCGGTATCATCACCTTTGAAGAAGTCGGTCCCAAGTATGACGTGAAGGAAGTGATCGCTCATGCCATACATGAACCGGTTATTGAGGAGGGTTCTGCCAGGGGGATTATTGAGATCAACGATCCCAATTTCGGAAACCTCTGGACGAATTTCCCGTTAGACAAATTCATCCAAGCCGGCTTTAATTTTGAAGAATGGCTGCAAGTGACCATTCGCCACGAGGGACAGGTTGCCTTTTCGCAGCGTGTTTTGTTTGTGAAGACCTTTGGAAATGCCGAGATCGGAGAGCCGATTCTTTATAACAATGAGCTCATGCGTGTCGGTTTGGCTGTCAACCGGGGCAGCTTTAGCGATCTGTTCAAGATCGGACACGGACCCGAGTGGCAAATCGAGGTCACCAAATGATCTTAATAGGCATACGGGCAACCAAATCTATCTCAGTTTGTTTAATGCCAAAATATTAACCACCCTGATTCGACACAGGTCGAACGACACGCACCTGTGTTAGAAATCCCGCTGCCAAAAGATTCAAACCAACCGCGCCCAGGCTGGTCGCCCAAAAACTAAGCCCGTATAAATCCGGGGCGATCAGGTCACCCAGCATCCGCCCCAACGAGAAGGAAGCCACGGTCATCGCCATAATGGTCGCCCTGGCTGAAGGCAAGATCTCCGTCATCATTGTTAGCGTACTGATTATGGTGATCTCAAAGGTCACATAAAACAGTCCCAGACCAGCCAGCGCCCAGGGTAAGGAAGTCCCTGTTAACGGCAGGGCGAGGGCACACAGGCTGTTCAATCCAAGAAATACCAGGATCATCCGCCTTTTACCAAACCGATCCAACCAAAACGTCGAGAATATCTCCCCACCCAACTCAGAAAATCCGATAACCATTGATGCAACGGTTAATGCCGCAAAATTCAGCCCGAATTGATCCCCAATCCAGACCCCAAAAATTAAATTGATCATTTCATTGGCACCCGTGAAAAATAAGCCCATCAACAAGCCCGCCAGAGCTGGCCAGGTGCTGAAAACACGCCCCATATTTCGCCAAATCGTATTTGATTCCGTTTTCGCAATTGTGTGAGAGGGCAGCAGGAGCATAAAAACAACAAAGAACAAAACGCCAATGATCGTCAGATAGAAGAAGGGAGTCACCCAAGAATTGGCTTCAATCATTAATTGAACCAAAGGAATACCAAGGATAAATGCCAGTGCCCAGCTCAATTCGGTGATCGCAAGAATGCGCCCGCGCCGTTCATATGGCACCTGATCGCCAAGATAGGCATTTAGTGAGGGGATAAAAACCCCATTACCGAGTAAAACGAGGCTTGTCCCGATAATGAACCCCCAGAACTGCGGCCACAGCCCGGTCACAGCACTCCCGGCGGTGAACAATCCCAACCCAAGCAAAATACCGGACTTCCTGGTGTGCGTATCCGCAATGGTTGCTAAAAAGGGGCCAAAAACGCCCAAAAAGGAACGAATGGATAAAGCTATTGCCAGCGTTGCAACATCCACCCCTAATCCCTGGGCAAAGATCGGCAGGAACGGGTAAACCATGCGGTAGCTTGTGTTGAGCACCGTTCGTGAAAGGGTAAAGAGGATAATATTGAGATTCAATTTCGAATGGGTTTCGGACATAACCCCAAAATTATACACCCTAAAGATAGAGATAAAAATTTATGTTCAAACGTTCATCTCCTTCTGCTCCAGGATGTGACTTAACATGAGCATCTTGCCATATCAGTTTCAGGAGATCCACAAGCAAAATTTTTTTCAAATAGCTTACAGGTTTCAAAAATTCAATTATTGTGTATAATCAATAATGAAAAATGAAGGTTCAATAGTAATCGGTTTTGTAACCATAATGGATATGAAATCTACAGTTCAATAAGCCAATTAAAAAAGGAGATCTAAATGGCAAAAATTATCGATATTGAAGGAATTGGTCCAGTCTATGCAGAAAAATTAATGGCAGTTGGCATCACAACCACCAACAAGCTGCTCAAAAAAGGTGCCATGCCTAAAGGGCGTGAAGAGCTTGCTGAGAAGACAGGCATCAATGGAAAACTCATTCTGGAATGGGTCAATCATGCTGACCTGTATCGGATCAAAGGTGTAGCTGAGGAATACTCTGACCTTTTGGAAGAAGCCGGCGTGGATACCGTCCCAGAGCTTGCCCAGCGCAATCCAGACAATCTCTATGCTAAACTGGTTGAGACAAATCAAGAGAAGAAATTGGTTCGCCAACTCCCCTCGCAGCGTCAGGTTGCAGATTGGGTCGCTCAAGCGAAAATGATGCCCCGGGTGATTCAGTACTAATTCAGCGGTCGAAACAATAACAACAATTCAGGCAGCTCCTCTGTATTACATAAGCAGCATACAGGGGAGCTGCTCAATAATGGTGACTCGTTCTCACCAATTCGAAATATTGGCGACAATCAGGTGTGGGTTGCACTTGCCCCCCAAAAATGCTCTGTAACTTTCTATCATAATGGTCCCAAAAATTTCTAAAATTTCTCAAAGCATTGCACCCTTCGTGATCATAATCTTCTTGTTGACAGCCTGCACGCCTTCCAGTGCATCAACCTCCCTGCCACCAACTCAAATCACCGACGATCTAATAGCAACCAGCCCGCCTGAGAAACAGCCGCTCCCGACGAACGCGCCTACCCTTGATCCGATCGGGCTTTATCTGGACAGCTCCCTACCATCCGGCCTGATCACTGAGCAAGCCCTACCAGGCATTACCCTGAGCGATGACCCGTCTTCACCGCTCTGGTTGGGTCCAGCAGAGAAAGCCCCGGAAGGCAGATTGCTTTCCACGTCCAGCTGGATCTATGCCCTGGTTGCCCCGTTTCCCACCCTGACGGACAATGTCAACCTGAATGACCTGCGCCTTTATTGGGGCGGTCACCGCCACGGACCCTTCGGTTCCATCACAAAGCTCTATGTTCCGGAAATTGTCCGTGAGATCATCGAAGTCCGCTGGTTTCCGGGTAATGCATTAACCATTACGACCTATCAGGACATCCCTGACATTGAAAAATTATGGGAAGAAAATGCCTGGGCGATCATTCCCTTCGAAAAATTGGATCCAAAGCTCAAAGTGATCAGCATCAGTAGTTATTCTCCGCTTCAAAAATCCTTTGAGACAACTTACTATCCTCTAGCGTTTAGCTTTCAACTCATCCAGAAGCAAGATAGCCTTGAAACGATCAGCGATGAGATGATCCAGCGTCTAACGGACGCCATTCAAGCCACCAATCGTGACCCAGAGAAGATGACCACCCTGGTCATGACAGGGGTGACTGCGTTGGTGCGGGCAACAGCGTACCAAATGGAAACCAAAGGGATCCTTTACCCCGGTGAAGCCATCCGCGAATGGTTATTAGAGGCGGATCTGGCCCACATCAGCAATGAAGTCTCATTCTATGAAGATTGCCCCTTTCCCAATCCAGACTCAAGGATGCTTCTGTTCTGCAGCAATCCAGAGTATCTCGAACTTTTTGAATATGTCGGTGCCGATATCATCGAACTGACCGGGAATCACAACAACGATTCTCTGTATGTCTATGGCGAAGATGTTGTGCCTTATACACTGGATATCTATAAGAACAGCGGCATGCAAACCTATGGCGGAGGGCGCAATCTTGAGGAAGCCAAAAGCCCACTTGTCATCACCCATAACGGGAACCGGATCGCCTTCATCGGCTGCAATGCGCCAGGGCCTGATTTCGCCTGGGCAACCGAAGACCACGGTGGGGCAGCACGCTGCGGCGATTACCAGTGGATGACCGCTGAGATCAGCAACCTGAGGGAGGATGGCATCCTTCCGATTGCCACACTCCAGTACTATGAGGATTATTACAATTTCCAAGAATCCCACCACATCGAAGATTTCGGACTCCTGGCACAATCGGGTGCTGTGATTGTCAACGGCAGCCAGGCGCATCGCCCCAAGGGTATGACATTTTACAACGATACAGTCATTGACTATGGATTGGGGAATTTATTCTTTGACCAGATGGGGATCATTGATGACTATGGAAACCAGATCCTGCAAACCCGATGGGAAAAAATTCAACGCCACACCTTCTATGACGGCAGACACCTCAGCACAGAACTGCTGACCGCCATCCTGGAAGATTATGCCCAGCCTCGACCAATGACTCCCGTTGAGCGCCGGATCTTTTTGGAAGAAATCTTCACCGCCAGTGGGTGGAATCCGAGGTAAAATTGTAGCAGGATTGTCGAAGGTCATTAAAAGGAAGAGAAAATGGTCTCAATTGCAGAATATTCAGAAGATCCCAGGTACACCATTAAAATCATCAGCGAACGAACCGGCGTCCGCCCGGTAACTCTTCGGGCATGGGAACGCCGTTATAATTTTTTGGACCCAGACCGATTGAACAACAACTACAGGCTTTATTCCGAACGTGACATCCAGATCATTCGCTGGATCACCCACCGCCTCGATGGCGGACTTGCCATCAGCACTGCAGTGCGAGAATATAAAGATCTGCGGAATAAGGGCATCTGGCCAGAAGCGCTTCCCTCCGTGATCGCACCCGAACCCGCCAAACAACCCACACATCCACCAAAAGTGTACGCCGAGAAATTGTATAATGCCCTAACCACGCACAATGAAGAAGAGGCTAGGAAAATCTTGAGTACGATTCAAAGCGTGTTCGATCTCAACACGATCTTCTTTGATATTTTCACGCCCTGCCTGTATGAGGTTGGGGAAGCCTGGTACCGGGGTGAGATCCGAATTGCAACCGAGCATTTTGCCTCAGCCTTTATTCGGGCGATCCTTATGCAGTTGATGCAGGCATTTCCCATCTACAACCAGGCACCGCGTTTGTTGGTTGGATGCGCACCTGAGGAGTATCATGAAATCGCATCCCTGATGCTTTCCGTCCTCCTCCGCAAAGAAGGTTACCAGGTGGAGTACCTCGGTGCCGATTTACCCATTGAGG
>DAINBD010000038.1:0-13566 GCA_036733105.1 Candidatus Brevefilum sp. | reverse complement strand
GGATACCGTGATCTACTCTTTTTGTTAATTTACAGAAAATTCGTTACACTGACCAGAAGAAGCCAATTCTAACTAAAAGTGTTAGGAATTATTTGACTTGGAGTAAACTCTAAGTTGTATACTTGTTTTGGAGGTGCAACCATGAGAATAGCAAAAGTGAGTGAACAGACGGATGTCTCCCGACACATTGCGGTATTATGAACGTATCGGCCTTCTTCCGCCTGTCCACCGAAAGGACAACCGGATCAGGGATTTCCAGGAAATCGATATTCGACGCATAGAATTTATCAAATGCATGCGAAAAGCAGGGATCCCAATCGAAACCCTCATTGAATATATCAGCTTGGTAAAGGAGGGAGATAAAACCATTAATGCAAGAAAAAACATATTAATTGAACAGCGAGACAAGCTTGTCAGAAAAATGGCAGAGCTGCAAGAAACGCTTGATCTTCTTAACTATAAGATCAACGTGTATGAAGACGCTGTTTTGAAGAGAGAAAAAGAAATCGTAACAATCGATGTATAGGAAAAGGAGATTTGCTGATGCAAAAACGTAAACTTGGAAAAAGCAACCTGGAAGTGTCTGCTCTTGGTCTGGGTTGTATGCGGATGACCTTTGGTGATAAACCGATTGGAACCCGGCAAGATATGATCGAATTCATCCACGCTGCTGTGGATTGCGGCATCACCTTCTTTGATACAGCAGAAGTGTACGGTCCTTTTACCAATGAAGATCTGGTAGGTGAAGCCCTGGAACCTTTCAAAGGGAAAGTTGTGATCGCCACAAAGTTTGGATGGAGACATGGCCCCCAAAACGAGGGACCACAAACTCAATTTGGGGTGGACAGCCGACCGGAACAGATCAAGCGGGTCGCCGAACAGTCACTCAAACGCCTGCGAGTAGACGCGATTGACCTGTTTTACCAGCACCGACCAGACCCAAATGTCCCCGTTGAAGATGTAGCTGGGGCAGTCAGGGAACTGATTCAAGAAGGCAAAGTCAGGCACTTTGGGCTTTCCGAATCCAGCGCAGACCTGATCCGCCGCGCTGATGCCGTTCAGCCAGTAACCGCCCTTCAAAGCGAATACTCCCTATGGTGGCGGGCAATCGAAGAGAACGGCGTCCTGGCAACCTGTGAAGAACTCGGCATTGGTTTGGTGCCTTACAGCCCATTGGGGCGGGGGTATCTGACCGGCAAAATAGATGAGACTGCAATTTTTGACCCATCCGACATCCGCAGTCACAACCCCCGTTTTACCCCGGAAGCGATCAAAGCAAACCGCGTGGTGATTGAACTGCTCGAAAGCATCGGCGCAAATAAAGGTGCCACCCCAACCCAGATCGCCTTGGCCTGGCTACTGGCACAGAAACCGTGGATCGTGCCCATCCCGGGAAGTCGAAGGATCAAGCACCTAGAGGACAATTTGGGTGCAGTCAATATCGAATTGACTCCCGAAGATCTGATTGAAATAGATACGGCTATGTCACAGATAAATGTGGTTGGAGATCGGTATTAAACACAACATACCACATCGCACATTAGGATTGTTTAGAGTGATTCATGAAAAATGATAAAACAGAACAAGAATTAATGACCCTCTCGAGGGAGAAATGGCGCTGGATGGCAGAACTTGATGTAGACGCACTTGAGGTGCTCTTCCATGAAAAAGCTGTCTTTGTTCATATGGGTGGAAATATGACAAAAGAACAAGAACTTCAGGTCATCGAAAGCGGCGGCATTCACTACAAGAAAGCGGATATTCATGAAGTATCGGTAAATATCATTGGCACGACTGCCATTCTTTTGAACAAAACAACGCTTTTAGCCGTTGTTGGTGGCAATGAGGTGATCAATCCCTTCATGGTCACAGAAGTTTATGTTCAGCAAGAGGATTGGTGGAAGTTGGCGGCTATGTCCTTCACCAAGCTGCTGATACCAGAACAAAACCAGAAATAGAAACCGCAAGGAGGAAATGATGCAAACTGCAAAATTGAACAATGGTGTTGAAATCCCAATTCTTGGTTTCGGTGTTTTCCAGATTACGGATCTGGCAGAATGTGAAAGGTGCGTGGTTGATGCCATTCAAACCGGATATACTCACATCGATACGGCTGCCTCATACCAGAATGAAGAAGCGGTCGGCAGGGGAATTAAATTAAGCGGCGTTGAAAGAGAAAAACTATTCATCACCACTAAACTTTGGATTCAGAGTGATGGATATGAGAACACGAAAAAAGCTTTTGAAAATTCTCTGAGGAAATTGCAGTTAGACTACATTGACCTGTATCTGATTCATCAACCTTTTGGCGATGTGTATGGTGAATGGCGAGCGATGGAAGAGCTGTATCAACAGGGGAAAATCAGGGCTATCGGGGTTTCAAACTTTTATCCTGACCGGATAACGGACTTGATGATCCATAACAAAATTTCACCCACATTAAACCAGATTGAAGTCAACCCTTTCCATCAGCAAATTGAGACGCAAAAGTTCTTAGAGGAAAAAGGGGTTATGGTTGAAGCATGGGCACCTTTTGCAGAGGGAAGGAATAATACATTTCAAAATGAATTATTGCAATCGATCGCTGCAAAACACAACAAAAGTGTTTCCCAGATCATTCTTCGCTGGCTTGTCCAAAGAGGCATTATCGCCCTGGCTAAAACAACGCACAAGGAACGAATGGTAGAGAATATCAGTGTGTTTGACTTTGAATTAAGCACAGAAGATATGGCAGCCATCGCGATGCTTGATACTAAAACAAGTTGTTTCTTCGACCATCGCAATCCTGAAATGGTGAAATGGCTGGGTGAAAGAATGTTGGATGATTGACACGCGGAAGTCTGGCATTTGAGGTGATCTTGAGAGATTAGATGTCTGGACAAAATGAACTTGTTATACACAGGTGAGGACACGTGTGGACAGCCGATAAACAAAATCTGACACGTATGGTGTCGTTCGATGATCCTCCCCTCGCTGATGGGGACAACTATAAAAATATCATTTTAGGAGATAGCTATGGAATACATTAAACTTGGAAATACCGGATTAGATGTCTCCCCGATTTGCCTGGGTTGCATGAGTTTTGGTTCTGCAGCGGGATGGGTTCACAATCCATGGGCATTGGATGAAGAAAACAGCCGGGCCATCATCAAAAAAGCGCTGGATTTGGGGGTCAATTTCTTCGATACAGCCAATGTTTACGCCTTTGGCAAGAGCGAGGAAATCCTGGGCAAAGCGTTGAAGGATTTTGCCAATCGTGATGAGGTCGTGATCGCCACCAAGGTTTTCAGTACAATGCGTGCGGGACCCAATGGCGGCGGCCTTTCCCGCAAACACATCATGAGCCAGATCGACCAGAGCCTTAAGCGTCTGAGGGCGGATTATGTCGATCTCTATATTATTCACCGCTGGGATTACAATACCCCGATCGAAGAGACCATGGCGGCACTGGATGACATTGTCAGGGCAGGAAAGGTCAGGTATCTCGGTGCTTCCGCCATGTACGCGTGGCAGTACCAGAAAGCGCTGCACGTGGCCGAAGCCAACGGCTGGACTCGCTTTGTTTCAATGCAAAACCATTACAACCTGATTTACCGGGAAGAAGAGCGTGAAATGATCCCGCTTTGCATCGAAGAAAAGATTGCGGTCACACCCTACAGCCCATTGGCATCGGGGAGATTAGCCCGGAAATGGTCAGAGACGACAACACGCTTGGAAACAGATCCGATTGCAAAACAGAAATATGACGCGACGGCTGATTCAGACAGATTGGTCATTGAGCATGTGGCTGAGATTGCCGTAAAACACGAAGTCCCCATGGCAGATATTGCACTGGCGTGGCTGCGACATAGAAAACCTGTTGTGATACCAATCATCGGGGCTACAAAGATGCCGCACCTCGAAAATGCAGTCGAATCATTGGCCGTCGAATTGACACCTGAAGAGATGAAATACCTAGAGGCGCCATATGTTCCTCATCCCATTGTCGGTTTAATTCCTTATGGAAATCAATGAGCAATGACCAAGAAACTTTTTCAGGTAAGGGTGATTTTTATATGAAGGACCGGTTTCGATGATGAAAGATCAATCAATGCATAGAAAAATACCTCTTGGTGTATGGGCAGTCTTTTTCACCCAATTTGCCAGTTACCTTTTTATCAATGCCAGGAATATTGCCCAACCGCAAATGATCGCTGAATTTGATGGGATGGCACTCTTCTCCTGGTTAATAGCACTGCCAGCGTTGGCAGGCTCCATCACCACACTGCTGTTTGGTAAACTATCGGACATCTACGGGCGGCGCGCCATCTTGATCGTTTCGATCACGATTTTCGGAATTGGACTGGTGTTGACCACACAGGTAACCACGATGCCGCTTCTGGTCGCGTCCGTCACTTTCATGAGCATCGGGCATTGGCCAATCGTCCCGTTGTGTTTTTCTGCTGTGGGTGATCTGTTTTCCGCTCGAGAGCGCGCTAAGTGGACTGGATTACTCAACCTGCCCACCGGTATTGCATCATTGATCGGACCCGTTTTAGGCGGGATCATCGCTGAAAGCGTGCCAGGTTGGCGTGGCCTGTATTGGGGCACCATCCCACTTCTTTTAATCGCAGGCGGTATTACGGCAGTTGCTTTGCCCAAAAGCATTCAATCCAGTAAGCCCAAAATCGATGTTTGGGGAACGTTAATGATGATGATCGCAACAACCACTCTCATCCTTGGGTTTTCCTGGATAGGCAAAGCAGGTATGCAGGGAATGGGTGTGATTTTATTACTTTTCTCCACAGCTGCCTGGATAAGTTTTATCCAAATTGAAAAGCGCGCGGCTGCCCCAATTTTAGATCCTGAGGTGCTCTTCAACCGGGCGTTCATCATCGTTGCAGCCACTGGCTTCCTTTTCTTCTTTGCTTCTCTGGGTATCTCTACATATTCCCCAATATTCGTACAGGAAGTCATGGGCATCAGTCCAACCATCAATGGCTCGATGCTGACACCTTACAGCATTCTGATCGCTTTCATGGGAATTCCAGCTGGTTTCTTATTGGCAAGAACCGGGAAATACAAGCTGATCTACATTGTTAGTTATGTGATCATTTCTATCGCCCTGTTTGTTATGTGGCGCTTCACAGCAGAAACACCCATTTGGTTGTATGTCCTTGTGACGTCTGTGGCTGGTTTTGGGATGGGGACAATACCAACCATTAACACCCTGGTGTCGCAGTTTGCAGTTCCAAAACGTTTGTTGGGTGTGGCGGTCGGAGCAATTTACTTCTTTCAAATGGTTGGAATCTCCATCGCTCCTGCCATTTTAGGGTTGGTGCAAAACAGCGCACCTGATATTGAAAGCGGTTTTAAGCTGATTTTCCTTATGGGCGCAGGAGCAATATTTCTTGCCTTGCTTCTGATCTTCTTCATTCCAGAGATCCCAATGAATCGGGAAACATTCAATGAACCAAACGAATAGAGAGGCTGTCATCTCCATCCCATTTGGGTGGATGATGGTGCGATTAAGAATATAAATGCAAGAACCCCGGCAATGAAACCGGGGTTTCGCTTATTTGATTGAATAAAACCTGCCTAGAGCCATCCTCGCAATTCCATTGCCTTCACCACGCTGTCAATTGCCACCATATAGGCAGCATCCCGCATGTAAACGCCCTGGGATTGTGCCATATTATAGACACCCTCAAAAGCCTGCGTCATCTTATCATCCAGCTTTTCAAGGACTTCCTTCTTGGTCCAGTAGAAGTTCATGTCATTCTGAACGCCTTCAAAGTAAGACGTGGTCACGCCGCCGGCGTTGCACAAGAAGTCCGGGATCACAAAGATGTTATTAGCGATCAAGGTTTCATCAGCTTCGGGTGTGGTGGGTCCGTTGGCAGCTTCCGCCAGGATCTTCACACGACTGTGAACCTTTTGGATGGTCTCTCCATTGACCTGCCCTTCCAGCGCAGCCGGGATCAGCACATCGACTTCCTTTGAAAGCCAGGCATCACCCGCTTCAATGGCATAGCCAGCTTTGACGGCTTTGTCCTTGTTGATCGTCCCATATTGATCGGTGATCTCCATTAAGAAATCAGGTTCAACGCCATCCGCCTTGCTGACAGTATAGGGTGCGCGATCCTCACGATCCCAATAGCTGACGCAGACCACTTTACCGCCCAACATCTCAATAAAGCCTTTGGCAGCATATTGGGCAACGTTTCCAAAGCCCTGGATGGCTGCCACCGATTTTGTGGGATCCAGTTTAAGGCGGCGCATTGCTTCACGAACGGTATTGATAACGCCAGAACCTGTTGCCTCGGTCCTTCCTAATGAGCCGCCGCCGCCAACGGGTTTGCCCGTGATCACCCCGGGAGTATAGACCCCGGTGATCCGGGAATATTCGTCCATCATCCAACCCATCATCTGAGGTGTTGTACCAACATCAGGAGCGGGCACGTCCTGCCGCGGTCCAATTTCGCGCCAAAGATTGCGCACGAAGGATCGGCAAAGGCGTTCTTTTTCATCAACAGACAGGGTTGCTGGGTCGACCACAATACCACCCTTACCTCCGCCCAGCGGGATATCGGCTACAGCACATTTCCAGGTCATCCACATAGATAGAGCCCGAACGGTATCGATTGTCTCATTCGGATGGAAACGCAAACCGCCCTTATTCGGTCCCCGAGCATCATTATGCTGCACACGGAATCCCTGAAATACACGCGTGCTTCCATCATCCATGCGAACCGGGATCCGCAAGTGAAATTCCCGCATGGGCCAGCGTAGAATCTCGCGAACCTGATGATCAAGACCCAGCTGATCTGCTACATGATCGAATTGCTGCTGGGCCATTGCAAATGCGTTGGTTGTTTCTGCCATAAAAATCTCTCCTATTTAATTTGATTTGGTGAGTTTAACAATAACCTGTTCCGTCTTAATTGGAGCCATCTGCAAGGTTAAATAAAAATATGCAGGCATCTCGGTTCAAAGCCCGCATTTGTTCTCGCTCAGTTGTCCCTGAATAAAGAACATGCCTGCTCCACATTAAGAGTGATCTCCTTAAAGATAGTCGAAAACCCCAAATGCGTCAATATGTGCGGCGTATAATGATTACAATGACTTTTATCACCAAAGTTGGAACTTTATTAAACCATTCTGCGTCTAAACGATGAAAAATAAAAAACTAAATATTTTTATGGAGGAACAATCTCATGAAAAACAAACTATCTCTAATCATTGTCGGCTTGCTTGCTATTGGTCTCCTTTCTGCTTGCGTCGTCCCAACAGTTCCGACTGAATCAAAAAGCACCCGCTCAATGAGCGTCAACGGTACGGGTCGGGTGACCGTCGTTCCGGATATCGCCACAATCAACATTGGTGTTCGGACGGAAGCAGAAGAAGTCACCGAAGCCTTGAATGGCAACACGGAAAAAGCAAACGCAATTGCCAGTGCATTGAAGGAAAAGGGTGTCGCAGAAGAAGACATTCAGACCTCAAACTTCAATATCTACCCCTCAGATCGTTACGATCCGATGACGGGTGAGATCACAGGACGCTACTTCGTTGTAGAAAATACGGTGGTCGTGATCGTCCGAGACCTGCCCAGCCTGGGTGAAGTGCTCTCCACAGTCGTTGGCGCCGGTGCGAATAACATCTACGGCATCAGTTTCGATGTCGACGATCGAGAGACTGCTGTAGCTGAAGCTCGCAAACTGGCTATCCAAGACGCCAAGGCAAAAGCTGAAACTATTGCTGCGGATGCAGGTGTAGAACTTGGTGATCTTCTCAACATCAACGTCTCCAGCGGAAGCGTTCCAATCACCTACTATGATGCCAAAGGCGGTGCTTATGCCGAGTCGTCTGTACCAATTGCAGCCGGCACCCTTTCCATCATCATGGAATGCAACCTGACCTACGAACTAAACTAACCAAACCTTATCCTTTCTAACGGGTGAGCCGCAAAGAACGCGGCTCACCAAAAGGAAATCCTATCGAATTAATATAAGGAGGATAACTGTGAAAAAGACATTTTTAACCATTGCGGCTATTGTCATATTAGCCTTGCTTGTAACTGGCTTTACCCCCCTAGCAGCGGGTGGGGAAACCCAGCGAACGATGAACGTGACCGGCACAGGAACCGTCAAACTTGAACCCGATATCGCTCATGTCAACATTGGCGTGCGCTCACAATCAGCGGATATTCAAGAAGCCTTCGTCGATAACAACAACAGCGCCAAAACCATCATTGAGACCCTGATCAGCATGGGTGTTGATGCAAATGATATCCAGACCCAAAATTTCTATATTTATCAGCAGCAGAATCAGCCCTATTATCGGACTGAGGAAGATATTGAGGAACAAGAACCCCAAATGACCTACGTGGTTGAGAATACGGTTTCAACAACGGTTCGGAATCTCGAAACATTGGGCGAAATCTTATCCAAAGTTGTTGAAGAAGGCGCAAATACAATCTACGGCGTTTCATTCGATGTGGCAGACCGTGAGGCAGCACTTGAAGAAGCTCGCAGTATGGCTATCAAAGACGCCCAGGATAGGGCTGTTGCCATCGCTGAAGAGGCTGAGGTCACATTAGGCGAGATCCAATCGATCCAGATGAGCCAGGGCAGCTACTATCAATATGCTGAACCTTCAGCAAGAGTAGAAATGGCAGCGGGCGGCGGTGGAAGCGTTCCCATTTCTGAAGGCTTGATGAAGATTGAAGTAACCATTTATATGACCTATACATTCAATTGATCGAGGATTAACATCTCATAAATTGAGATAACTAAAAATATGATTCCGCGGTCCCTTTGGAGGCTGCGGAATTTTTTCTTCCGCGCAAGATCTTACACATCGCAATTTTTTTGAGTATACTGACAGCCTCAAATAAGAACGTGGTCAATTGCCAAGTATTTTTAACTCTTGTCCATTTCTTTGCTTTACCAGGAGTTTTCCAAATGCAAATTGTAACCGATAGTGGTTTTGATCTTTCCAACCAACAACTTAATGATTCAAAAATCAACACTTTGCCGCTCAAAATTACATTGAGCGGGATTACCTATCGCAGCGGTGTTGATATTGATAAGGAAGGCTTTTACCGGTTACTTGAAAACACCGATGATATGCCGATCACATCCACACCTTCACCCGGCGAATTCTTAGAAATATACAAATCTGTTGCAGAAAAAGACCCAGATATCCTATCCATCCATATATCATCAGGGTTGAGCGGAACCTACAATTCAGCGGTTACAGCGGCAAAACAGATGTCGGATGCCAATATTACCCTGGTGGATACCCGCTCTCTCTCCGTAGAAATGGGATGGCAGGTTGAAGCAGCTATCCGGGCTGTTGCTGCAAAGTTGCCCATAGAAAAAATCCAGGCGCTGATGGATCAAATTCAGGGACAAACTGAGATTGTCTTCACCCTACCCAACCTGTCCTACCTGATCCACGGTGGTCGTATCAGTCACCTCAAAGGATTGTTAGCGTCATTACTGGGAATCAAGCCTTTGATCGGTGTCGATAAGGCCGATGGAAAATATTATGATCGAGGAAGAGCGCGAACTTTTAAGAACGCGATCAAGGCAATCCCAACCTACATTACATCAAAATTTCAAGAAGGAACGGCTATTCGAGCTCAAATCGGACATGCCGGCAACCCTGAAGCAGCAGAAGCCCTGCGAGAAGCCACAGAGAAACTATTTCAATGTGAATGGCTGCCGACCTGCTCTATCTCACCCGTGTTAGGTGCCCACACCGGGCGCGGGTTGGTGGGATTGGTGTTTGCACCCCTTCAAAGCTACCCTGAACTCCCCTGACGGATATTCCGTTACTCAGTGATTGGTTGACAATTTCATCTTACGAGATTTTCCTTTTCTCCTTCTCATTTTTATAAGGTGAGATGATAATTTCGCTGGAATCATTTCTCTTTAAATTCGATAAATTTGATATAATCCGATCATTAATCCATTATGGTTTTTTACAAAGAAAGAATTAAACCAGCGTGATCAAGCATCGAGCCCTAAGAGCCAATCTGTCGCTGATTTGGCGCATCAGCCTGTTCTTATACCTTTTATCAGGCTCTGCTTGCAGCTCAATCAATACCCCGCGCATAACAACCACACCAGAAGAACAAGAAGCGTCATTATCCTCAAATTTTTCTCAATCCACACTTTCTGTTCCCCCTCAACAAGAGACCGTCACGTTTATCCACCAGTGGGCGAATGAGGCAATCGATGAAACCGGGACGGAGCAGGCGCTGTATGCCGTTGGCGAGCCTGATGCAAAAAAATGCGATTTGGATCCCTGGGAATCCGTCTGGATCTACCCATCGGCATTTTATGACGATGCTACGAGCTACCTCCAATTATCCTACGCCCGACCGATCAAGCCATCCCAGGTGAATATCCGCCTCGCCTATACCTATAACGCGATCGTCAGCGTTTCCATCATTGACATTCTTGGATATCCACATCAGATTTACGAAGAAGTCCCAAGCTTCCTTGATGAATGTCCTTCCATCCTCACCATCGATATAACTGACATTGACGAACCAGTTTATGCGGTCAGGTTAGACCTGGATACGCTTAGCCCGGACGAGGAAGGCAACCTGACCGCAATTGACGCAGTTGAAATCGTTGGCACACCCCTGAGCGCGCCTGCCGCCACACCCGTCCCCACGCCCTACCTGACCGTCAGCCATTTGGGGATCAACGCTTCCCAGGTTCAGGAAGGTTACGTAAATTTTGAGATCCGAGACCTGAACACCGACGAAACCCTTACCTCAACCGAATGTGATGGGTTTTCTTATAACCTGACAGAGACAGAGCGCACGATAAAGTTTTTCAGCTGTGTTGATTCAACGGAAATTTGGGTTTACGTGCCGTTAGAACATGAAATTGGCGCTCTGCCATTAAACTCTTATCCTCTCCCGCCAACAGCCAGGCTTTTCTTTGATCAACGCATTATTCCCGCTATGGAAGGCTCACTATGGATTGATCAATCTGATGGCAGGAGAATCACAGGTGTCCTGGAATTTACAGGATTTGACCCTGAGAACAGCGGCGCTTACTACGGTGCCTACGCCGTCTTCAACCAGATCCCCCTGGATGAGAAAACAGCTCAAAAACCCGGTGACATGATTGCCCAGTGGGCAAAGGATGTGACTGCCAGCAGTGAATTATCGCCGCAAGATCATGCTGCATTGCAGTCATTGGGGTCATCGGATACATGGGAAGATTGTGAAGGGGCAGTGAGTGCCTGGCAGCCAGCACCTACCGATCCAAATCCATGGATTGAGTTGTATTTCGAAACACCTGTACAACCTGAAGCGTTGAATATCCTTTTCACAGGTTCACCTGAATCCGTTTCTGCTGTCAACCTTCTCTCAGAGACAGATTACTTCCCCCTCGATCTGTCAAACGCCAGGATCCTTGAAGGCTGCCCGACATCCCTTACTTTTAACCCCATTAGCGAGGTTGATATGCCTATCATTGGTGTTCAGATCATGTTTGCATCGGGTCATTTTGAAACACAACTGGGGCTTGATGCTATCCAGTTGATTGGCATCATTTCTAAATAAATCCATCATCAGGAACACCGAACTCAGAAGAATAAGCGTCTTATTAGTTCGTTCCAAAATTATTATCTTATCCACAAAATTTTGTTCTTAGAAAGGTAGTAAATCATGAAAAATAAATTCTTCATCATCTTTTTGTTCGTTTTGTTTCCACTAATAGTCGGTTTAGCCTGCACCTGTGGTTTGTTACCTATCGGGGGAGAGAAAGTAAAAGAAACTGAAGAGCAGGTATTGGTTGCCCCATCTGCTGTTGTTGTAGAAGAGCTCCCAACTGAGGAGCCAACCAAAGCAGAGCTCCCCACTGAGGAAGAGATCGTCACGGAAGAAGCACAACCTGTTGAAACTGATGAAGCATTAGCCGATTCAATCGAAAATTTGGTGCTTCTAAAGGAGAATTGGGGTTCCAACGAAGAATATGTCTTCGTCGGATTTATACTTTCCAACCAAAATGAAGAGCTTTCGCTAACAGACATTGAATATTCGATCGCATTACTTGATTCAAATGGTCAGGAAGTAATCAATGACTGGAATACCTATCCACGCCTTCTTCCAGGGGAAAACCTGGGAATCTTTTTCCAAAGCCCTATTGTTGAAGGGGAACCAACTGTTGAATCTGTTGAAATCACCTATAGTTACGAAGATACTGAGACAAGCGATAGGGATGCAAGCCCCTTTACCACAGACAAAATTATGTTTTGGGAAGGAGATCTTTGGCCTGTTGTTACCGGGATTATAAATAACACCGAATCCATTGTTTATACCGATGTTCGGGCGGGGATCATCCTGTACAATGCGGCTGGCGATATCGTAGGCGGCGGAACATCCTATGTCGATTTCATCCCGGGAAATGATCTTATGGGATTTTCAACTTATGTAGATGCTTATGACACGGTAGCATCTGTTGAAGTTTTCCCAACGATTACTTACAGCACTGAAGAATATGATGACTCTGTTTCATTATGGGAAAGAGCGTCCATTCTCGAATACAATTTCTATGCTGACGATTACGATTTTCTGTATGGGGGGGCTACTATCCAGAACAATCTCGACAAAGCTTTGAATGATGCCGTTTTAACCGTAACCTTCTTTGATCAGGACGGCTATGTCACCTGTTACGGAACCGAATATATCGATATTCTTTTGCCAGGAGAACAATTTGGCGTTGCCCCCTATATTTATTCACAGCCAAAAGGCGCCAGCGCGTCTGACTATACTATAGTCATCTTCCCGGGTGAACCGGTTGATGATTATGAACTCACTGAAAATGTATTCGTTGTCAACAATGCTGAATTAACCGGAGATTTTAATGATTATGTCAAGGTAAATTTCACCAATACATACACCAAACAGATTACTGATGTCGATGTTTTTACCCTATTTTATGATTCTAACGATCTAATCATTGGCGGTGGAAGTATGTATTTCAGTGAGCCAATACCTGCCGGCGCATCAAAGGATTTTGAGTTCTATGTAACGTATGATAACGAAGAGACTGTTTCCAGAATTGAGGCGTGGGTACTCCCGAATTATTGGACTGTATTCGAGTAACATACCCATACACACGCATTTTATCGGATTTGTGATGATCTAAGGGCTTTGGCAATCCATTTTACAGACGCCCAGAATACGACGCCTTGAGCCATTCAAACAATGAATAAATGCTCAAGACGTCGTATTTCTAATCGGTTATGTCTAGCAAGCATTTCATCATTGATTTTTAGAAATTAAAAAGACCCTGCTTTTGTTTCGCAGGGTCTCATCAAAATCTTATGCTCATCAGGGAATGGGATTTTGTCCCACCCAATCATCCCCAAGGATAACCACCAGGTCAACCCCTGCATTCAGGTCATAATTGTAATAGACACTGGTCGAAGCCACACCCATCGTCTCAGAAAGCCAACGCAGTGCATAGGGGGTGCTGTTATAAACATAGATTTGCGTCGTGTATGTATAATCGGAATTGGTTTCTTCGACAATGTTGAAGCCCATCTCCCTCAACC
>DAINBD010000037.1:0-13619 GCA_036733105.1 Candidatus Brevefilum sp. | reverse complement strand
TAATAACCGAGAACAGACCAAAGAGCGACCCAAAATGGGATCTTACGGAGGATGTTATATGGCAAAAATCAGCGTCATTGGCACAGGTTATGTCGGATTGGTAACCGGAACCTGTTTTGCCGACATGGGACATCAGGTCATTTGTCTTGACATTGATGCACACCGAATTAAACAGCTTAATCAAGGCATCATGCCCATCTATGAACCCGGCTTGAAACAACTGGTGGATCAAAATGTCAGCGCAGGTCGCCTGGCATTCACCACAAATTACCCAACTGCCCTAAAAGATGCAGAATTTGCCTTCATTGCTGTGGGTACACCTTCCAATAATGAAGGTGAAGCTGATATGCAATACGTCAAGATGGTCGCAGATTCAATTGCCCACAATCTTAACCATCCCATCATCATTGTGAACAAATCCACTGTTCCCGTTGGCACCGGTGACTGGGTGGCAGAGATCATCCTTGAGCACAACGGCAAAGACACACCAAAATTTTGTGTCGTATCCAACCCGGAATTTTTACGGGAAGGCTCAGCTATCAACGACTTTATGATGCCGGACCGGGTTGTTCTTGGTTCAACCAACCAGGATGCAGCAAAAAAGGTGGCTGAACTCTACGAAGCCTTACGGGCACCCATTATGATCACGGACCTGCGCACAGCAGAAATGATCAAGTATGCCTCCAACGCCTTCCTTGCTGCGCGGATATCATTCATCAATGAAATGGCAAATATCTGCGAATCACTCGGTGCGGATGTGCGTGAAGTTGCCCGGGGGATGGGCATGGATAAACGGATCGGTCCGGCTTTTCTCGATGCTGGATTGGGCTGGGGCGGCAGCTGCTTCCCGAAAGACGTTAAAGCCCTGGCGCATATGGCAGCCACTCGCGGTGCCCACCCTCAGCTGCTCCAGGCGGTGATGGACATCAACCAGAATCAACGCCAACGTGCTGTGGTCAAACTTGAGCAAAGCTTGGTAGGATTGGATGGCCGTAGAATTGGCGTTTTAGGCCTCAGTTTCAAACCCAACACCGATGACACCCGCGATGCACCCGCTTTAGACATCATCCGATTACTCATAGAAAAAGGCGCTGTTGTGCAAGCTTTCGATCCACAGGCGATGCAAGCCAGCAAAGCGATCATCCCCGGGCTCATCCTGCGCGATAATCCTTATGATGTTGCCGAAGATGCTGACGCACTCCTGCTAGCTACCGAATGGAATGAGTTCAAATCACTGGATTTCAAGAAAATCAGGACATTAATGCGCGGAAATGTCATCCTGGACGGACGCAACATCTGGGATGGGCAGGACCTTTACAAGTTAGGATTTAAATATATGGGGATCGGTGTTCCTTCGCCAGAAGAATAACCATTGTTTAAAAAAATAATGACCCCTGGCCTGTAACAACCGGGGGTCTTCTTTTTAATAGCCTTCGTTCTATTCTTCTGCATCCGTCTCTTGATGAGGCTCCTCTGCTGATGTTGGCAATTCCTTCTTGAGGAGATGTCGAAAATCAATCACACCCAAAAGGTCTAGAATAAGTAAATTCAAGCCCAGTAAACCCAGCGAAATCAATACCAACCAGCCATAAGCAACCCCGGCATTAGCCAGCCCTGCAATCAGTCCGTTGAGGATTATTTCCAAACCCAATGCGGCTGCCAGCCAATAAGGCTGATTTCTTTGAAATGATCGTAAGATCATAATAGTTACTGTGATGTGCATCACCATGGCAGCAATCCTTTCGAGTGCGCCAATCAGGGGAATGGTAAATGGGACCTGCCATAAAGCTTCGATTTGGGATATAACCGCCGGGTCAAGCGTTGAGGTTTGAGGATCAATTTGCCTGTTTGCCATCATCGTGATGAAAGTATTCAACATCGGCAATCCAACCAGCATCAGGCTTTCCACTCCGCCATAACCGATCCCAATTCCAAGGGCAGATTTATGATTAACCAGGTCAAATTTTAGGAATTTCATCCCTGCCCATCGAACAATCACCCCAAAAAGAGCGCCTAAAAAGATGCTCAAGATAATTTGAACGGTCAGTAAGGATCCCTCAGCAATCATTATCGTTTGATTTTGAACAAGCAGGCTAAACCCGGAAAAAACCAGGGTCACCAGGAGTTGGACAATAAAATACGCCATCGCGCCATAGGTGATCACATGCCATGAAACCCCCACTTTTTTATTTGCCCAAACGCCTGCAAGAACGGGTAAACCAATAGTGATCAGCAACGCGATGATTATTGCGCTAGCGAGTAATGTCATTGGCTTCGACCTTTTCTCTCTGAGAGGATCATTCTTGCATCCAGAACGATCGCTCCCTCTCCTTCAGGAAACACCAGCAAGGGATTGATCTCGACTTCCTCAATGGATGGATGGTCAACAGCTAATTGACTCAAGCGTCCAAGAACCTCAATAACAGCACCAACATCATACTTCGAACTGCCGCGAAAACCCTGTAAAAGCTTTCCAGCCCGTGTTTCATTGATCATCCCCCTGGCAAAATCAGCTGTCAGCGGCGCCACACCGAACCCAACATCCTTAAACAGTTCAACAGTAACGCCGCCCAACCCAAACATCATCAGGGGACCAAAGGTTGGATCGCGGCGCATACCGACAATCACTTCCATCCCACCGGGTGCCATTTTTTCAACCAGGTAGCCTTTGATTTCTGCAGTTGGGTCAGCCCTCCGGATCCTTTCACCCATCGCTTGCACTTCTTTTTCAACCTCTTCTTTTGAACCAAGGTTTAATGCAATCCCACCGAGATCGGATTTGTGCAGAATTTGGGGTGAGACGATCTTAATCGCCACAGGGAAGCCAATCCTCCCGGCAATCTCTGCAGCCTTTTCTGCATCACCAGCCAATTTACCAGGAATAAGATCCATCCCATAGGCCTGTAAAATGGGACGCGTTTCGGCTTCGCCAAGCACTTTACCGTTCACATTCGATAAGTCATTAAGGACACGATCTGCATCCACATCAGAGAAGAAAAATTCGGGCATACTTTCCTTCGCCAGCCAATCCCTGTATTGCGCCATTGCTCCCAAAACCTTACCGGGAACATCTGGAAAGATGCTCATGGGAACGTCGTTCTTGTGAAGGACTTCCCGGGCTTCTTGCAAAGATCGATCACCCACCATGCATGTAAGCACTGTCTTTTCGGTCTGCTGAGCCTGCTCAACGATCGCCCGGGCAACATCCCCTGGATTGACCAGTGTTTGCGGTACCAGGATGGGCAGCAGGACATCAATGCCTGGTTCATCCAGCAGCACCCCCATCGAGTGCGCAAAATCTGCAGGCTCTGCCCCGCCCAACATATCGATCGGGTTGGCTACCTGGGCACTCGGATTCAGTTTTTCCGCCAGTTGGGCTTGCTTTCCTTTCGAGATTGCTGCCAAAACGAAACCATTTTCAGACAGGGCATCCGATGACAAAGCAGCCGGACCTCCTGCATTGGTGAACAAGACTGCACTGTTACCCCTGGGTAAAGGCTGACAGTTCAACGCCCAGGCAACATCAAAAAGCGAGGAAAGATCCGGCACTTCGATCACGCCGGACTGCCGAAAAGCGGCCTGGTAGGCTGAATAAGCACCCGCCAGGGATCCCGTATGGGAAGATACCGCTCTGGCACCTTCTTCCGATTTTCCCGCTTTTAACAACACAATTGGCTTGTGGCGGGAGACTTCACCGGCAATCCGCATGAATTTCTTACCATCCTGAATGCCCTCCACATAACAAGCAATCACCTTCACCTTGCGATGATCTCCAAAAAAGGCGATCATATCGCTTTCATCGACATCCAGCTCATTACCCAGGCTGGCGAAGTGGGAAAAACCAATATGTTTTTCAGCAAAGTAATCCACCACGCCACCACACACAGCCCCAGATTGAGAAATAAAACCAATGCCGCCCTGATCAGGAACACCTTCGATGAAAGTGGTGTTCAACCCGGTAAAAAGGTCCATGGTGCCCACGCAATTCGGACCGATCACGCGCATCCTGTACGCTTTGGCGATTTCCCGACAGGTTTCTTCAAGCTCCTCCCCGCCGGCACCAATTTCACGGAAACCACCGGAAATGATCACCACAGCCTTGATCCCACGATCACCGCAGGCGCGTAAAACGGTCGGTGTCATCGGCGCTGGCAGAACGATCACCGCCAGATCCACCGGGTCAGGTACATCGCTGATATCGGAATAACATTTCAGCCCTAAGATCTGGTCAGCCTTGGGGTTGATAGGGTAGATTTTGCCCTGGTATCCAAATAGGGTCATATTTTTGACAATCCCATAGCTGAGTTTGCCAGGATTTGTCGAAGCACCGATAATTGCGACACCTTCAGGGGAGAAAAAAGGAGTCAGGTCACTCGTCATTAGGCTAAGCCCTTCCTCTAAAAACGAATAATGATTAAGGAGCAATTATACCCGAGATAAAATTCAACAAGCGCTACTATCGAATATAATAACCCTATGCCAATGTCTTCTGAACAGCAATCCTTACTTGAAAAGCCAATATCCACAAAAATCTTCCTCCACGGCATGGCGGGTACAGGTAAGTCGACAGCTGCAACACACTGGTTGAGAAAGCTGCTGGAATCGGGTATTCCAGCCCACGAGATCCTGATCTTCGTTCCCCAACGTGCCCTGGCAAAGCCCTATCATGACTCCTTGCGGGAGTCGGAAATAGCTGCCCAGGGAATGATCACAACAATCACGCTTGGTGGGCTGGCTCGGCGAATGGTTGACCTGTTTTGGCCACTGGTCAGCCACGAGGCTGGTTTCAGCCAACCCAACCTGCCCCCTCAATTCCTGACGCTTGAAACAGCCCAATATTACATGGCGCATATCGTGCGTCCCTTGATAGATGAACAGCGTTTCTTCGAAAGCCTAACGATCAACCGCAACCGGATCTATTCACAAATCCTTGATAACCTCAATAAATCTGCTGTTTTTGGGTTTCCTCATGAGGATATTGGCAGCCGACTGAAATCTGCCTGGATCGGGGAGATCGAACAACATCATATTTACGACGATGTTCAGGCATGCGTCAACCAGTTTCGTGATTTTTGTTTGCAAAACAACCTGCTTGATTTTTCTTTACAGGTTGAAATCTTCGTCAAACACCTCTGGCATTCGCCGTTGTGCCGTCAGTACCTGAACCGCAATTACCGTCATCTGATTGTTGATAATCTTGAAGAAGACACGCCCATTACCCATGATATCCTCCGCGATTGGATCTCGGATTTTGATTCAGCTTTGTTGATCTTTGATGAAAACGCCGGATATCGCTTTTTCCTGGGTGCTGACCCCCAAAGCGGTTCCTCACTCCAAAAAGTGTGCGATGCCACATTGCACTTCACTGAAAACCAGGTTAATCCGGATGGAATCATCCAGTTAAAATCCGGCATCCGTAACGCGATCGCCCAATTACAGGGTGAATTGCAGCCCAATCATAATCCAACAACAGACGAAATCCATACCATCCTGGTCACGCCAGATCGCAAGGTAAAGTTTTTTCCGGAGATGGTCAATTGGGTCACAGAAAAAATCCAAACCCTCATTGAGGAAGGGACGCCGCCCGGTGAGATCGTTGTCCTGGCGCCGTTCATGCCCGATGTTCTCAGGTTTGCCCTCAGCAACCAGCTGAACAAACTCAACATCCCCAACCAATCGCATCGTCCTTCACGCCCCTTAAGAGATGAACCCGCCACACAGACTATGCTGACATTGGCATCGATTGCATTCCCTTCCTGGAATCTTCTCCCGAAACGGATTGACCTCGCACTTGCCCTCACACAAGCCATTAAGGGGCTTGACTTTGTCCGTGCCCAGCTGTTGACGGCTAAAATATATCAACCAAAAGCTCAGGATTTCCCACTGGCACGCTTTGAATCAGCCCCCGATACCGTTCGAGACCGGGTAACTTATGTGGTCGGGCAGCAATACGATCGCCTCCGTGAATGGTTGACGGGGATTGTTCCGGCAGAAACATCCCATCTCGACTTTTTTATGAGTCGGCTATTTGGCGAAGTACTCAGCCAGCCAGGGTTTGGTTTTCATGATGACCTGGATAGCGGCAATACTGTAGCAAGCCTGATCGAGTCCATTCAGAAGTTTCGCTGGGCAGTTGGCACTAATTTGGGCTCAGAGGCTGGTGATATTGGCAAGGAATATGTTCAGATGGTGCAGGAAGGCGTGATCGCAGCCCAATACCTGCATACCTGGGAAGATCCATCTGAAGATGCTGTCTTTATCTCCCCAGCCTATACCTTCCTGATCAGCAACCGCCCAGTGGATATCCAATTTTGGCTGGATATTGGCAGTCCAAGCTGGTATCAACGGCTGGATCAACCGCTTACCCAACCTTATGTTCTCAGCCGCCAATGGCAAGACGGTGAACTTTGGGACGCAGAAGATGAGCTCAGGGCTGCATATGAGAACCTGAACAGGATTTCAATTGGACTTTTAGGCCGCTGCCGGAAAAAGGTCTATTTGGGTATGAGCGAGCTGGATGTGCGGGGATTTGAAAATCGAGGTCTCTTGATCCGCATCTTGCAACATGTTCTGCAAAAGGCACAAAGGGGGATGGCGTGAGTGACCAGGTTATCAAACTCCGTCCAAGTCAGGAGGAAATCCTGCGCTATCGGTCCGGCAAGATGGGCATTAGTGCCGTGCCGGGCAGTGGAAAAACCTGGACGCTTTCCTATCTGGCAGCCGATCTGATCCAATCAGGTACGGTTGCCCCCGACCAGGAAATTTTGATCGTAACCCTTGTCAACGCTGCTGTTGATAATTTTTCTGCCCGCATCTCTGCTCAGCTTCAAGCAAAGAGCCTTTTCCCCGGGTTTGGTTATCGCGTACGCACCCTGCACGGTCTGGCAAATGACATCGTCCGGGAACGCCCTGACCTGGCAGGCCTTAGCAACGATTACCAGATCCTTGATGATGCAGAATCCGCCCGGATCAAAGAACAAATTGCCCGGGATTGGCTTCACACCCACAGCGATTTTTTTGAGTCATATCTAGAATATGAAGATCATCAAAGGCAAAAAATCTACGAAAATAAATTCTACCTGCCGAGGATGGTGGAATTGATGGCAAATGCCTTTATCCGGCTGGCAAAGGACCATCAATACACACCCGAAATCTGCCGAAGAATGCTCGAAGAATCACCCGTTCAACTCCCGTTGGTTGAGATGGGCACTGCCATCTACAGCGATTACCAGGAAGCTCTGAATTATCGCGGTAGTGTTGATTTTGACGACCTGATCAGATTGGCATTGAGATGTCTGCGTTCGGACCCATCCCTGGTAACGCTCTTACGCCAGCGCTGGCCATATATCCTCGAAGATGAAGCTCAAGATTCTAGTATGCTGCAGCAGGAGATCCTTTCCCTTTTGGCTGGTGAAAATGGCAACTGGGTTCGGGTTGGCGACCCCAACCAGGCGATCTATGAGACCTTTACCACCGCCAGCCCACAATACCTCCTGGATTTCCTCAGACGACCTGATGTTGAGCAGCGTTCCTTACCGGAAAGCGGACGTTCAACACTGAGCATTATCGCCCTTGCCAACAGGATGATCGAATGGGTTCGACAGGAACACCCCAACCTGCAAGTGAGGGATGCATTAAATCCGCCCCTGATCCAGCCTACCCCACCCGACGATCCCCAACCCAATCCGCCCGACTGCCCGAACTGCATCCATTTTGTGGAGCAAGCTTTTACTTCTGAAGAAGAGCTCCACTTCGTTGTGAATGCCGTTGCGGAATTTTTGAGCGAAAATCCTGACCGAACAGTAGCTATCCTGGCACCGAGCAATGACCGCGGGTTCAAGTTTGTCGATGTGCTCAGAACCAGGGAAATTCCCTGTGTCGACAGCTTGCTGCGATCAACCAGCGCGACCCGGCTGTCAACCGGAGCCCTTGCCAATATCCTGTATTACCTCGGAGATCCTGCCAATCGGCAGAAGCTTTCTGCTGCTTACAGGGTCTGGCGCAGAGCGGAACGGGAAGATGAGGAAAAATGGCCGTTTCACAAGAAGGTTTCCGGCATCATCAACAGCTGTGAGTATGTCGAAGATTATGTCTGGCAGACATTGAAGAAAGACTGGCTGGACAACCTGCCAGAAGTCCAGGATGATCCCGAGATTTACCAGGAACTCGCAAGTTTCCGAGAGGTCGTCCGCCGCTGGCATGGCGCTGTGTCCTTGCCCATCGACCAGCTCCTCCTGAGCATCGCCCAGGATCTCTTCCTTGATCCCGTTGAATTGGCACTTGCGCACAAGCTCTCTTCACTTCTTCGGCAAATTTCTGATGCCCATCCCGATTGGCGTCTGCCTGAATTCACCGAGGAATTATCCAATATCGCCCGCAACCAGCGAAAATACCTGGGATTCTCACAGGAAGATGATGCTTTCGACCCCGATCGGTACCCCGGGCAGGTGGTCGTCACGACCATGCACAAAGCCAAAGGGTTAGAATGGGATTGTGTCTTTCTGACCTCACTTAACAACTATGATTTCCCTTCCGGGGATGATTATGACCAGTTTCAATCAGAAAAATGGTTCGTCAAAGACAACCTCAACCTGGAAGCAGAAATCATTGCGCAGTTCAATGCCCTTCTCGAGAAACATCCCTACGAGACGTACAGGATCGGCAAGGCTTCCCTGAAGGCTCGACAGGAATTCATTCGAGAGCGTTTACGCCTGTTTTTCGTCGGCATGACGCGTGCAAAATGCTGGTTGACCGCGACCTGGAACTCGGGGCGAGGTTTTACCAAAAACGTGGCCGCACTGCCCTTTTTGGAGATGATCAATTACCTTGAAAGAAGATCATGACGATCACAAATGATTTTGATTTCACTCAGAGTAATTTGCAAGATTATGTAGATTGTGCGTACCGTTTTTATCTGCGTTATATCCTGCATATTAAATGGCCAGCTTTGCTGGTCGATGATGCAATTGAGTTCGAGGCGCGCGCTCAAACAGGGGCAAGATTCCACCGTCTGATCCAGCAATACCTCTCGGGTATTCCTGAAGACCGGATTGCGGATATGGCATCAGCAGATCCGGACCCTGAGGTCGCACGCTGGTGGGAAGGTTTTTTGATCAGTGTCCCCCACCTACTGACGGGTGAACATTTTGTGGAGACGACGCTTGCCGCAACGCTGAATGGCTATCGACTGATCGCAAAATATGACCTTGTGATGGTCCGGAAAGATGGGACCCTCACCATCTTCGATTGGAAAACAGCCCGGAACCGACCCAAGAAAGACCTGCTCTTGAGAAAAATCCAGTCCCGGCTGTATCCCATGATCCTAGCTCAATCAGGAGAAGAACTGAATAAGGGTCAATCGGTCACGCCTGAAAAGATCAGCATGCATTACTGGTTCACCTCACAGCCAGACGCTCTGATTTCAATAACTTATGATCAGAACACCTTTACCAGAGATCAGGATTTCTTTACCAGTCTCATTGAAGAAATCCAGGCAAAAGAACCCGACGACTTTTTGCGCACAAATGACCTCAAAAAATGCCGGTTCTGCGTTTATCGATCTCACTGCAACCGCGGTGTGCAAGCCGGCGATCTGGCATCTTTTGAAGAGGACAAGATCACACCTGAAGATTTCGACCTGGATATTGAATTCGAGAATATCTCAGAGATCACATTCTGATGGCAATTGAAAAAAGATGGAATCAACTTGGAAGAATTGACCTGCCCAAAGATTTTGCAGAGGGGATCGGTGGGCACCCGCTGGTAGCGGAAACACTCTACCGACGCGGCTATCGCTCCATGGCAGAAGCAAAAGCCTTCCTGGACCCTGACGCGTACCAGCCTACCAGCGCTGAAGAACTGCCCGATTTCGATCATGCCTGTCAGCTGCTAATAGAAGCCATCCAGAATAAAAAGGAAATCCTGATTTGGGGCGATTTCGATGTGGACGGGCAAACGGCAACAACCACGCTCTTTGAAGCGTTGGGAGAATTGGGTGCAAAAGTCATTTACCATGTCCCTGTAAGGGGGCGGGAGTCCCACGGGATCAGTCGATCAGTTTTAAATGAATACCTTCAAAATGGATTTGGTCTTTTCCTCACCTGTGATACAGGGATCACAGAATATGAAAATATCGCCCACTTGCGTAACGAGGGCATCCCTGTTATCGTAACCGATCATCACACTCTCGGCGAATACCTCCCACCTGCCAACGCGGTCGTCAATCCCCAGCGGCTTTCAAGCGACCACCCACTACGAACATTGCCCGGGGTGGGCGTTGCTTACAAGCTGATAGAAGGTTTGTTTGATAGGATAGGACGCTCTTTCGATGCCGGCCATTTCATGGAACTGGCTGCCCTGGGGATCGTTGCCGATGTGGCAGAGCTGCGCGGTGACACACGCTATCTCTTGCAGTTGGGCTTATCAAGTTTACGTCAAACCCGCCGAGTTGGATTACAGGTTCTGTATCAATATGCCAATCTGAACCCTCAGCATCTCACGGAAGACCATATTGGCTTTCAAATCGCACCTCGAATGAATGCGATTGGACGCCTGGCAGATGCCAATGTGATGGTTGAATTCCTGACGACAGAAGATCAGGGACGCGCCCGCGTCCTTGCAACCCAGATTGAGGCGGTCAATACCAGACGGCGATTTGCCACCCGACAGGTCGACAAGGCAGCAGAATCGCAGTTGCAAAATTCACTGGATGATCGCCATGCACCAGCAATCATCTTGCATCATCCCGATTGGCCGGGGGGCGTGGTGGGGATTGTCGCCAGCCGGCTTGTAGAGCGTTATCACAAACCTACCATTTTGCTCACCGGCAATGACCCTGTGCATGGATCTGCCCGTTCAGTTGAAGGCATCAACATCACCCAAACAATCGCTTCCCAATCCGACTTATTGAATTCGTTCGGTGGGCATCCTATGGCAGCCGGATTATCACTGCCCGCATCGCATTTGCTCGCCTTTAAAAAAAGCTTTTTTCACGCTATTGAGGAACAAGCACAAGAATTGGTGCCGGTGCCTGAAATCGAAATCAACACCAAACTCAGGCTGGATGAGATCGACATGGAACTGGTCACCGAATTTAACCGTCTGGCACCCTTTGGTCCTGGCAACCCAGCGTTGCATTTCCTTATAGAAGAGTTGGCTGTGATCTCAACCAAACAGGTGGGCAGCGAAGGTGAACACCGCCAGGTTACGGCTGAAGACCAGACGGGAAACCGGATAGCATTGATCTGGTGGAATGGTGGTGACGAACCCTTGCCAGAAGCCAACTTTGACCTGGTCTGCGCACTTTCTCAAAGTGACTACAAAGGTTCGCTTCAAGTCAGCGCATCCTGGGTCGACTGGCGGCTTTCAGAACAAGGGCAGGAGCTGGTTGCGCAGCGGCAACTTGAAATTATCGATATGAGACAGGCTGCGAATCCCGTGATGGCATTGAGAGAATTAATCGATACATATCCGGAGGCATTAATCTGGTCTGAGGGGGAATCACTACAGATACAAGGCGGTAAAGGCCGGCATGAGCTCGAACAGTCAAAAACGTTGATCCTCTGGAGCACACCGCCATCCCAGGAAGTTTTGCACGAGGTAATCCGAAAGGTGATGCCGTCACATATCGTGGTTTTTGCTGTCCACCCCAAACCTGACACATCCAAGGGCATCACGCAGCGGCTGGCAGGGCTGGCGAAATATCTGATCAACCATGAAGGGGGTGTGACAACCCTTGAAAGAATTGCCAGCGCCTGTGCATCTGACCCGGAAACAATCCGTGTTGGTTTACAGTACTGGCAAGCGATGGGAAAACTGCTGGTCAGATTTGAAGAAGAATCTGTCCATTTGAGTTTTGGATACAAGCCGCCCGATCCACCCTCCATCGAAATTTATGATTCTGTTCTGAAATCACTCATCGATGAAAGCAAAGCCTATCGCGAGTACTTCAGAAAAGGGACCTTAACGCAATTTCTGAACGAAAAATTCGTAAGCTGACATCACGCTGATACCTATATATATTCTTTTCCAGAGTGCGGACTTTAGGAGTCGTAGGGCGCGGTCAAATACAGACCGCGCCAAAATCAAACCATGATTGGTGGGGTTAAATTCGCACCTTACCCTACATGCAGATCAAAAACAAAAAAGAGGCTATCTCAAAAGTGAGATAGCCTCAGGGGTAGAAATCTTAGAAACCTTTATCTGTAAATGATGGGGAAATAATACTCGTAGGCTGGGTAAACGGTGAGATAAACCGTTGCGGCATCACTGTACTCAGCCCGACCAGCCTCAGGTGGAATTGAGATCAGATTATAAACAAAGCTGTCCTTACCAAAATAACCAGGATCAGGAATGTATTCAAACGATCCATCCTGGTTGAGGGTAAGTGCACCATGCATTGGCCATTCCAGTACTTCAATCGTTATCTCGTCATTAATATTGAGATCGTAATCATTGGTCAGCACACCGTCAGCCGGGACTGTCAGGGTAACATCCTGATCGGTTTCGTAATAATCATCCACAGCAACCGGACCCCTGTTAAAGGTCATGGAGATGACCACTGGATCATGATCGCTGGCACGGTAGGCATTGGGCTCCCAGAGTGCATCCTGGGCAGGTGCTTTGAATGTTGTATCATAATCAACAATGTCAGGTTCATCAGCATTGCTGTGCCAGAAATCCACATCTGTAATATAAGGGAGCAAATTAGAATTGACCAAAGCGTAATCAAGGTAACCAATTTGACCATCAAAGACATACCCATAAGCATCCTCCCCAAGGACCTCGTAGATCATATCAAAGTAATCATCACCTGTTCCAGGCACATCATCAGGACCAGCCTTAATAGCATCGATTGGATCCTCTTTATCATAGGAGTTCAGGTCACCAATGATTAAGATGTTGTCTGCGCCTGTACCGGTGGGATCACTGGCAAGCCAATCCACTTCTGCCTGCGCTGCTGCTAAGCGTGTCAGGTTACAGTTGCCTGCACCATCACCCAAATCTAGATCACCAATTGCATTACAATCAGAGCCCTTTGATTTCAGGTGGTTAACGGCAACTGTCACCTTTTCACCCAAGAGATTTTGCTCAAAAGTCTGAGCAAGGGTTGGGCGGTTGAAGTCGTCCAGAAAACGAGGGTCAATGGTGGAATCAAGGATTGCAAAGTCGCCCACTGGTGTAACATTTCCAGGTTTGTAAAGCAGAGCCACTTTGATTGCATCTGTGCCGATAGGGCCTGTTGCAATGTAATTATAGGTTCCTGCACCAAATAGATCATTTAAGCCTTGAACAAGATCTGCAGCAGCATAATCAGGAGCCGGACCGGGACGATCGTTTTCAATTTCCATCAGACCAATCACATCCGCATCGATGGAGATCTGCCTCGCATAGAGGGCTGTCTGGCGCTCCTCAATCGCACGGATCTGGGCAGGGACAGAAGGGAGTTTCGGCAATGACAAAGCGGAGGCCATATCGGCCTCCGCTTCGGTCATAGGATCTTCTTCAATTTCTTTACTGTATGTCAGCTGTACACCAACTCCTCCAAGACGGTCTCCTCGGCGATCAGGTTCAGCTGGTTCATGTGCTGCACCCAGCTCATCTGGTCCTGTGCTTTGTCG
>DAINBD010000036.1:0-13693 GCA_036733105.1 Candidatus Brevefilum sp. | reverse complement strand
AATTCCATTGGTCCAATTTGAAATATAAAGAGATGTGAATCCTTCCAACCAAGCGAATATTGGATAATATCGTGCAAGTCAAGCAATGTCGTTTTTGGTGAAACCAAAATGCGACGCCAAATGGGTGGGTCAATTCCGCTTATTGAAATTTTTAGTTGGATCACAGTTCTTGTTACCCTTCTTTGTTTACGAAATCATTTCATAAACTTTTCATTCTTAAATCAATCGAAACTTTAACAAATTGATTAAGGCTTCAAAACATCTTTAAAGAACTCGGTTATCCGGTTGTAACAAATCAATTTATTCTCATACTTTTCCACACCATGCCCCTCATTTTCAAAAAGGAGCAAATCGACATCCTTCCCAACATCTCTAAGGTGGTTCACAAGGTCCTCAGATTCCTCTGCCACCACTCGCGGGTCATTGCGACCCTGGATGACCAACATCGGAAATTCGATATTATCGAGGTGTGTTTTGGGTGAGCGATCCTTTAGAAATGCAAGATCTTCCGGTATCTCAGGATTGCCCAGCGCGATATAAAAATAAGGCTTCCATGTCGGTGGGATCCGATTCATGAATGTGAGCAGGTCGTATGGTCCGAACATATCCACCGCCCCAGCCCAGAGATCAGGATGCCTACCAGCCAAAGTTAGCGTCATATAGCCGCCATAGGAGCGACCGACCACACCCGTTCGCTTCACATCAAGTCGATCGTCATCAGGCAAGATCGACCTCATAGCGTGGACATGGTCCAGGCGATCCTGACCGCCCCAATCCCGATCAACATGTTTGGTGAAGGATAGCCCATACCCTGTACTTCCACGGACATTGGGCACAAACACCGCAAATCCCTGTAAGGTAAGGAATTGGATAAGCGGCATAGAGAACCATGAGAAATCAGGGCGTTCCTGTCCTTGTGGGCCACCATGAAGATAATAGACGACCGGTCTTCGCCCCGAAAAGCCCAACTCCGCAGAGGGCAAATACAACCGTGCGGAAATCCGCAGCCCATCAAAACTCGTGTAAGAATAGTCTTCACCTTTGGAAAGTGAACTTTCAGGAATGCCTAGGATCGTTTCATTGGTATGACGGACCAATCGATCTCGATCCTTTCCTTCGATGGAATAGATCTGGGTTGGGGATGTCGCTGTGGAAAAGGCGACAGCAAACCGATCCGTTTCATGATCATATTTAATCGCTTCCAAAACACCTTCGGACAGCACACCTCTCCCAACCAGCGTGTGAACGATGCACATCGTTTGATCAGATGGATCATACTCCGCTTCATAGACCCATGAGACACCATCAATATTATATTGAAGTAAAAACCGGCCATTATCAAGCTTTTCAAGACCTTCGTATTCCCCAAACCCTGTGTGGATCAAACCGTTAATTTGAACTTTTTTGATCGCATAAGGATTATCCAAAGGCATATAACCGATCCCATAGGTATCCTCGAAAAGAGCATTGTCAATTACCAATCCTTTTCTATCCTCCGTAAAGAAACCTCCACCAAAGGCGGTCAACTTGACTTCCTCGCCTTCCTCACGTTCTCCCAACGGTTTCCCATAGACCAACTTCAGACCTTTGCCCTTTTCCCAAAGATAGGCGATGTTATCTCCCACCATGTAGCCTTCTATGAGTAATATCCGTGAAAAGGTTTCATCATGAGCCGATGGGTACCCGCCATAGGGACTTTGATAAATCTCTTCAATTTCTCCGCTGTCCAAATGGCACAGATAAGTTCGCAGCAATCCCTCCTCGCGGGATTCTGCAGCGATGATGCACAGGTTTAATTCCTGGTCGATCTCAGCAAGATGACAACGCATATTTTCAAAAAAGCCGTTAAAAGCATGCTCAGGAAATCCACCGGTTAATGGGATCAACATAGGCAGATAGTTTTCATCACCATCCTGGTCAATCATCACCATGATCTTTCCCAAATTCCGAAAGATAGCAAAGGACATTCCTCCAATTAAGTGAGGATTTTGGAGCACGATATTGGGTGGAAGAAGCGGCTCAGGTACGCTGCCGCCATAATCCATCACGTATAGACTGTTATGCCCACTCAGGTTGGACAAAAAGAAAACCCGATCACCCATAATTTCGGGTCGCATGAACAAACGAGCTGATAGCAAAGCCTCAATTCGATACATTTTTGGTTGCCTCCATTACTTTTTTTTAATTATTCTTTTCCGGGAAAAGCCAATAACCAATCCCCAGGGAAATGATGGTGCCAAGAATGCCAAAGCCAACATGTACCGTTCCCACATCTAGGAACCGGATTGACAAAATCTCAGCGAGAAAATGTCCAATAAAAAATCCTATCCAACTCAGCAGTAAATAAAAAACAAGGCGTGAAAGCTTTCCGCCGCGCCAAACGTGCAATAAACTCCCAAACATGGTCGCTAAAAAGATAGAGAAAATTATTCCAGGAAAAGTCATTGTTGCACTCCTCATCAAAAATGAGCCGATTTTCGATTAACCAGATGTCTGAATTACACCTCCGCCCAGGCAAATCTCGCCATCATAAAGCGCCGCCACCTGTCCAGGCGTGATCCCGCGCAGCTGCTCTTTGAATTCTAATTGAAATTCGTCTCTATTGACAGATACCAAAACAGCCGATGCCGGTTTTGCCCTGTAACGAATCATCACATCGTAGGATTGGCCTGTTCTTGGGGGTTCCTCGCCAATCCAATTGGCATAACAGGCAGTCAGATCGCTGTTCTGTGCTCGATCAGAAAACCCAATGACGAGACGATTGTGTTCGATGTCCTTTTCAACCACATAGTACGGCTCAAATGCTGCCACCCGGATGCCCTTACGCTGCCCAACTGTATAGAGCGCCAATCCTTGATGTTCACCAACAACTTTCCCATCAGTTGTGATGATTTCACCAGGTTGATAGGCTGTGGGCGCAAAGCGTGCCAGGAAATCACGATAGTCTACATCACCCAAAAAGCACAGATCCTGGCTGTCCTGTCGGTCAGCCACTTGAAGCGAAAATTGCTGGGCTTGCTGACGGACCTCTTCTTTTGTCATCGACCCGATGGGCAGAAGACTCCTGCTCAGCTGTTGTTGAGAAAGCATTGAAAGAACATACGATTGATCTTTAGCCCTATCGACACCTCTTAACAACGCAACTTTTCCAGAATCCAACCGACTGATCCGGGCATAGTGACCTGTCGCAAAATAATCCCCGCCATTTTCAAGAGCATAACTTTGAAGAACACCCCACTTGATCTGTGGATTACAAAACAAGCATGGATTAGGGGTCTGTCCTTTGAGATAATCTTGAATAAAGGTTTGAACGACATCCTTAAAGAAACGTTCGCGCAGATCGATGGACACAAAGGGAATCCCTAGGAATTCAGCTGTATGTTGAGCAAGGCGAACTGACTCATCCAGGGGAGGAATTTGTTTTTCCCATTCTGGATCCTTCCAGGTTTCCATATGAATGCCGGTGACCCGATACCCTTCGTCAAGCAGTCGAGCAGCACAGACCGCGCTATCCACGCCGCCGCTCATTGCCACAAATACATGCTTTCCATGATCCATAACCATCATTTTACCTTATCCAATGCCGGTTGCCTGCTATAATTAATCTGTCTATTGAATTTTTACAAGTGAAAGCGAGAGCATGATCCCCTATACTGATACCCACTGCCACCTTGATTTTAATCGTTTTGATGAAGACCGGATAAGCGTGATCGAACGCGCATTGAACGCTGGTGTGATCTGGATGCTAAATCCTGGGATCGATATCGAATCCAGCAAAGCAGCTATTCAGCTTTCACAGATTTATCCCAACAGAATAAACGCTGCTGTCGGCATCCATCCCAATTATGGGAAACCATGGACGGAGGATCTGCTCACACAGGTAGAAGCCCTTGCACAGACTCCGCAAGTGGTTGCCATTGGTGAAATTGGGTTGGATTATTATCGAAAACATACACCTGTTGAGCAGCAGCACACCATGTTCAAGGCTCAGTTAGCGCTCGCAGCACAGCTCAACCTGCCCGTCATCATCCATTTGCGCGATGCAACCAAGGATCTAATGGCGATTCTCACATCCTGGCACCAGGGATTGATCCATGAAGGTCACCCCCTGGCTGAAAATCCCGGCGTTTTACATAGCTACAGTGCCGATTACGAGACCGCTATGGTCGCGATCGGGATGAATTTCTATATCGGGATCAGCGGACCTGTGACCTTTCAAAATGCACCAGACCGGAAAGCTGTCACCCAAAAGCTTCCCCTCGAACATCTCCTCCTTGAAACCGATTCGCCTTTCCTGGCACCCCACCCCCATCGCGGTCATCGGAATGAACCTGCCTACATCCCTCTCATTGCGGGGGAAATCGCTGCGTTGCACCAAATAAGCCCGGAACAGGTTGCGGAAATAACCTACGCGAATGCTAAGCGCTTATTTAACCTTCCCAATCCTGTTTGAAAATCCAAAATTTAAACCAAACGCAATTGAGTGTTTGTTTCTAAAAGAAAGCTTTTAGATACCTCATAAAAAACTGGCAATTAACGCCAGTTTAGTATTGATCGATCCTATTCCCTCTATACTCAATCAATAAAATCTTTCAGATTATGCTCCACAGCGTAAGCGGCAGCTTCAGCCCGATTACTCACTCCCAATTTTGCCAAGATGCTGCTGACATAATTACGGACCGTTCCCTCACCCAGGAATAAAGCCTCGGCAATTTCTCGATTGGTTTTTCCTTCAGAAACAAGTGCCAGCACATGCTTTTCCTGCTGGCTAAGACTGGAAAAAGCAACCGACTCCTCTTCTTTAACCGCCCGCCTTACCTCTTGGAAGACACGCTGAGTTAATGCAGGATCAAGCAGCGCTTCGCCTCGACAGGCAGCTTCAATTGCGGTGATCAATCCCTCAGCGCCAATTTGCTTGAGGACATACCCGCTGGCACCAGCTTTGATCGCAGAAAACAGCATTTCGTCCTCTGCATAGGATGTAAGAATGACCACGCGCACATCTGGCCAGCGCTCAGTTATTTCCTTACAGGCATCGATGCCGGATGTGCCTGGTAAACGGATATCCATCAACACGACATCCGGATGGAATCTCCCCACCATTTCAACTGCCTGTTTGGCTGTGCCAGCCTCAGCAACAACCTGAAACTGATCATTATGTTCAAGCAGAGCTTTCAGACCAAGCCTCACCACTTCGTGATCATCTACCAGCAAAATATCTTTCTTATGCATTCAATATCCTTTACTCAAAGCCGATCATCCCGCTTATAATCCACAAACCGGTAGCCAACGCCTCGTTCTGTCAGGATATAAACCGGGTTTGATGGGTCCTTTTCAATCTTCTTCCGTAAATAGTTGATGTACAGACGCACATAGTGAGGTTCATCGCGGTATTCATAACCCCACACCTTGGTCAATATCTGGTCATGGGTCATCACCCAGCCCGCATTCTGGACAAGATGATAAAGCAGGCGATATTCTGTCGGTCGCAACTTGATCAATTCATCATCAACCCAGACTTCACGCCGGCCAAAATCGATCTTCAGCCTGTCATCAATTTCGATCATGCCTTCTTCACCCTCTTCGAAGGTCGCCCCTCGCCGCAATACCGCCCTCACCCGGCTGACCAGTTCCCTGGGGCTGAATGGCTTTGTTACGTAATCATCCGCACCTAATTCCAGCCCTCGCACCTTGTCATCCTCTTCACCTTTTGCTGTCAGCATGATCACCGGTACCTGGCTAATCTCACGGATTGTCCGTAAGACCTGAAAACCATCAATATCCGGCATCATTATATCCAGCAAAATCAGATCCGGAAGCGAATCTCGCAGTCGATTAAGGGCATCGGTTCCGTTAAAGGCTTCAATGACTTCAAAACCATCCTGCTCAAGGTTGAGCCGGATGAATCCGACCATTCGGCGTTCATCATCGACCACTAAAATCCGGTATTTACGTGAAGTAGAATCGAACATATCATCTCCTCATTATTACAAACCAATTATTGTTTACGCTCAACAAGGACGACACTGATATTATCGGGGCCGCCTCCAGCATTAGCTGCCTGAACAAGTTCACAAGCCAGATGATCAAGATCAGGTTCATTCCTGAAAATATCCATCATTTGATCCTGGCTGAGGACACTCCACAAGCCATCCGAACAGATCAAAAGCCGATCTCCCTTTTCCAGAGTAAATTGATCGATATCAGGCTCGAACGGATCGCTCTGACCTAGGGCGCGGTAAAGGACGTGTCGCTGGGGGTGAATCGCAGCCTCACTTTCAGTGATCTCTCCCAGGTCAACCAACCGTTTCACCAGGGAATGGTCCCTCGTTTTCAGCATCATTTTTCCATCAGAACGCACCAAATAGATCCGGCTGTCACCAACATGCGCGGAATACAGATCATCATCAAATGCAAAAACAAGGGTCAATGTTGTTCCACCACCAGGTACGTGCTTGAGGACGAGGCTTTGAGCCTCCTCCACAGCAACTCTAACCAGCTTGCGAAAATCGACTTCAAAAAAGTCATCCTTTTCTTCCAAAGAAGCTGAGAATATCGCATTCAAAAGATATTGACTGGCGGCTTTGGCGGCTAGCTGGCTTGCAACCTCACCATTTTGATGTCCCCCCATACCATCCGCGACCAAAAAGACACCTGTGTTAATGATGTTATCCAAAACACCAAGCATGCTTGTCTGGACAAAAATCGTATCCTCATTGTTACGCCGTTCCCGACCAGTTGACTGACAAGCAGCTGTTTGATATCTTGTGATTGATGAGGAATCCGTCATACTGGGTGACCCTTCCATGGATGAATCATGCGTGTCATGCAAATGATCACGCTTGTTTTGGTCTTTTTTAGTGAAAAACTGATTGATAAATCGAGACAATGTCTTATCTCCGAATAGTCATTAGAATTCCCAATTTAATTCTCCGGCAGTTATGCGCCCCAATCATGCATCCTCTTCTTCGATTGGAGTCAAATAGTCACTTGCGGACCAACCATTGCGGGTTTGATCATACGGAGCTTCAAGATGCCACCATATGTAGCCGTCTTCTTCCACAGGACCTTCAATGACCAGGAACACCTCTGAATCCATTGCGGAAAAGTTGATCGCGCCATCCAATCCGGGTTCTGTTCGCATGCGCAGACCAGCACCTTCGGTTCCTATCACCTGTACGTATGCGCCAACATCAATAACCCCTTCAGGCAAAAAGAAAATCGATGTGGGTGTTGATGAAGGTAATGCCAGGGGCTCAGTGGGTTTGGGCGTATGCGTCGCGGCAGCGACCTTCGTTACAGCAGGCAGTAACCCCACAGTGGGTGATGGCTTCCTTCCCAAAAAGAGGATGGCAAGACCTGCCAGGACCATTCCAATTAACAGGATTGCCGTGGTCACAAGCGTGACTGGATTGATCACCGCTTTAAAATAGGTTCTTTCTGGTCGTTTTACCGTCATAAAGCACTATTTTCCATTCTCTTTATAATACATTGTAATTATATCCTATCCGTGAAGTGAAAAAAGTGAAGCAAGACCGACGGCGTGAAAAGTTCCCTTTAAATTGAACATGGTATAATGCTTTGGAGGATTCGATCACACGATGGTAGAAACCACCCTTCTTAACAATCGATACAGATTATTGGAACCCCTTGGCTCAGGCGGTATGGCTGTGGTTCATAAAGCTGTTGATGAAATGCTTGAGCGCATCGTTGCTGTCAAAATCCTTCGACAGGATTACGCAACCGATCACGATTTTAGGGAACGATTCAGGCAGGAAGCCAAAGCAGCGGCAAATCTTTCCCATCCCAATATCGTCACGGTCCACGATTTTGGATTGGATGAAGACCAGGTATTCATCGTCATTGAATACATCGATGGGACCGATCTGAAATCATTGATCAGGAAAAACGGGCGATTCAGCGTTGAAGACACTGTTGGACTGATGGCACAGGCATGCGCTGGTGTTGGTTATGCCCACCGCGCAGGATTGGTGCACTGTGATATCAAACCCCATAACATGCTTGTATCCAACGATTTTAGGCTGAAGGTCACTGATTTCGGGATTGCCCGCGCACTTGCCACCATTCATCCTGATGAAAAAAGTGACGTGGTTTGGGGATCGCCGCACTATTTTTCACCTGAACAGGCAGGCGGAGGTGCTCCCTCTCCTGCTTCAGATGTCTATTCCTTGGGCGTGATCCTTTATGAAATGCTGACCGGCAGGCTTCCCTTTGAAGCCAAGGATGCCACCGAATTAGCCAGGATGCATCGCATAGAAACACCCATCCCACCCCGGCAGATCAATCCGGATATTCCCCAGGTACTGGAAGAGATCACACTCAAAGTCCTCTCCAAAGAGCCCTCCGCACGTTACCGAACTGCAGATCAACTCGGTAGGGTTCTGGTTTCCTTTGGCACCATCAATAAAGAAAAAACCGGACCGATCGATTTGCCCCAAGTGAGAAATCCCAATGGATCGAACCATGAGAACCCCGAACCTGTGCTATTCCAACCACCAAATACATTGTCCGAACCTGCACCGTTTACGCAGGATCCTGATCTATATGCCGTTGAAGAACCAGATGAAGAAACATCCATTGATTGGGTCACGTGGCTGCTCGGTATCTTAGCCTTTACTACGATCCTGGGATTGATCCCTTTTTGGCTCTACATTTACTTTTCTCTGAATCCTTAATTTTTTTTACGCATAAAGGATGACCATGTCCATTATTATCGCCCCTTCAATACTCTCCGCAGATTTCACCCGGCTTGGTGAACAAATCAAGGAAGCCGAGGATGGCGGTGCCGATTGGGTCCATGTGGACGTGATGGACGGACGTTTTGTCCCAAATATCACATTCGGACCGCTGGTAGTCAAAGCCGTTCGCCGTGTAACCAATTTACCCATTGATGTTCATCTGATGATTGTTGAACCTGAACGCCACCTCAAGGCTTTTGCAGATGCCGGAACAGATCACCTGACGGTGCATTATGAGACCTGCCCCCATATTCACCGCACATTGCAAACCATCCGAGAACTGGGAATGTCCCCGGGGATCGTGATCAACCCCGGTACACCCGTCAATGTCCTCGAAGAATTAACCCACGGCTTTGATTCCGTCCTGATTATGACCGTCAACCCCGGATTCGGTGGTCAATCCTTTATTGAAACCACGTACGACAAGATTTCGCGAACAAAGGATCTCCTTGAACGAACCTGCTCGAAAGCGACAATTCAAGTCGATGGCGGGATCTCTGCTGAAACGATCAAGGCATGTTTTGATGCTGGTGCAACCAACTTTATCGCCGGGTCAGCGGTATTTAACCACGAGAACGGTGTGGCGGCCGGCATTTCAGCCCTCCGTGATGCCCTCCAAAAATGAGTAATTAAAGCAAAAATCGCGGGGTATGCCCGCGACTATTGCTCATCAATTGGGTTTATTTTATTTAGTGGATTTCACTAAAGTGCGAATGCAGCGTGTGCATAAAGTCTTTCGAACCATGCGGCCATTTTCGTAAACGGTGACTTTTTGGAGGTTCGGTTTAAACTGTCGCTTGGTAGCTCGTAGTGAGTGGCTTCGATTTTGACCAAATGTGGTCTTTTTTCCACAACTTTCGCAGATTGCCATGTGTCGTCCTTTCAAAACATTTAAGATATAATGACAAAGTTAGGATCATAATGATCCAAACAAAACGTTATTTTACCATAAGAAAAACAAAGTAACAAGCAATTGAGGTGAATAGAGATATGTCTGAATTTGAAAACAAACATAATGAACTTGGTAGCATCCTAATTCAAAAAGATGCTATCGCTTCCATTGCTCGTCAATCTACGCTACAATCCTATGGCGTTGTCGGTCTGGCACCGAAGAATCTTTTCGAGAGCATCCGGCAATTCATAAAAAAAGACGCAAAATATGGCGTTGATATCGGCTTTGACCATGAAGGTTTGGTTATTGACCTATATATCATGGTTGAATACGGTACCCGGATCAAATCCATTACGAACAGCATCATCAATAGTGTGAAATATAATGTTGAAAAAACGATCGGGGTACCCGTATTCCGGATCAATGTTCATGTGCGTGGATTACGTATCAGTGATATGGATTAATTATTTATAAGGCTGCAACTGCAATTATTGCTTTTGTTTTATTTGGAGTGTTATGAGTGCTGTTGAATTATCAAAGTTGAGTGCTGAAGAAAGACATAAACTTGTGCCTGTGCCAATCGACGGGCAGGGTTTGAAAACTCTGCTTGAAGCAGGGATGATCTGGTTAAAAACAAACCAGCAGGTGGTTAACCGGTTGAACGTTTTCCCTGTCCCCGATGGTGATACCGGAACAAATATGCTTCTGACCATGCAAGCCGCCTTTGATGAGATTGAAAATGTGGGATATGACAACATCGGACAAATGGCGCATGGCATCGCGCGAGGTGCTTTGATGGGGGCACGCGGCAATTCAGGTGTGATCCTTTCCCAAATTTGGCGTGGTTTTGCCCGTGTACTGGACAATGAACAGACCATGGATGTAAAGCTCCTTGCTAAGGCACTCATCGAATCAAAAGAAACAGCTTATAAAGGCGTTGTCCGCCCTGTTGAAGGTACCATCCTAACTGTGATCAAAGATATTGCATCCCAGGCTGAAGTATCAGCGCAGCGCACGACCATTTTTACAGAGGTTCTAGCAGATATCGTTGAAGCTGCGCAAGCTTCCGTTGAACGCACACCCGAATTGCTTCCCATTCTGAAGCAAGCTGGCGTTGTTGACTCGGGCGGAAAGGGATTGCTGTGCATTTTTGAAGGCATGTGGCGGTTCCTGAATGGTGAATCGCTCGACAAAGCTGTCACTGAGGTTCTGCCCCTCGCAGAAATGGATCTCGAAGACACGATGGAAACGATTGAACCGGGTCAGGATTATGAAGTCGTCATCGACTTCGCACCTAATTCGGATTTTGATCTTGAAACATACTATGAGGACCTTTTAAAAATTGGCACGTCGATCCAGGTTGGTGAAGGGGATGGTATGTACCGAATGCACATCCATGTCCCCCTTGATAGCCGATATTCTCCTATCGACCATACGATGTCACTCGGTACCATTCAAAAAGTGATGATGGAAAATCTTATAGCACAAATGGATACCCGGAACAACAACAAAAATCCGAAGATCAATTTAGCACAGGTGAAACCCGGTGAGACAGCGGTTGTCGCTGTTTCGCCCGGCACAGGATTAAGTCGAATATTTGCGAGCCTGGGTGTTGCTGCCATCGTTCAGGGTGGGCAAACCATGAATCCAAGCATTAAGGAACTCATAGCATCCTTTGAAAACCTCCCCACGGATAAAATCATCATCCTGCCTAACAACAAAAATATCATCATGGCGGCAAAAGAAGCCGCATCAATGACGGTCAAATCAGTCGCTGTAATTCCCACGATCAGTGTCCCTCAGGGGCTTGCTGCCATATTCCGTCTTGTCCCCGATGCGGATTTTAAAGAGAATACCCAATCGATGAATGAAGCCATCAGTGAAGTTGAAACAGGAGAAATCACCATTGCTACCAGAACTGTCGAAATAGATGGTGTCCAGGTTGAAAAAGGCGAAGTGATTGCACTTCATAACGGAAAATTGGTGACTTCAACTCAAAGTATTGATGAGGCATGCGAAGAATTCCTGATCGCAGCCAACACCAGTGATTATGAACGGATTACCCTCTTTTATGGCGAGGATATTCTGCCGAACAAGGCAAATGAAATCGCAGATAAGATCCGTTCAATCTATCCCGATCATGAAATAGAAGTTCATGAAGGCGGACAACCTCATTATCAACTGATCATTGCTGTTGAATAGACCTTTCGATTAGCTTATTTACAACTATTGAGCCCTGGCGTGTCAGGGCTCAATTACGTTTAATGCCTGGACGAAAGATCTCCTTCGCAAATCATCTTTTCAAGTAAAAAAAATGAACATTCAAAAAACTCGATGGATGCGTTATGATTAAAGCGTGAATTACGTTAAAATAGAACCATGAACTCCATTAGAAAGTAATTGGTCCAAAATGCAGCGTTCCACAGAAAAATTATACAAAATATTCAAACTTGAAGAAGAATTAGGCTATAAAAACAAAGCCGTCGTGGGCGGATTAGAAAAATTATCCGACACCTGGGCAAGTGAAGCTCGAGGTGATGGATTACCCGAAGAAAGCGTTCAACAGGTGATATCCCTCTTGGCGAATTATCCTGACTACACAATTCCAGACCGAGCTCGATCACTTCAGAAAATCGGGTATATTCTTGATGTCCCTGGCATCAAACACCTGAATATCCCGCTGCCTGAAGAGACATATCAGGAAAACCCAAATATTGAAGGGAACATAAAGGAAGGTGAAGACCCTTCCGAAAAGATCCGTCAAAAAGGACGGGGTGCAACCCGAAAACGCACCACAAGCTCATCGCCAGCACCTGCGGTTACACCATCCCAGGGGTTAGACTCACCAACGACCGCCGTTCATGGTATTGGGCAAAAACAAGCCGGTCTTTTAGCCAAGCTTGATCTGCACACCATAGACGATATGGTTTACTATTTCCCTCGCCGCTATGATGACTATTCAGCATTGAAACTGATTAAAGACCTGAAGTATGGTGAAGAGGTCACGGTGTTGGCATACGTCAAACGGATATCGACATTCACCACCCGGAATAAAGGACGCAAGATCGTTCAGGCGCTTGTATCAGATGATACCGGCAGCATCCAGCTCATGTGGTTTAACCAGGAATTTCAACTGCGTTACCTCAGAAAAAACATGTTCCTGTCCATTTCTGGAAAAGTTGAACAATACATTGGGCGATTGGTGATGTATCATCCGGAATATGAGCAGGTGGACCAGGAACAGCTCAATACAAAGAGGATCGTTCCTGTCTATGCCCTGACAGCCCGCCTCAGTCAACGCTGGTTGCGGCGTGTAATGTATAGTGTTGTCAACCAGTGGGCTCCCAAAATCCCGGAATATATGACCGAGTATATTCTCAAAGATGCGAACTTGATGGATCTTTCGAATGCCCTAACAGAGATTCACTTTCCAGAAACCATGGCTAGCCTTAAAAAAGCCCGATATCGGCTTGCCTTCGATGAAATCTTCTTGCTTCAACTGGGCGTTCTGAAGCAGAAACAGGAATGGGCATCGCAAAAAGCGATCCCCTACTCTGTAGACGATGAATGGTTGAACAACCAGATCCTTCAACTCCCCTTTGAACTCACGAATGCACAAAGGCAGGTTCTGGGAGAAATTAGAAAAGACCTCTCCTCTGGACAACCCATGAATCGCCTCCTGCAAGGAGATGTGGGCTCCGGCAAAACGGTCATTGCAGCCCTGGCTTTGAGTATGGTGATAAAAAATTGCGCCCAGGGTGCGTTTATGGCACCAACAAGCATCCTCGCTGAGCAGCATTATGCCAGCTTGAAACGTCTTTTAGCCAATCCCGAAAGCGAAACACGTCTCCTTCAAGAAGACGAAATCCGGCTTCTGATCGGCGATACCTCTGCGAAGGAAAGGGCAGAAATCCTTGCAGGATTGGAAAATGGATCGATCCGATTGGTGATCGGTACCCATGCATTGATTGAAGATCCCGTTGTGTTTGAAAACTTGCAAATTTCAATTGTTGATGAACAACATCGTTTTGGCGTGAACCAG
>DAINBD010000035.1:0-14371 GCA_036733105.1 Candidatus Brevefilum sp. | reverse complement strand
TAAAATGTCGGAAAGTCTGAAAACCAATACCATTTTTGTCCAGGTCGTGGAAAGACCAGCAAGGAAATTAATCCTCAAACGCGGTGTCACTGCAACCGATTACTTTGCCTACTGCGAGGAGGTGGGTTGTGAGGTCTGGGATGTCCTGACCGGTATCCAACAGAGCCTGTATGAGCCGATCGGGATGTGGCTGCCTGAAAACCTTAGGAAACCTGGCACTTCGGTGTATGCCCAAGGGGTTGAGATGCCTCTAAATTATACAGGCGCCATACCGGAAGGCTTCGAATGTATCGAATTGCCGCCCTGCAAGATGATGATTTTCCAGGGACAGCCCTTTGATGACGCCGATTTTGAGGAGGCAATCGGCAGCTTATGGAAAACGATGAAGCATTACAACCCCGAAATTTATGGCTTCCAATGGGCAGATGAAGATGGACCGCGCTTCCAGCTCGAACCCCAGGGATACCGGGGATATATTGAGGGACGTCCGGTTCGCTTAATCAACGATTGAGAGCATATGTTTGAGTGCTGTCGATTGCGGTTAGGTCAACCTCAAACACTATTGGACAAGCCACCAATATTTTGGGGGTAATTTGCGGTGCTTTGCGTTTGACAAATAAATATGCATTACTGGAGATCCAGACCATAAAGATGTAACTGGCTGGACAACTCGCTAGCATCTGAAGAATGGCACTAAGATAAAGCCGGTCGGGATCAAAAGACCGGCTTAATTCATTATAGGCAAAGGTACCACTTATCTCACCCATCTGAAGTTGTATTTGTCGGCCAGGGTGTGCGGGTCGGCTGCGGTGGCACAGTCGAAGGCGTTGGTTGAGCGGTAACCGATATTTCAGATGTGGGGCTGCTGATGACAGTTTCCTCAGGCATCGGAAAGCTTGCAGGTATGGTTAGTGCTTCTGTTGGCAAAGATTTTTCCATACCGTCAAGTTTGCCCTGCCACCAACTGTACCCAGCCGCCACTGCAACAGCAATGGCACTGATCGCGATAAGTCCCATTAAGCATCCCACCAACCATCTCCGTTTTCGATTCACTTTTCGTTGAGATGTGGGTCTTCCCACGAAGGACATCAGGATAATGGTGGTGTTGTCATGGCCGCCGCGTTGATTGGCAATGTCGATTAACAGATTGGGAACCTTTTCGCCTGGAAACGCCATAATCGCATCTCTGATCTCCTCATCAGAAACCAGGTCCGTCAACCCATCACTGCATAACAGGATCACATCACCTTGCTCAAGCCTGAAACCCTGGTTTTCAAGTGCATCTGCATCGCTTTCATTTTCAAAAAACCACAGCCGAAAGTCTGTTTCCGGGTCATTTTCTGACCCCAAATAGCGTCGGATGACATGCGCATTGGGATGGTTCTCACCCTCAACATCCAGGATCATACCAGCATCAAGGGCCTCCTGGACCCAGGTGTGATCGGTGGTTAACTGCACCAGGTGTCTCTTACGCATCAGATAGATGCGCGAGTCTCCTAGGTTTGCGGTGTATAGAAGGTTGCCAATCACCCAGGCACAGGCACAGGTTGAGCCCATCCCCTCACGTCCATGATCTGTTTGTGATGCTTGGAATATCGCCCGACTGGCTCTCGAAATCGCATTGCGCAATGTAATCAGCGGATATGAAGGATCACCAACCTGGACCGCCTCAGTGATGATTGAAACGCCCATTTCTGCCGCCACTTCGCCTGCACGATGCCCCCCGATCCCATCGCACAAAACAGCAAAGGTTGCAGGAATATCATGGTTCTTCCCAACAAAATAGCTTGTGACAGCGTACCGATCTTCGTTTTGTTTTCCAACCAATCCTGCGTGGGTGGCAGCGTCCGTTTTTAGATGATCAAATTTGGTTTTCTTCATAAGAGCGGCTCATAGCGATCAATGGTAACGGTGACTGGCTGTTTCTGATTCATTGCTCTGAAGCGGAATCCCATATCGCCAAAGTGGATCAGGTCACCTGTCTGTAATTTTACAGGCTCTGTGCCAATTTGTGTATAATTCACCCAGATTCCACATCTTGAACCCTGATCCTTCACCCAGAAAGAATTATCGTCATAGAAAAGTTGTGTCCGGATCTCATCTATTCCTGATGTATCCACCGCACCCTCTTCAGTAATAAAGACACTCTCCTTTGCCATCCCGTCAAAGATGATTTGCCTGATACTCGTTGGGCTTTGCTGTGCTTTCTCATTCAATGGGATTAAAACGGCTTGAACATCCTTTCCTTCACTTACTGTTGAAGGCGTGATCATTTCATTATCAAAATCAAAGCGCTCACTATACACAATTATTCTATGCTGACTATAACGCCGGAACGCCCACCGGATCAACATGAAAAAAGCGACCAGGGAGAGGATTCCTGCAAAGATAAACCCTACCTGTTTTCCCGAAAGCACAGGTATTGCTTCAGGTTGGACAACCGTTAACTGAATGGGCGTCAGGATCGTTTTGCCTATCAGACCTAATTGATCTTCTACCTCAATCTGAATAGTATGTTCACCCGTTTCAGTCAGAGATGAATAATCCCAGGTGAGGGTGTCAAACGGCGGTGTTGTTCGCTCATCGGCAAGGCGTCCATCGACAAAAAGGCGGCTGGCAGCGATCTCCCTGCCGAAATGATCTGGAAATTCCACCATAAAGTTAAGATTGAACAAGTCAGGATACAGCGCATCTTCATCCAATTCATCATTCGAAGCAAATGATCGCGTTATCTCTTTGGGGGGAGAGAGCAGAATTGGATGTGGTGGGCTGACCTCAATGTAAAACGGATTCACGGTTCCGCTTATGGTTTGAGATGGGAGGACAATTTCTAATTTGAGTGGATAGGTTCCAGTTTTTCGAATGCCTGACTGAAAAGTCAGTTCATTGAGCATGCCCAGGGATTCAAGGTAGCTTTCTGGATCCGGGATCATTTCCGTACCTGAAAAATTGAAGAACTGTCCGCCTGTGTTGGCAGCAATCTCCAGCAACGCGTTGCCTTGGTCATTTGTGAGAAAATATGGGTCTCCCACCATCCAGACATTAACCCGGATCCCTGCCGCTCGGGCTTCCTGACCAAGCATACCAATCCTTTCAATATGCTCAGGTTTTGGCGGTGGTGTGATATATAACAGCACCTTATCCACACCAAAAGGGACAACCCTGTTCTTGACCAAAACCAGGGCGGATTCAAGGCTGTTCAGGTCGGGTTCCATCGACCGAAAATTCGTCTGACAGCGGTCAAATGCGCTCACCCATTCATCAATGGATGCCAAATTCCGGACGATGATGCCTTCATTCGTCACTAAAGACCAGACATCATTTGGAGCAGTCGTTCTTTCCAAAGCCCACCGGCTGATTGCCGTTTTGATTTTTACATAATTTGACTCGCCATTCGAATCACAGAGGTCCAGCTCCGAGCCCCCGTTAATTGCCAGGGTGAAATGAACGCCGATCCACTCCTGATCCAATGAGCGCACATCGACCTCTTGCTCATCTTCAAATAAATGGATCTGGTCGGGGTTCAATCCTGAACGGTAATCTTCGATTGCTGGTTTCAGCTTGAAGCGAATGGTGATGACTGGAAAATCATCTGTATTCGGAGCCTGGATGATAAGATCTTCATCCTCCTGGGCGTGCACTGCACCCGGGCATCCAACACAAAGCATCACAACTACAAGTAAAAAAAGGTGGGGCAGGGACAACCGAAAAGTGCCGGGGGATGTCAAGATCCCCTGGCACTTTTCACTTACACCCCATTTGAGCCCAAACCCGATCAAGTTCATTTCATCCGTTGCAGTTCAGATCAGTTCGATTCAACCTCATTATCCGTAATAATTTCCTTGTTAAGCACGACAGGTTCCAGTTCCTCCTCGTCCAACAAATGACGGTAGGTCAGCGTCCAGCTGGTAAGCACATAAGCCTTCACCACTCCGACCACGAAGACAATCACCGGAATTATCAGCATAAACAGAACCATGGAGACGACCAAACCTATGCCGACTGCTTCAAAACCAGTGACCAACAAATTGATTAGGATGGGAATAGGTAAGGCGAGTAACGGGAAAATGAAAAGAAGTCCGAGGATCATCTGCCCTACGCCAAGGATCAAGAACATCACAAAGACATCACCAAGGTGCCGTGTGATCATCTGCCACGCTCGCTGGATCCCATCAAAAATGCCTTTATCTTCTTCGAGGATGGCAATGATCGTGAAATACACCATCAGCTCAATGAACCAGCCGATTGGGATCAGCAAGAACAGCCCCAAAAAACAAGTGCATACAGTTAGCAGGATGATTGGGATCAGCAAAAACAGCACAATAAAGAACCCAACAAACCTTAACCCCAATTGGAGTAAAAACACCTTCCAATAATAGGGCTTGACTTCTTTGAAGATGTGACCGAAAGAGAGTGGTTTATCTTCCGGGTCCGCCTTATCTGCCATGCTGGCACCTTTGATCACGCCTGCTGTGCCGAGGCTTCCAGCCATCAGCGCCAGGAACGAAAGCGCAAACATAACCAGGATCACAAAGATCGCGATGAGGATCCAGACCCACACCGGTACTTCTGCCATTCTCTGAAAGAAATTCCCAAAGGCATTTTCAAGGCCGGGGGACATGACAGAAGGCCCACCGTAATGTCCCGATTGCTCACCGGAATAAACCGCGTTACCACCCCCGCCTCCGCCCCCACCTTGCGCTGCGCCGCAACCTGCCAGGATGCCGAACAGCCACAAAATCTTATGCTTCCAAATAATTTTCCAGGCTTTGGTTAATACTTCTCCGAAATTCATTTCTTCCTCCTTATCCATCAAAAACAACAGGATTCTTTAAGCTAAAGCTCCTATTAATTATATTAGCAAAAAATCACCAAAATACGAAGCACAATTCTCCTTACACCATCACTCCCATTCAATTGTCCCGGGCGGTTTGCTGGTGATATCATAAACGACCCGGTTGACACCTGCTACCTCATTCACGATCCGGTTGGCGACCTTCGCCAGCAACTCATTTGGTAGACGTGCCCAATCTGCCGTCATAAAATCGTCTGTTGTGACTGCCCGAAGTGCGATGACTTCTTCGTAGGTTCGTTGATCCCCCATCACACCTACGGACCTGACCGGCAGTAAAACTGCAAATGCCTGCGCTACCCTGGTCACTGTTGAGGTTTCACTTTGCTCAACTCCCAGGAAACCTTCCTTTTCCAGTTCACCGGTGAAGATTGCATCCGCCTTGCGCAGTTTTTCGACCCTGTCAGGCGTGACCTCTCCTATACAGCGCACTGCCAACCCGGGTCCAGGAAAAGGTTGCCTGTTCACCAGGGCACTCGGCAATCCGAGCGCTTCCCCCACCTTCCGAACCTCATCTTTGAATAAGTATCGTAAGGGTTCCACCAATTGGAACGCCATCGCATCAGGTAGCCCCCCTACATTGTGATGGGATTTGATCCGGTGCGCATTTTGTCTTTCCGGACCGCGCGATTCGATCACATCTGGATAAATGGTACCCTGAACAAGATATTCCGGGCTGGCAAGCGCTTGGGCAGTTCTTTCGAAGGTACGGATAAAGATTTCACCGATGATGAGACGCTTTTTCTCGGGTTCTGTCACCCTGTTTAACCTGGTGAAAAATTCTTCCTTTGCATCAATGACAATTAAGTCTTCACCAAGAGTCTGGCGGAGAGCATGCTCCACCCATAAACCTTCATCCTGCCGCAACAAGCCTGTATCCACAAAGACAGCCTTGAGCTGCCTGCCAATCGCCTTTCGCACCAGAGCTGTTGCAACGGACGAATCCACGCCGCCGCTGACAGCCGACAGCACTTGTGCGCTGCCCACCTGCGATCGGATCCGTCCAACAGCCTCGGCGATCATCGATTCTGGCGTCCAATCACCGGTGCAACCGCAGATATCGATCACAAAACGTTTCAGGATTTCGCGACCCGCAAGAGTATGACGTACCTCTGGGTGAAACTGCAATCCGTAATAATGCCGTACGGCATCACCCATTGCGGCAATGGGACTGTTGGCTGTTTTTGCCAGGGCTGTAAAACCTTCTGGAAAGGATTCAATGCGATCCCCATGAGACATCCAGACAAGCCTTAGATCATCTTCTTTTATCAGAGCTGATTCTTCCAGTAATTCAAGTTCAGACGGTCCATATTCCCGCTCAAAAGAAGAGGATACTCGTCCCCCTAGGGCATGAACAAGCGCCTGCATACCGTAGCAAATCCCAAGGATAGGCAATCCTGAAGCAAACACAAATTCCGATAGTTTTGGGGCATCCTGATCATAAATTGAGTTCGGTCCACCTGATAGGATGAACCCCCTGGGATTCAGTGCCGTGACCAATTCAGGGGCAGTATCCCAGGGTAAGATTTCAGCATAGACCTGGGTTTCTCGAACAGCCCGGGCGATCAATTGAGAATATTGCGAACCAAAATCAAGGATAACGATGGTGTCAGTCATGCAGCTCCTGCTCGTGATTACTGACCAGATGCCAATGCCATTGTGGAATGAGCTGATTAGGTCCCCCATTGCTGATCAAACGGTAGCCGCGAGTGTTCAAATTAAAATAAGCGATCAGCGCCTGGACAATCTTATAGAATTCTTGGTGAAATTCTGCGGTCTGCTCAAGCGCGCCATCGATTGAGGGGATGGCTTGCTTTGGGATAATGAGGATATGCAGCGGGTAATCAGGCTGGGGGTGGTAAAAAGCCGCCCAGTGATCATTACCCAACAACACTTTTGCCGGTAGAAATGTGCTCATATGTTTAAAGAAAAACTTCGTCAGCAGCCTGATGGGGTGCCAGCGGGCTGCCTTCAGCAAACATGAAAGGATTTCAGCCTTCTCCAAAGACAATTTTGCCATCATCAAGTGAAGCTATTCGAACCAGCGCTTCAATAGGCACGCCCAGAACGGAAAGCAATTCCCGACCATCTTCGAAGGTCTTTTCAATCAATGTGCCAATCCCAACGATTTCAGCCCCCGCCGTTTGCGTTAGACGCACCAGTCCAGCAATGGTCGCACCAGAGGCAAGGAAATCATCAATGATCAAAACCCGCTCACCCTTTCCTAAATATTCCGGTGAGACGATCAATTCGACCATGTGCCCTTTTGTGTGGGATGGTGCCACAGTCAGGTAAACAGTATCGGGCATGGTAATTGGTTTATGCTTGCGGGCATATACCACCGGCACGCCCAAATACTTGGCGGTCATCAATGCCGGCGCAATCCCAGATATCTCAGCGGTTAACACCTTGGTGGGATGGGTAGATTCAAACAAAGACGCCAATTCTCTTCCGCAGGCCTCCATTAATTCGGGGTCAACCTGGTGATTGATAAATGGGTCCACTTTCAAAATACCACCCCCCAGACACACTCCTTCTTCTGCAATGCGTTTCTTCAATGGTTCAAACACATACACCTCTTCAATAGATCTAAATCTCTGATATGAATTTCTTTTATGAATACTTATATGAATGTTTAAAAATATCCGAACTAAGCAATGATTTTACTTATGAAAGCGGTGGATCTTGGGATTCGGCCGACTGCATACTGTCTTGTTTGCGCAGCCGGTAAAGCACTTCTTCCAGAATCTTACGATTAAAGCTGACCAGGTCAGCGATCAGGCCGATCAAAAATGTGACAAACCCAACGATCAGGAAGACGGCTGCCAATATCAAAGATTGGATCATCCCGCCGCCCTGACCATTCAGATAAAAATAAATAAACCGTACGCCAATCAGAACACCTGCCAGGATCATTATGGCACTGATCACAGTAAAAATCCGTAAAGCGCGGTACATCGTGAAAGAGCGCATGATCGTTACTGATGAGTTGACAAGGTAGGTGCGAATGTTATGAAAAAGCCGAGAGGGACGTTCGGGGGGATTCGTTTCGATAGGCACAAAAGAAACCCGCACCTTCCTCGCCCCCGCCTGGATCAATGTCTCCAGTGTATAGGAATAGTTGCTCAGTACCATCGTTTCCAGTGCCACTTCACGAGTGATAGCCCTGAATCCGCTGGTGGCATCCGGAATATTAAAACCAGCCGTGGCAGAAACCACCCTGCTCCCCAGTGTTTGCAGGGCGCGTTTATGTGCGGGAAAATGGGTAACCTTTCGAACACCACGGTCCCCGATCACCATCTCAGCTTCTCTATTTAAGATCGGCTGTACCAACTTTTGTATGTCCTCAGCACGGTATTGGTTATCCGCATCTGTATTGACGATCACATCCGCCCCCAAGCGCAAACTGGCATCTAACCCACGGGAAAAAGCCTGCGCCAACCCAAGGTGCCGGGCCAGGTGGACAATATGATCCGCACCGCTGGTTCGGGCAACATTTGCCGTATCATCTTTGCTCCCATCGTCGATCACCAAGATTTCAACCTGGTCGAAACCTTCCATGTGACGTGGAAGCTGAGACAAGGTTTTGGGAAGAACCTGTGCCTCATTAAAGCATGGAATTTGTATGATCAATTTCATAGCGCACATTCTCTTTTTTCGTTGATAACAAGTATATCACGATGCCAAACCCTGTTTATCGTGAGTGCATATCAATGTTGATTGAGCCTTAGTTTTACATAAACACAAAATTCCTTAAAATATTTCGATTGATATGAAAAATTTCTCATTCCATTATATACTTGTTCCTGTAAGCCACAATTTTTGACCATTTACAATCAGAATCGAGGGCAATGATCATGAAATCTTCACGCTTAAAATCCTTTAACTATGCTATCGGAATGTTTGGCACATCCATTCCCATCAACCTATTAAAAACCTTTGCAGCATCCTTTTTCGTAAAGGACCTCGGGTTGATCACCGCTGCCCAGTGGGCATCCGTGCTTTTCATTTACACCTTCATCGATGCCATTGATAATCCCGTCTATGGCTATCTATCTGATCGCACACGGACCAAATGGGGACGCAGAAAACCCTGGCTGGTGATCGGAACACCCCTCCTGGTGCTGGGACTGATCGCTTTCTACTCTCCTGCGTCATTCCTCACCGGTAAATCCGCCCTGGCTTGGGTGATGCTGTTCTACATCTTCACCGGCACGCTCGATTCGGTCATCAACGCCAACTATGGTGCCCTCTTCCCGGAGCTCTTCCCTGATGATGCCAGCCGAGCAAAAACCAATGCGCTTCGCCAGGCTTTTCAACTGGTTGCGATGATCATCAGCATTGCCCTGACCCCAATTGTTGCCGAAAAACTTGGCTTCAGCCTGACAGCGATCATTTACGGCATCCTAGGCGGCGTTGTGATCCTGTATATGGCACTCACCAGCAAAGAAAGGCCGATTGAACCCGACGAGAAAAAACCCAAGCTTTGGGAAAGCATTAAAAGCTTGATCACCAACTGGAAGTTCTGGATTGCCGGTTTTGCCAATGCATTTTACAGCGCCACTATGTCCCTGGTTTTGGCAGCCCTCCCGTTTTTTGCGGATTACAGACTCGGCATCAGCAGCATACAGCAAACCATCCTATTTGCCACCGTTTTGCTGATAGCCATTGGAAGTGTGGCTATTTGGGCGATGTTTGTGCGCAAATACGCGCTCATCCCGGTATGGCGTGCTGCCCTGATCACGCTGACTCTGTCTTTTATTCCACTTTATTTTGCCAATACCTTTATCCTGGCGATCATCTGTAGTGCGCTGGTTGGTTTCGGTTTTGCTGGTGCAATCACCACCATGGACCTGGTTCATGCCAAGATCATGGATGAGGATCGACTCAAGCATAATGTCCGCCGCGAGGGGATCATTGCAAATGCTTTGGGATTTATGAACCGCTTGAACGGTTTGTTCACCAGCCTGGCTTTCCTGCTGATCACCCGCTTCTTTGGCTTCGTGAGCGGTGAGCAGCCCGGTCCACAACCTGACCAGGCCTCCCTCTTCCTGCTCACTGTATTTCCCTTTGTCCTTTCTGCCATCAGTGTGGTGTTCGCCTTCATTCTGAAATTCCCTGAGGATACAAGCCTATCCCCTGAAACCATCGAAACCGAACTTATCGGATAGAAGAAAGAGACAAAATGGCACTCATTCGATTGGATCATACACCCGAGACGGTAAAAGTCTGTCTGCCCCTTTACATCATCCTTCCCGACCCGAGCAGGATAGGAGAAAAACCTCTTAATAAACGCAAAGTTCTATACCTTCTGCATGGATTGAGTGATGACGGCAGTGCCTGGCAGCGTTATACCCAAATTGAAACCTTTGCCAACGAGGTTGGGCTGGTTGTGGTGATGCCGTCCATAGGACGCAGTTTTTACACCGATTTACCCAATGGACAGGCGTACTTCACCTATCTCACCCAGGAGCTGCCGCAATACCTCAATGATGTGTTTGGATTGGCACCTTCCCGTGAGGAAACCTTTATTGCTGGCAATTCCATGGGCGGTTACGGCGCACTCAAAACGGCTCTGAATTTTCCCGAACAATTTTCTGCAGCGGCTAGTTTTTCAGGCGTGACGTCGCTTGAGATATTGAATCTCATGCCCGAAGACCCGCGCAAGGACGAATTCAGGATGATTTTCGGTGACCTCAGCAAGCTGAGAGGTTCGCAGCATGATCCGATGACCTGGCTGACCCGGGCTTCGGCTAATCTGTCATCTCTCCCTCGTTTGTATGTGGCTTGCGGAAGGCAGGATGACCTGTATCCCATCAACCAGATGTTTGATGCTGCATGCAAGAACCTGGGTGTACCCCTGAACTATGTCGAAGAAGATGGTCAGCATGACTGGCATTTCTGGAATAAGCACATCCAGCGTTTTTTAGACTTTGCCCTGGGAAATGCGACTGATTAAAAACAACAAGGAGGCGGTTTGACTGAAAACAAAACCCTGACCTTTATTATTCCCCATGAATTAGAAGGTTCCTATCTGACTCTTCCCTTTGACATGCCTGAAAACACGGCGGAATTTGCGCTGAACTATCACTACCCCAACTTTCAAGAAGAGACAGAACAGCTCACCCACGGTACCTTCACTGCTCGCCATCGGATCAATACCATCGACTTGGGATTGATCGGACCGGACGGAATGCAAGTGGGTGCATCAGGATCGGACAAACACAGTATCCGGCTCAGTGCAACCTCGGCAACTCCGGGTTATACACCCAGGGAACTGACCCCGGGGAGTTGGCAAATCCTGATCGGTGCCTACAAAGTGGCACCCGAAGGGGTCACTGTAACCTATGAGCTATCTTTCATGCCCAAGGAACAAAGGCTCCTGGTTGGGGATATCCACACGCATACCACGGGCTCTGACGGCGTCTTATCCCCCCAGGAGCTCGCAACCCACGCCAAACGCCACGGGCTCGATTTTCTGGCGATCACGGATCACAACCAAATCACGCCATCTGAAACACTTCAAAGGATTTCAGCAACCACCGGGATCACTCTCATCCCGGGGATCGAATGGACCCACTACCAGGGGCATGCCAATTTTCTGGGGGTCGATCAGCCCTATGATGCCCCCTTCTTCACCCACACGAACGAAGAATCCCAAAGTCGGTTTACCTCCGCCCGTGAACGCGGCGCACTGATCGTGATCAATCACCCCTGTGATGACTCCTGCGGCTTCCATTATGATTTGAATACAGTTCCTTTTGATTGCATTGAAATTTGGAACGGCCCGATGCGGGAAAGTAACCTGCGAGCGGTTGGGCTGTGGCAATCACTTCTTGCATCCGGTAAAAAGATCCCTGCGGTTGGCGGCAGCGATTACCATCGGGATAACCTTTTTCAGATCCTCGGCGGACCCTGTATGGGTGTGTATGCACGGAGCGATTCACCCCAAGATATCCTCACAGCAATCCGTCAAGGACACAGCTTTATCACCTTTGCTTCCAACGGTCCGCGCCTGGAAATGAACGCTGGTGACGCTAAGATGGGTGATTCACTCCTCTGGAAAGCTGGTCATTCACTGCATATTTCAGCAAAAGGTCTGAATAAAGGAGACATCCTTCGTGTGGTTACAGCAGAGGATACCTTTGACCTGTTCCAGGCAACTTCTGAGGGCGAAGTTGAGCTGGATTTCCCGATTGAGAAACCGGGTTTTGCCCGGGTTGAAATCTACCGATCCTTCTTGCCCGGGATTCCTCCCCTGCCCGCGTTGATCTCCAACCCAATTTACTTTGATCAGTAAGCATTGAGGTGCAGGCGTTTTGTAGGGAGCACACGGCACGCCGTGCGCCTACGCCGTTGAATTTTTGTGGTAGGGTGCGCACTTCACATGTGCGCACCGTTTCTTGTTGAATTAAATTAATTGGTGCGCAGAAACCCACCGCGCACCTACAGGGACTCTGGAGGTGATTCGCAGGGTGCTTCTCTTGTGCGCATCTAACAGACAAACAATACCATTTGAGTGGCATCAGACCGCTACGATATTATCCAGTTATAATATTGCCATTATCAATGCAACTTTTACTTTTAAGCATAATCATTGCTGCCTAGCAGGATAAACTCCTGCCAACCTATTTCCTTTGATCACTGACCCACCAAAGGAGCTTGTTATTTGAACGCTCATATCCCCAAATGGCTTAACAAAGCCATCTTCTATCAAATCTACCCCCAGTCCTTCTACGATTCCAATAATGATGGGATCGGTGATCTTCCCGGCATCATTCAAAAACTGGACTACATCGAATCATTAGGCGTTAATGCTCTCTGGATCAATCCCTGCTTTGTCTCACCCTTTAACGATGCCGGCTATGACATCGCGGATTACTACCAGGTTGCGCCGCGCTACGGTACGAATTCTGACCTGAAGCAGCTCTTTACAGAAGCCAGACAGCGCGGCATCCGAGTGCTGCTTGATCTCGTTCCCGGGCACACTTCCGTCGAGCATCCCTGGTTCCATGAATCTCAAAAACACGAGGAAAATCCTTTTACGGATTATTACGTCTGGAACAATTCCATCTGGGAGCCGCCGCAAGAGGATCTACCCATCGTGCGTGGCTATGCCCAGCGCGATGCTGCTTATATCACCAATTTTTTCTGGTTCCAACCTGCCCTCAACTACGGCTTTGCTCAAACTGATCCCAGCCATCCCTGGATGCAGTCTGTAGATGCCCCCGGTCCTCAAATGGTGCGGCAGGAGATCAAAAAGATTATGACCTATTGGCTGGAGAAGGGTGCCAGTGGATTCCGCGTCGATATGGCCAATTCCCTGGTCAAACGCGATCCTGATAAGGTGGAGACGTCGAAGTTTTGGCGTTGGATCCGCGACTGGCTTGATCAAGACTATCCAGATGCTGTGCTTGTGTCAGAATGGGGTAACCCCGCCCAGGCGATCCCGGCTGGTTTTCACGCCGACTTTCTTTTGGGGTTCAATAATCCTGGTTGGGTGTCTCTGTTTCGTAAGCGCGGCGAGGGACGCTGGCGTGACCCTAACGGCTGGTCCTTTTTTGATGAATCCGGGCAGGGCGATATCCGCGAATTCCTTGATGAATACCTGTATTACCTGCACACCACCCAGGGGCAGGGACTTATCGCTCTGATCACGGGGAACCATGATGAAACGCCCCGCATCGCCAACGGCAGAAGCCCAGCCATGATGAAGTTGATCTACCTGTTCCTGCTGACGATGCCCGGGACACCCTTTATCTACTACGGGGATGAAATCGGGATGATATCCCGTCCTTTACCTTCGAAAGAAGGCGGATACGCCCGGACAGGGGCGCGCACCCCGATGCAATGGTCCGATCAGCCAAATGCCAGCTTCTCAAAGGCTCCACAAGAAGATTTATATCTACCCGTGGACCTATCCATCCATCGACCCAACGTGACTGACCAGGACGCAGATCCCCAGTCACTCCTTAATAAGGTGCGAGCGCTGACCAGACTTCGTTTGGAATATGAAGCCTTGCAAGCAGATGCCCAATTCGATGTTGTTTTTGGTGAAAGTGGGATATTACCCTTTGTGTATACGCGTGCTAAGGGGCAGCAGAAACTGTTAATTGCACTCAACCCTGCCAATCAGCAGGTTAGCGTCGAATGTCCTTTTCGATCACTTTATGCTCTCGACGTTCCAGCCGGGACAAGCGTAATACCTTTAAATAAGGGAAGTCTGCTGACATTGGGACCCGTTTCAGGGGCAATCTATAAAGTGCTTTGAGCAACTCAGCCAAAAGCGTTATAGGTGAGGCTGTTCAAGAAGACAGCTTTCGTTAGATATTAATCTCGATTTGATATTTAGAAAACACAAACCACATTACGGTGTGCGAACCCTGCCATTATTTCATAGGGCGTAAGATTCAGTCTGGAAATTTCGCCATTTCACATCAATGATAAATTTTTACAATTGACGAACCAACAAGGGACTCATTGATCCTTGAGCACAGCCCCTCATTCACCTGCCCGATT
>DAINBD010000034.1:0-14644 GCA_036733105.1 Candidatus Brevefilum sp. | reverse complement strand
GCACAGGATCTTCATCAATGTCGATTTTCCGGCTCCATTTTCACCGACAATGGCATGAATTTCACCTTTTTTCACACATAAATCGACATTATCCAGCGCCAGAACACCTGGAAAACTTTTACAAATACCTTTTAGGTTGAGCGCATAATGGTCATTCATTGATTGTCTCAGGTATAATCACAAAGGGTGTTGGAAGACTGCATTTCTGCAGTCTTCCAACCTCACGAACCTAGAATAATTTTGATGCTTAGTGGGGGACGCTTAAATACTCGTCTAGGTTTTCAAGTAAAACAACATTTGTCCCGGTATCCACAAATTGAGACTCAGGAAAATCAGCAGCCCCAGTAACAAGATCGTACATCCATTGAACGACAAGTTGTCCTTCCATATATGGACGTTGAGCAACAGTGCCCTGGATCCAACCATCCCTCATCAATGTAGGAATGGGCTCGAAGATATCAAATCCAAAGACAATGAGCTGACCAGGTTCAAATCCCTGGGTTTCCAGTGCCTCGGCAACGATGTTTGGTCCGCTAACGGCATAGATTGCTTTTAGATCCGGATGAGCTGTTAGAAGGTCTTCAATTAGCGGCACACCAGTTTCTAATGCATCGCCATGGGCAACGGTTTCAACGATCTCAACTTCAGGATAGGCAGCAGCAGCCTCTTTAAAACCATCCAGACGTTGATTGAGGTTCAGGGCTGTCAAACCACCGGTCACCAAAGCAACTTTCCCTGAATAATCCATCAACTCCAACATCGCTTCTGCGCCTTGTTTTCCACCTTCAATGTTATCGGTGCCGATATAGAGTGGGCGTCCTGAATCCGGTGCGTCGGTGTCGAATGTCAGGAACAGGCTGCCAGCAGCTTCTGAAGATTCCACAAGGGCTGGCACAGTTGCGGGATCATTGGGTGCCATTCCGATAGCATCCACGCCCATTGCGAGGTAGTTTTCAAAAATCTCGATCTGCCCTTCAGCCAGAGCCTCTTCGGGTCCATCAAAGATCGCTGTTACACCCAGTTCTTCTGCGCGTGCAGCCATTCCCTTTTCCAGGTCACCCCAGAATGGGTGTCCAACGGATTTTGGGATTAAAACGAAGGTCATTTCTTCATCCACAGCTTCTTCAGCAGGTTCCTCAATTTCTGGTTCTTCAACCTCGGGTTCCTCAACTGCAGGAGCTTGTTCAGTAACGCATGCTGTCATCAAGCCGAATGATAGAGACAAAACGACAAGAAATATCAAATATTTTTTTAACACGGTACTCTCCTTTTTTTGAAATATTTATCGACCCAAATAAATTTTTTTCTTAAAATTCTTTCCAAATACCCACTCCTTTCTTAGGCTCGCCTAACCAATTTTTTGACATGAGTGACGTTCTTTTAAGGTCGTACTCAAAGTGTAGGTGCGTGGGCTTTCGAATTTGCCCTCACTCTTTATCCTTGCGAGCAGAAGATCAACCGTCAATGCTGCCATCTGATCAACAGCCACATCCACCGTCGTGATGGATGGTTTGAATTCCTCCAGCCATTCAGCGTCATCCATTGCGATGACAGAGATGTCATCGGGAATTTTGACCTCGAATTCTTTTAGCACACTCATTGTTCCCATTAACAATCGGTTGGACGTTGCAAAAATTGCCGTTGGCTTATTGGGACCGTTGTAAGCCAGAATTTCTCGGGTAGCCTTTTCAGCAAATTCCCTTGAAAATTCTCCAATCTTAATTAATTCAGGAACGAGATCCAGACCAAATTTATTGACTGCGTACTTATAACCTTCCAACCTCTGGGATCCGGTTGTTGTCTCGGGTGATCCGACAATGAAAGCGATATTGCGATGACCCAATTCGTAGAGATGTTCCATCGCCTGAGTCACAGCGCCAAAATTATCGGGTTCAACGCCAAAAAACAGGTCCTTTTCCCGACGGCGATTAATCTCAATAATTGGCAAACCTGTGCTTGCCAAACTGCGTATGTAGGGCGAAGTTTCTTTGCTTGGTGGTGGCACATAGATCAATCCATCAACGTTGATCTTTGAAAGTTTTTCGAGATATTCCTGCATTAAGACGGATTGATCATGCGTGATCCCCAATAACATGGTATAGCCCTTTTCATGCAATTGTTCTTCAATTTCTTTTGAAAGGGTTGTGTAGTAAACATTTAAGATATCAGGGATAATCAGGGCAATTAGATTTGAGCAGATACCTCTCAAACCACGCGCAAATTGATTGGGTTGGAAATTAAGTTTTGCTATTGCAGATTCGACTTTTTCGCGGGTTTCTTTGCTTACGTATTGCCGGTTGTTGATCACACGCGACGCTGTCGAGATCGAAACACCAGCGGTTTTAGCCAAATCCTTTATTGTTACTTGCTTTTTCTTTTCCATAGCTGTGTCATTTGTAAATTATTCTATTTATAAAATTGATGAAAATAAAAAGGGAAACGTTTTCATATATTTTATCATAGTTCACTTGAAAATTTCAAGTGTAATCCGCGTTTTTTAAGGTTGGGTTTTGTTTTGCCTAAAGACAATTTTTTATTGGTTATTTTGTGGTAATAAAAATTTCAAAAATCAAGACCGGTGCATAATCCGTAATCCGATCTATGATCCAGCAAGCTATCCCCCTCAACAAACATACTTATTCACTCTTCTTGCTCATCTGGAATAAATGGTTCATTTCGCGCCTGGCAGATATCCTTGATCACATCTCGTCCTGATGCGCAAGACAATTCGACGTTCCCACCTGGTTCAACCCAATGACCGATCCGATAGAAACCTTCCAGCCCGGGCAAGGTTTTTGACATACCGATCCCCATCATCATGCTCATTTTACGTGTGGTCAGTGCCCACCCTGCAAAGGCACCCCTCCAGTTGCCGGTGTAGCGTTCATGGGTCACTGGGGTTGCCACATCGACCACTTCCACTGCCCGCCTTAAACCTGGGTAACGCTCATCTAAAATATCAATGATGATTTCAGCAGCCTCAGCCTTGTGTTTCTTGTAGCGTGATCTATCTCCTCGCAGCCAAATCCAGTAATCATAATCTGCCTCACACCACAAAGTCAGTACGGATTTACCCCGCGGTGCCATCGTGGGATCAAAGCAGTAATGTTTGAGGACAAGGTGATCATGGCGAATATTTCCCAACCAAATCGGATGTGACAGGGGAAAGCTCATCATTGGTGGAAAGGCGGAGAAATCCATAGCCACCCCAAGTGAAATTTGCATGATCGATTTGCTGGGAGTCATGCTCCCCTCATATGCTTTCCGAGTTTGCCGATCGACATACTGCCCACCTAACAGATCATAGATTGTCGCATGCCCATCTGCTGCAGAGATGACAATATCCCCATAAACCCGTTTCGTGTTATCCAATTCCAAACCAACGGCGCAATCGTTCTCAGTGAGAATATCAGTAACCTTTGTGCGGTAAACAACCTCACCACCTAGCCCCAAGTAGCGCGATTCAAGCGTTTTGGCAATCGGCAGAGATCCGCCAATCGGGTATCCTGCCTCACGGTCATTCATCATTGCCAGCGTCGAAAGGCACAGCATCATCGGAAAATCGGGCAGCGAAAACTGAAAGAACTGTCCCATTCCTTCTCGCAAAAGCGGATCCTGAAACCGTTGAGAAAAATCCTCAAGGGTGACATTTCCCCAGCGTAAAGCAGGTATCAAAACTGGCAGCATCTCCTGACCGATCTCTGCCAGCTCCAGGGCGCTCCCCGCCGTCAGATCCACGGGCAATTCTAATCGTCTGAAATCACGGATCCCCTCGATGAAATCCTGAATAACAGCTTTATCCTGCGGCGAGAGTTCAAGTAGATGTGCTTCCAGGCGATCAGTATCTGTATATAAATGCAGGATTCGCCCGTCCCGACCTTCCACGCTGACAAATTCATCATAAAAGTGAATGGGGGTATCCTTCAAAATCCCCAACTCCCTCCAAAGTTGATATCCTTTTGTATCAGGATTGATATTTGCCAGGTATCGGACAGCGCCATCAAAGGTATACCCGCGACGGCGCCAGGCTGTACACAAGCCGCCGGGAATAGAATGCATCTCATAAATTGTGGTTTTAAATCCATGCATTCGGGCATAAACCCCCGCTGAAAGACCTGCCACGCCCGCGCCTATGATCAGGATGTTTGGTTTCTTTTCCATAGCTAACGATCCTTTTTTAATTTCGATTGTCGCCGATAAAACCCCAGTAAAGAAATTCAACCCCTTGAATTTGATTTTATCTTAATTTTGGTCTTCCCATGCCCGCAATGTCCCACGGAACAACGCCCGTTCAAAATAATCCCCATTCAATGACAAACCATCATAGCCTTTCTCGATCAGAATCGGCATCATCGGGTTCAACTGGCGTGCATAGTGAATCATGCAAGCTTCTGGGTGAAAACCGGGCCATGAGTAACAGGATACTGCTGTTCGACGATTCTCGGTGGGTACGCCCGGAGAAATGGTATTGCACCACTCAGGGTCATTGGGATCAAAAATGTATTTATCGAGATTGCCCATTGGGATCCCCTCAATCCCTCGCACCACAGGAGGGTCAGCTTCAGGGAGGTACGGGTCCACAGACAAATCAAGCAGGATCGCATGCGCTGGCAAGTGCTTGATCCATCCATTCGGAATGAGTGGCTTTGTAGGATTCCTGCGCTGGGCAGCATCAACCAGAATGTCCGTATCCTTCATCAACGCAATCATTGTCTCGGACTGTTGGGTAAGGTTTCGACCGACTGACTGACAAACCACACCCGGACCGGCTTTTTCAATATGGCTGTTATTACGCTCAATGTTGCCCAGGTGAACAGCGGCATCAACATCATACCTGCCAACCATGCCTGACCCCAGCACCAGCACTCGGATCGGTTTTCCATCCGGTCTGATCAGATCTGACCACCGATCCTCAAGCAAACCAAATGCTACTTCCAATCCGTTCCAGGCGACTGCTTTCATATTCTCAACCAGGCGAAGGTTATTGTCATTAACGATGGAATCCAGCGAAATTGTCTTCAAACTTGCTTTTTTGAAGAATTCGACTCGGCTGGGGCGTGTGGGATAATGCAGCATGGACATCAAGATCGTCCTAGGTGCCAACCGGTGAAAGTCGTGATCTGGTGCCCTCAGGATCAATACCAATGCCTGATCAAATGCATCTTGCCTGCTGCCAAAAGAAACTTTCTTGTTTCCCTGTCTATACTCCGCCGCGTCAAAGCCAGACCGCGAGCCATACCCTTCTTCAATGACCACCTTCAATCCAAAGTTAGCCATTTTTTGGATAAAATCCGGTAAAAAGACGCGTTTTTCTCCAGCTTCCAGCTCCATGCGAGGAAATCCAATTGATGTGATAGATGCCATAGCTTTTTCCTTTCCAAATTGAAGTTTGATGTAAGTGATAACGATCTCAGACCCTGACATAAAACAGTCAGCAGCAAACCCCACCCCCGTAATTGCTGTACGTTTCAAATCCTACATATCTTTAAAAATCGTTTTAGAGCTTTTTTGTAAGAGGTTTTCCAAAATTTAATTTTATCAGCTCAATGATTATACTGGGTGATTCAAATGGTCAAATTACCAGAATAGAATGTTCAACAAATTATTACATTTTTTGATCAAGATATTCCCCCAAGACTATAAAAATCCTTTATCACACAAGATGTGATCAGCGGTAATCTTTACCCTTATTTAATCCCTCATCCACCGCCTTATGTTGGCGCCGGTCTCCTGACCGAACGCAAAATGTGACTCCGCTGGTGAGGACACCAGCGAGAACCCGATACCCTATAGCCTTAGGCAAGCAACCGTGTCCCGCCCTACAAAATCCATCACCCGCAGGGTACGCAGGGGGTTTCTGCGCACCAAATAATCAAATAATGCAAAAAAAATGGTGCGCACAAGAACGGTGCACACCCTACTACTAATTACGGCACCAACATTTGGGGGTGATCAGTTGAGATCCCCGGGGTTTTAAGACATTATCTTTAGGATTAATCCATATTGCAGGCTTGTTTGATTTTGATTCTAATCATGTTACAGAAACCCCGGGGATCTGCATGTCGTGTTTTATTATTAGCATGCGTAGTAGTGTGGGTTGAGTATCCAACAATTTTGAGTGATTCCCCTCGCGCAGCACACCTTCAGGTGCCCACACCCAGTCTTCTGACCGAGGGCAAAATGTGACTTCGCTGGTGAGGACACCAGCGAGAACCCGATACCCTATAGCCTTAGCAAAGACGACCTCAGCCTACCTCTAAAATTTCCTTTATCCTAACTACCCCATACCTGATTTCTTAGACCGCTTCCCCAACTTTTGATAAGATTCCGCGATCCGACTATAATGTAACTATCAGGATAACAACCAATTAAGGAGGAACTTATGTCAAAACCACGTCCCGTTCGCGCACCTCGCGGCACGCAACTCACCTGCAAATCCTGGCTGACCGAAGCCCCATACCGAATGATCCAGAACAACCTCGACCCCGAGGTTGGCGAAAAGCCAGATGAACTGATCGTTTACGGTGGGAGCGGGAGAGCCGCGCGCAGCTGGGAGGCTTTTGACGCCATCCTGGCAACGCTAAAAGAACTGGAATCAGATGAAACCCTCCTGGTTCAATCCGGTAAACCCGTGGCTGTCTTCAAGACTCATCCCGATGCTCCCCGCGTCCTGATTGCCAATTCCAACCTCGTCCCACATTGGGCAACTCAGGAACATTTCGACGAACTGGCTGCCAAAGGTCTCATCATGTACGGTCAAATGACTGCTGGCTCGTGGATCTACATCGGCACCCAGGGTATCCTCCAGGGTACCTACGAAACCCTCGGCTCACTGGCACAACAAAAAGGATGGCCTTCTCTTAAAGGTAAATTCGTTCTCACCGCCGGCCTGGGCGGGATGGGCGGCGCCCAACCCTTAGCCATCACAATGAACGAAGGTGTTGGGTTGATCGTGGAAATTGACCCAGAACGAGCTAAACGCCGTCTGGAAGTGGGCTATGTAGATACGGTTGTCAACGAACTTGAGGAAGCCATGACCCTGGTAGAAGAAGCCCTCGCAAATGAAACCCCAAAATCGATTGGGTTGATCGGTAACGCGGCGAATATTTACCCTGAACTGTTCATTCGCGGCGTGGTTCCGGATGTGGTCACCGACCAGACCCCCGCCCACGACCTGCACAACTACATCCCCACCGGGCTTACGATGGCAGAAGCAGATCATCTCCGCCAGAGTGACCCCGTCGCATACGCCCAACAGGCACAGGCTTCCATCGCAAAGCATGTCCAGGCTATGCTCGACTTTCAAAAACGGGGTTCAGAGGTTTTCGATTACGGCAACAACATCCGCCAACGTGCCTTTGATTACGGCGTGAAGGATGCATTCAACTTTCCAGGTTTTGTCCCTGCCTACATCCGTCCATTATTCTGCGAAGGTAAAGGACCTTTCCGGTGGGTGGCACTCTCGGGTGACCCGGAAGATATTTACGAGACAGACCGTGTGATCAAGGGGCTCTTCCCCGAAGACAAGCATCTCCACCGGTGGCTGGATATGGCTCGCGAGAGAGTCCCCTTTCAGGGATTGCCCTCCCGAATTTGCTGGTTGGGTTACGGCGAACGCGCCAAAGCCGGCCTGGCATTCAATCAACTTGTGGCGGATGGACGTGTTTCAGCACCGATTGTGATCGGCAGAGATCACCTGGATTCCGGATCGGTTGCCTCACCAAATCGTGAGACAGAGGGTATGAAGGATGGAACGGATGCAGTCAGCGATTGGCCGATCTTGAATGCTATGCTGAATGCGGTCAATGGCGCCACCTGGGTTTCATTCCATCACGGCGGCGGCGTGGGGATTGGATTCAGCCAGCACGCCGGGCAGGTGATCGTGGCAGACGGCACCGAAGCAGCTGCAAAACGGCTTGAACGCGTCCTGACCGTCGATCCGGGCATTGGGATTGCCCGACACGCAGATGCCGGCTATGAGCAGGCGATTGAAGCTGTGAAAAGACACGGGATCCAGGTGCCAATGTTGAAGGAGGATTGATTGACACGGCGAACCCGCCGGTTCATCTTTTTCAGTCTTGCCATCCTGGCTGGCCTTGCTGCCGGGATCATGTTTGGCTGGCAAGTGGCACCTATTCAATATAAAGACACCGGTCCAGACACCCTGCGCCAGGACTATAAGACCGATTTTGTTCTGATGGTTTCGGAATTATATGAACATGATGCTGATGAAGCGATGGCAATCGCACGGTTGACCTATATAAGCCCTACACCGCCATTGGAAACCGTTCAAACTGCGATCAACTACGCTGAAGAGAATAATTATTCTTCCGTGGATCTCCAACTGATGGACAATTTGGCAGAGGCGATTGAATCACGCTCCTTACACTACGATCAAAACAGTGCGGGGTTATGATGAATGAAGATACCCAGGAAATCCTTCAGCCGCAAACACCTATAAAAAAACACGGACCCTGGTATCTGCTGACAGGGTTGATCCTGGGATTTTTGCTTGGCGTCATTTACACATGGTGGATCAACCCCGTTATTTACGAGTCAACCAATCCTGCGAGCTTGAGAGAGGATTTTAAGGATACTTACCGCGTAACCATTGCCCAAGTTTTCGCTGCCACAGGGGACCTGGATCGTGCTGCACGACGGTTGGAAATCCTGGAAGATGAGAATCCGATCTATTTACTCGGTGCACAAGCCCAGCGCGCCCTGGCAAAGGGTGAAGAGGAACAAGCTCATGACCTGGCACTGCTTGCATCTGAACTGCAGGCTGTAACAGCAGGATCGCTCACTCAACCCACACCACTTGCCACGGACACAATGCAGCTCATCCCCACCCAAACCCTGCCCGCTTTGACACCCGTTCCCTGAATCAATTAGCTTTAGGTTTTTCTAATAAAATGGTGTAAAGATTGGTCTCGCGCAAAACAAAGCCCATTGATTGATAAAGCTGATTGGCAGCCTTACGGCTCGGACGGGATGTAAGGTTGACCTGATGCAAGCTTAATTCTCGCGCTTTTTGCAGGCAACTTTCCGTCAAGGCTCGCCCAACACCCCGATGCCGAAATTCTTTATCCACCACCACATCTTCAATCCAACCGTGCATTCCGGTGGGAGTTTGGAATAAGGCTAAGGTTGCCGTCCCAACAATAGGGCTGTTTACGTCCTCTTCTCGGGCAAGAAAGACAAAGGCCGTTTCCGAGTCAGCCATCTTTTCCAGATCTTCTTTTGTAGGCGAAGGGCTGGATTCAGTGAGCTGGGGAATTAGATTTTGGAAAGCCTGAACGATTTCATCATCGACACGGGTCATTTCATGAATTAACATCGCCAATGCCTTTTGTTTTCTAAAAAAGTGATTTACTTGTAAACAAATTATATTTATTTTTTGCTTCTCTATGTAATCGATTTGATCCGATTTCTTGGGGATATACAAGTTTTGGGTATAATATCATAATATATGACTAATTATGTAAATTTTATCCGGTTAATGAATTCAAGTTGATTTTTCCATTGGAAATTCATTACGCCTCATCGATCAGCAATCTTCTTTGGATAAGTCGAATATTAATAGTCAAAATTTGAAAGTAAAGTGAAGACATGAAAAGTAGAAACATACAAGATAAAGATAACTCTTTAAGAAAATTCCTCCTAATACCGTTAATGTCAGTATTACTCTTAGTTGCCTGTCAACCCGCCTCTACACAAGAGACAAGCGAATCAATACAAACACCAACCCAACCAGAGTCCCTGACGGTTTCCGAGTCGGATTCTTTAGAGTTCACACAAACACCCACAAGTATCCCATCCGAATCCCCTGCCTTCGAGCCCTGGATTACTTTAAATCCTATCGCTTCAGGGTTTGCTGCCCCCGTTGCCCTTGCTGCACCTGATGACGGCAGTAAAAGGCTTTTTATTATTGATCAGATAGGCTTGATCTATGTTGTGGATGGTGAGGACAACCTGCTGGAATCACCCTTCCTGGATGTCAGGGGAAAATTGGTGAACCTGAACCCAAATTATGATGAAAGGGGGTTGCTGGGCATGGCTTTCCACCCGGATTATGCTAGTAATGAGCGCTTTTTTGTTTATTACAGCGCACCCCTAAGGGACGGAGGGCAGGCTGGATATAACCACACCAGCGTCCTTTCTGAATTTTCGGTGTCTGATGAAGACCCAAATCGGGCAAATCCAGATTCCGAAAAAATCATCCTCCAGGTTGACCAACCGCAATCCAACCACAATGCCGGCTCTATCACATTCGGACCGGATGGTTACCTCTATATTCCTCTGGGTGACGGCGGTTCTGGCTCAGACGTTGGACCCGGACACGCTGAAGATTGGTATGCAATCAATGCTGGCGGTAACGGTCAGGACGTGGAAGCGAATATGCACGGCAGCATTTTACGGATTGATGTTGATAATGGTGACCCCTATGCGATTCCCGAAGACAACCCAAAGATCAGCAAGGCCTTCCCGGAAATTTGGGCTTTCGGCTTTCGTAATCCATACCGCATGGCTTTTGACATGGGTGGAGACCATCAACTTTTTCTAGGTGATGCGGGGCAGGAACTTTGGGAGGAAGTCTCGATTGTCACAGCGGGTGGAAACTACGGTTGGAATGTCCGCGAGGGAACTCACTGCTTCAGTACCGCCAACCCTGGCGCACCAAATGCAATCAGCGACTGTCCTACAGAAGATCAGCAAGGGAATCCTCTCATTGATCCCATTATTGAATTCCCGAACCTGAGGCACCCTGACGGCGGATTGGGCTCTACGATCATTGGCGGTGTGGTTTATCGCGGTTCTGCCCTGCCCGCATGGGATGGCCGGTACATCTTTGGGCAGTGGAGCATAAACTCGCCAATTCGGCAGGGCGGTTTATCTGTAGCAACACGTTCAGACCAAGGCTTGTGGAATTTTGAAGAAATTCAAATCGTCAATTACGAAGATGGTGACCTCGGCGCTTTCCTGCTGGCTTTGGGTCAGGATCAGGAAGGTGAAGTTTATGTGCTCACTTCTCAAAACGTAGGACCCAGCGGTAATACCGGGAGCCTATCACGGATTGCACCTGCAATTCCGTAGATGAATTTTGTGCGATAAAAATCCAGAAAGTAACTTATGGCGTGGGGTGTGTTTTTCACCCCACAAATAATTAGATTTGGATACTTTAGACAAATTAAATAAACATCCCAATCTTTATCGGTGCGGTCAAATTCAGACCGCACCATACTCGTTTATAGTAGTATAGGGGGGTCCTTCACCCCACCAGCATAGTTATCATTTGCGGATTTCAGTCCGTACTCTTTTCCAAATTTGCTGTTATTCAATAAAAAAGAGGCTGTCATAAATGACAGCCTCAACTGGTTTAAAGAGACCGAGATTCTTATTTCAAAAGATGGGCTTCTAACTGAATATCCACGGCAGCCAAAGCTTTAGAAACCGGGCAATTTTGCTTAGCGCCTGAGGCGTACTTCGCAAATTCATCCATCGTGATATCCTGCACCTTGGCATGGGTCACCAGCCTAATGCCCGTGATAGCAAATCCACCTTCAAGCTTTTCAAACTTGACTTTCGCCTCTGTTTTAATTTCATCTACCTGATAACCGGCTTTGCTCAAATCCGCACTGAGTGCCATTGAAAAACAGCCAGCATGGGCAGCACCAATCAGTTCTTCAGGGTTGGTGCCCTGGCCTTCTTCAAAACGCGATAAGAATGAATATGCACCGCTAAAGGCGCCGCTCCCCAAACTTACCGTACCTTTACCGTCTTTTAAATCCCCTTTCCAAACTGCATTTGCTGATCGAATTGCCATTTTTACTCCTTTGGTTAATTTAAATGATTATTAATTCTTCTTACTTAGTCAATATACTTAATTTCTATAAGATAAGTATTAATGGTAACCTCGCCCTATAAAAAAAGACGTGCAAATTGATGAACCAATATCAAGAAAATGTTACAAAGAAGCAGGGCACTTTAAAAATGCCCTGCTGCCAGCCAAAATGATGAGTCTTGAAACCAATTACGCCTTACCACTCAAAGGCGGGGACTGTCAACCAGCCTTCACCTTCTTTGAAAGCATAATAAGGCAGCCACACCACACCAAACAGTTCGATGAAAATATTCTTCTTGTAAGGTGCGATCGGTTCTTCAACCACCTGATCAACAGCATCCATCCAGCGTTCTTCGATACCGTCAAGTTCTTGCTTCAGTTCCGCTTCCATTTCCTGAAGATCTTCTTCAAGCTCTTTGATCTCCTGTTCGCCTGCTTCCAGATCAGCTTTCGCTTTACTGGTCATCCGGCGTTTGGTCAATGAAGTGCTCAGGCTTCTCCGGCGGCCCATAACCAGACCGAGCACATTTTCCAAACCCTTTCCCACTTCTTCCATTCGGCGATGGCTAAGTTCCTGTTTATCCTTTTCCAGGTCTTGAGTCTCATCCCGCAGTTTATCTTCAAGGCGATCAAGTTTGACCTCATATTTTTCCCTGATTGCCTCCGCTTCCTCATCTGCCTTCAACTTCGCAGCGTCCTCACACATCTTACGGAACGCTTCTGTAGAAACTTCCGGTCCAGCGACCACGCCCAGGGCGTCGTTTTTGCGAACAGCCAGGGTCTGTGTTCTGTAGATCCAATCGACAAAATCTGTTTCAAGACTGCTGACAAATTTAGCATCCTCAACAGCAAGATTATCCAGCGATTCAAATGTCGCATCTGGATTAGGGGTTGGCATAAGTTCATCCAGGTCCAGCGGATCAACAGAAAAATCTTCCCAGCGGACCAAGCCCTTTCTTCTCATCTCGTCGATGCGCACGGTGATCACATTTTCCTGGTTGATATTGTATTTCCGCTCCAGGAAAGCCACCCGCGCCTGCCCAATGAGGGCTGGGCGATAAATATATTTCGGGCTGGAAATATCACCAGAAAGTGACCTGCCAGCATTTTTCAGCGCTTCTGCAGGTCCGCGATTGACAGGATAATAGGAGACTTTGACTGCTCCCGGAATTGCGGGGGCAACGTCCTGACCCAATGTGGAACCGGTACGTTCCTTAGCGAGGACACCTTTTGTACCACCTGAGACATCCTCAGACCGAAATTTGGCACCAACCAATGCATTCAATTCCGGGATTTGGGTCCGAGTCAGGGGACCGGGTAAATAGTTCATTGCCCAACGGGTGCCAAACACCTCAGGTGCAGATTCGTGAACATTGTGAAGCAAGAACATGCGCTTCCCCAGCTTTGAAATCATGCGATCAAAACCACTTCGATCAATCCCTGGCGCAGCCCCTTCCAGGCCATCCAGAAGCCTGGCTTTGTCCTGGTCTGTCTGCAGCTTACCAACCATCCAGGTACCGCAGTTTGAAAGAGCTTTATAGTCCAGGTCAACCGGGTTCTGTGTTGCCAAAAGCAGACCCACACCAAATGCACGCGCCATTTTAAGCATGCGTATAATGATCTCTTTACTGGGCGGATTGGCAATCGGCGGTAAATAGCCGACAACCTCATCAAAATAAACCAGGGCTCGCAGACTGCCAGAGCCCTTCTGGCTACGCATCCAGGTTTCCACGGCACTGTAAAGCAAGGTGACAAAGAACATCCGCTCCTGGTCACTGAGATGCGCCAGGTAGAAGACGCTGTGGCGCGGCTTGCCATCGGTGTTAAACAAGATCTTACCAATATCCAATGCCTGTCCCTCTAACCAGGTATGAAATGCAGGCGCTGCCAGGAAATTATTGAGCAGCATAGCTAAATCAAAACGTTCCTTTTCGGGGTAGAACTGGTCCAAAGACAGCACACCCAACTTATCAAAGGGTGGCGTCTGCACATGCAGGATAAGCGTGGCCATATCCAGGTCTTTTCCATCACGCCAGGCTGATTCAAAAATATTCGAAAGTAAAATGTGCTCTTTCATCCGAATTGGATCGACGTCCTTAAAGCCGACCAAGCCCAAGACGGCCGTCACCGTGCTGGAAATCTTCTCTCGCAGGATCTCCTTATTGCCCTCCCAGGGAATTTCAGGCGCCGCAAAAGAAGATAAAATGCTGACCGGGATCCCGGCATCAGAACCGGGGGTATAAACAGTATATTCAACAGCATCACTCAGTGCCTCTAATTCTGGCTTCCCGATGCCATAGGAAGCCAGCCCATTTTTCCAGGATGAGGCTGCTTTTTCTGCGGATTCTTCCACAGAGATCCCATCCCGACGGGCAGCGTCCTGGTCAACCCAGGGCTGAAAATCGGAAGGTAATAAATCGGGGAAATGAAGAAGGAGATTTGTCAAATCGCCCTTGGGATCCACAACAATTGCCGGTATCCCCTGCAAGGCTGCTTCTTCCAACATGATCACACCCAGACCTGTCTTCCCTGAACCTGTCATACCGGTGATCACCCCGTGGGTGGTCAGGTCATCAGGATCGTAATAAACAAGGTCATCCTGCATCTCTCCCTTGTCGAGATCAACAACCTTACCGAGGAAAAATTTATTGGATTTTCCAGACATAAAACCTCCTGTTATATGCTATATAGTATTAGTATAATTCATCCTGTTGAGAAGATACAAAAGGGTTTTCTCCTTTTCAGGCAGGGATAGCATATTTCATCAAATTTATTATTAACCAAAAAAGCTGCGAAACAGAT
>DAINBD010000033.1:0-14824 GCA_036733105.1 Candidatus Brevefilum sp. | reverse complement strand
TACCAAAAGTGGCTCATAAGATCGCGGGTAAACCGATGATCTGGCATGCATTACAGGCAGTTGCTGCTCTGGTCGAGCAACCCCCGGTGATTGTTGTGGGGTATGGCGCTGAAGATGTGAAGAAATCACTCCAGGAGGATGTGGTTTTTGCCTTGCAGGAAGAACAGCTTGGCACAGGGCATGCGGTTGCTTGTGTCCGTGATCTGCTTAAAGCAAAATCGGAAGTGGTCTTGGTCACTTTTGGTGATATGCCGCTCTTGCGTAAAGAATCGATTGAAAAATTGATCCGGCTGCATCAGGGCTCCAACAGTCCAGTCACCATGACCAGCTTTATCGGTGATGAGGCACGCGGGTTTGGCCGGGTCCTGCGTAATCAAGCCGGGCATGTCATCGGGATTGTTGAGCAGGTGGATGCCACACCTGAGCAATTGGCGATCCGTGAATACAACGTCAGTGCCTATTGCTTTAATGCTGATTGGCTTTGGGATTCCCTGGAGCAGATTCCAATTTCACCAAAGGGTGAGTACTATCTGACAGATGTGGTTGGGTTGGCTGTGACACAAGGATATGACGTGGAAGCCCTTGTTTTAGATGATCCCGAAGAAGCCATCGGCATTAATACCCGGGTTCACCTGGCAACTGCTGAGAAGATCTTCCGTAAGCGGATCAATGAAAAATGGATGCTGGCTGGTGTGACGCTGATTAACCCTGATGCAACCTACATTGAACCGGGCGTGACCATTGGTAAGGACAGTGTGATTTTCCCGAATACCTATCTATGCGGATCAACAAACATTGGGGAAGATTGTGAAATTGGACCCGACACCACCATCCTTGATTCAAAGATTGGCAAGCAAGTGATAATAAACTTTTCTGTGATTGAACATGCAGAGATTGCTGATCGTGTGACCATGGGACCTTTCTGTCATTTACGCAAGGGGGCGATTCTCAAAGAAGGCGTTCATCTCGGAAATTTTGGCGAAGTAAAAGATTCATGTTTGGGCGCTGGCACCAAAATGGGACATTTTTCATATATTGGAAACGCCGTGATTGGTGAAAATGTCAACATTGGCGCAGGTACGATAACATGTAATTATGATGGGAAGAATAAGAATCCCACAGAAATTGGTAATGATGTCTTTATTGGTAGTGATACCATGCTGGTTGCACCGGTAAAAATTGGTGATCGAAGCAGAACAGGCGCCGGTTCGGTCGTCACCCATGATGTGCCACCTGATACACTGGTTTATGGTGTGCCTGCAAAAGAAAAGAAGAATTTGGAGAAAAGTGACTGAAATACATTTATTATGGCTTGGTATTGCCATTATTATCCTGATGGACTTGCTTGTAACCGTTGTAAAGGCAAGCCTCAGCCATGCTCGATTACCTTATTTATTAAATATACGAGAAAACCAGGAAAATGCTGTGGACCAAACGGTTAATTTGCTTGAAAAACCCCTTCTTCAGCTGGGTTTACGCATGGCAGAAGCGTTTTTCCACCTCTTTTTTGGTGGCGTTCTTATCGCCTTGATACTGAAATATTTTGCAAATCAATCCCTTTGGTTGAGTTTCATTTACCTACTACTGGGATATCTTTTGCTCAATATACTGGAATATTTGATGATCAGTTGGGTTTTGCAAGCGCCTGAAGAGAATGCGATCCGATTCCGACACCTGGGATCACTAATTTATGGTGTTTTCTTGCCGTTTTCCACATTGATGAAAGGATTGATCGGTACACCTATTGATCGAGTCACATTGGCATCAATGACGGAAGAAGATCTTAAAAATTGGGTTGAGGTCGGACAGGCAGAAGGTTCACTTGAAAAGGGTGAGCGAGAGATGATCTATTCGATCTTCCAATTTGGCGATACGCTTGCCAAGGAGATTATGATCCCGAGGATCGATTTGATTTCACTCGATATCAATGCTACATTGGGTGAAGCCCGGGCATTATTTGACAGTGCAGGTCACTCCCGTGTGCCGGTGTATGAGGACACGGTTGACAATATTGTAGGGCTGCTTTATGCAAAGGACCTTTTAAACATTCAAAAGGATGATGAGGTGATCGCCAACCATCGGGAATTGCTGCGCCTGGCATATTTTGTGCCTGAGGCGAAGAAGGTGGATGAACTGTTGGCGGAGATGCAGGGGCGCAGTATGCATATGGCGATTGTAGTGGATGAATATGGCGGTGTGGCAGGTGTTGTCACCCTTGAAGATATTGTTGAGGAAATTGTTGGTGAGATCCGGGATGAATATGACGAAACTGAAGAAATGCCCTATGTGCAAGTCAACGAGGATGAATATGTCTTCCAGGGAAGGATCGATCTTGATGTATTCAATGAAGTGATGAATTCCAACATTTCAACGGAAAATGCAGATACAATTGGCGGATTCATTTATGGTGAGATTGGAGATGTCCCCACTGGAGGAGAAATTATTAAAGCCAATGGTGTGACCTTGATCGTGGACCAGGTGGTGGGTCGCCGGATCACAAAGGTGCGTGCTAAACGAGAGGAAAAAAGATCGCAATTAAAGGATGAAGACGATGTTGAAAGATGAAATTCGCGATGAATTGATCAAAAGAGCCGCTAGAGCCCAAAGTCAGGCTTATGCGCCTTATTCAAAATATTCGGTTGGCGCTGCTGTTCTGACGGAATCTGGCGAGATTTTCGACGGGATCAATATTGAAAACGCTGTTTATCCCCTAACGATCTGCGCAGAACGTGTGGCGATCTTTAAAGCCGTTTCACAAGGGTATCGATCCTTTCAAGCGATCGCCGTAGTCACAAAAAATGGTGGGACGCCTTGCGGATCTTGCCGGCAGGTGATGGCTGAATTTGGATTGGATACCATTGTTTTTATTGCGGATACCAGCGGCAAGCTAATTGATACGCTAACGGTTGATCAGCTTCTGCCCCATTCCTTTGGTGTAGATGATCTCAAAGAAGGATAATGGTGGTGTCTTTGATGTCATCGAAGCGCATGAATGGGAAACCAGGACGCGCTTCTTTTTGTTATAAGGCATTTGAATGCTTATGAGACCCTCTGAATTGCGTTCCTATCGTGCCCAGGCTGTTGTCCTTGGGCATATTGAATATGGTGAAGCCGACCGTATCTTGAGACTTTTTACCTATGAAAAGGGAAAGATCAGTGCGATCGCGCGTGGGGTGAGAAAGATCCAATCTCGAAAGGCGGGGCATCTTGAGCCCTTTACCCGTGTCAATTTATTCCTTGCCAAAGGGCGCAACCTGGATATCATCACCCAGGCTGAAACGGTGGAGCCGTATATGGGGTTGCGGAATGATTTGCAGCGGCTTGCGCAGGCGTCCTATGTGGTTGAGGTACTTGATCGCTTTACTTATGAAGAGGGACAAAATGTGGGGATCTTTCGGCTGCTAACGGATACGCTTGATCGATTGGCACATCAGGACAATTTACGAACTATTATTCATTATTACGAGTTTCGATTATTAGATCTGCTCGGATTCCGTCCGCAATTATTTGAATGCATCGATTGTGCTGAAGTTATCACAGCCCAGGATCAGTATTTTTCACCCTTGGGCGGTGGCGCAGTCTGCCCAAAATGCAAATCAGGAAGACCCGAAGCCTGGGAAGTGAAGACAGATGTCTTGCGCTATCTTCGCCATCTTCAGCGCTCACAATGGCAGGCTGTTGAAGCTCTGGATATACCAGAACCGTTTGAGGCTGGTATAACAGAATTGGTTGAGCGTTACCTTTCGTATCTTCTAGAACGAAAATTAAATACACCAGAGTTCATCCGCCAGGTTCAGAAAAAACACCCCCCATTGGATTCAAATTAACCCCACCGGAATGAGCAGTCTTCGTGGGGTGGTATAATAAGGCGGTTATTTATCTCAAAGAACAGGAAGATTAGCATTATTTTGAAGGTAATTCTTCATTGGAGCAATTAAATTTATGTCAAATGCGCTTGATTTCCAATCGATCATTATGAAACTTCAAGAGTTCTGGGCGGATAGGGGATGCCTGATCTGGCAGCCATATTACTCCCAGGTTGGTGCAGGTACGATGAACCCTGCCACATTTTTGCGCGTCTTGGGGCCGGAGCCCTGGCATGTAGCTTATGTGGAACCCTCCATCCGTCCGGATGACGGGCGATATGGTGATAATCCCTACCGTTTGCAACAGTTTTACCAGTTCCAGGTGATCCTGAAACCCGATCCTGGCAATCCCCAAGAAATCTACCTTGAATCCTTGCGGGCTTTGGGGATCGATCCTGCTAGACATGACATCCGGTTCGTTGAAGATAACTGGCAGCAGCCAGCGATTGGTGCCTGGGGGTTGGGTTGGGAAGTTTGGTTGGACGGTCAGGAAATTACGCAATTTACCTATTTCCAGCAGTGTGGCGGATTAGATCTGGAACCCGTGTCAGTTGAGATCACTTACGGTCTTGAACGAATTGCTATGACGTTGCAAGGCGCCCGGCATTTCAAGGATATTCGGTGGAGCCCGGAACGTACTTACGGGGATGTCAATATGATGGGTGAGCGGGAACACAGCGCTTACTATTTTGATGTTGCGGATGTTGACCGCATGCGCGAGCTTTATGAGATGTACGAACGTGAAGCGCAGCTCGCGATTGAAGCCGGGTTGGTGCTACCAGCCCATGATTATGTTCTCAAAACCTCCCACACTTTCAATATCCTGGATACACGCGGTGCAGTGGGCGTGACGGAACGCCAGGCTATTTTTAGTCGCACCCGTGAACTTGCCCGTAAAGTGGCACAGGGATACGTTCAACAGCGGCAGGCGGAAAAGTACCCCTGGCTTGTGAAGCAAACGACCCAGGCTGATGAGGTGCCTGAGGAGGATACTGCTCCCATCAGCAAAGCGACTGCGCCCTTCTTGCTCGAAATCGGAATGGAAGAACTACCACCGGCTGATCTTTCTTCTGCACTGGCGCAGCTAGAAGCAAGCGTTCCAGCCCTTCTGGAAGAGCTGCGGCTTTCTTATGGCGACCTTCAAATTTGGGGAACGCCCCGCCGGCTGGTTGTTTTTGTGGCGGATCTGGCTGCCAAGCAGGCAGATCAATCCCTTGAAGTTAAAGGCCCCCCTGCGGAGCGTGCATTTGACAATGACGGCAATCCTACACCTGCAGCGATTGGTTTTGCTCGCAGCAAGGGGATTGATGTGAGCGAACTTCAGGTGGTTGAACTTGATGGTGGCAAATACGTGGTTGCCAGGGTTGATGTCAAGGGTAGTTCGGCACGTGCTGTCCTCAATGAGGCTTTGCCGCGTTTAATGGGTGATATCCGCTTTACCAAGTCCATGCGATGGAATGAGAGCGGAGTCGCATTTTCTCGCCCAATTCGCTGGCTGTTGGCTTTGCACGATGACTTGATCGTTCCTTTCACCTATGCCGGCTATCGGAGCGGCAGAGAAACGCGCGGTCTGAGGTTTACGGAACCAGAGACCTTCACTGTTAGATCACCGCATGATTATTTTGACATGATGGAAAAACAGGGAATCCTTTTGGACCCCGAACAGCGAAAGCTTGCGATCAAAGCACAGGCGGAAAAACTGGCTGCTGAGGTCGGTGGGAAGATCCCTGAAGATCAAGAGCTGTTCGAAGAAGTGACTCATCTAGTCGAGACACCAACCGCTTTCCGCGGTAGCTTTGATAGGGCATATTTAGAAAAATTGCCGCCCGAGGTTCTCATTTCAGTGATGAAGAAACATCAGCGGTATTTTGTAGTTGAGGATGCACAAGGTCACTTGCTGCCCTATTTTGTGGGTGTTCGCAATGGCGGGAAAGAGAATCTGGCGATTGTGACAGATGGCAATGAACAGGTGATCCTGGCACGTTTTGATGACGCGAAGTTCTTCGTAGAGAAAGACAAGCAGCGCTCCCTGGCGGATTTTGTCCCGGATTTAGAGACTCTGACCTTCCAGGTTGATCTGGGGTCTTTACTTGATAAAACCAAACGGATCACACGGCTGGTCAATTTATTGGTTGATGGCTTTGGATTGAGCTCAAAAGAGGCGAAAATTGCCCAACGGTCTGCTTACTTGTCTAAGGCTGACCTGGCAACCAATATGGTGGTCGAAATGACATCTTTGCAGGGGACGATGGGACGGTATTATGCCCTCCACAGTGGTGAGGATCCCCTCGTCGCCGAGGCGATCTTTGAGCACTACTTACCGCGTTCGGCTAATGACCAGCTTCCCCAAACCAAATCCGGGCTGCTGGTCGGACTGGCGGATCGATTGGATACGTTAGCCGGGCTTTTTGCGGTTGGGCTGGCACCCTCCGGTACCAAGGACCCCTTTGCACAGCGTCGGGCAGCCCTTGGCATCTGCCAAATCCTGATCACCTGGTCCCATCACTTTGATCTGCGCTGGGGATTAGCTGAAGCCGCCAAAGGATTATCGCGGGATGTGGCAAGTGAGGATCTTGAGAATTGTCTTGGTTTTATTATCGGCAGATTGCGTGGGATGCTGCTGGAGATGGGATTCCGTTATGATGTTATTGACGCCGTCCTGGCTGAGAGAGGGCACGATCCCTATGGTGCGTTATTGGGGGTGAGAATGCTGACCAATTGGGTAGAACGTCCTGATTGGGATCAAATTCTTCCGGCTTTTAGCCGCTGTGTGCGGATCACCCGCGATCAGGATGAAACCTTTACCGTAAACAAATCTTTATTTGAACAGGAGTCAGAGAAATCACTGTATCAGTCCCTGCTTCAGGCAGAGCAAAAGATGGCTGGGTCAGAGTCAGTCAATGACTTTCTGGATGCATTTCTACCGATGATCCCAATCATCAACCGCTTCTTTGATGAAGTGCTTGTAATGGTAGATAAAACTGAGGTCAGACAAAATCGATTGGGATTACTACAGAGAATTTCCGGTTTGGCAAAGGGGACTGCTGATCTGAGTTATTTGGAAGGTTTCTAAACGTAAACTTTTAAACCTGAAGAACCCGGATTTTATCAGACTTCCGGGTTCTTTTTTACAAATCAGAGATCAGGATATCGTTTCAAGGAATTGTTCGGCGATTTGGGTGATGTTATCCGAAGATTTGATCCCGCGCCAGTGATCGCTGGGGTGCACAATATTGGCGACAACGATATTTGCGCCGTTGAAGATTGCGCTGCGCGCTTCTCTGAGATCCACACCGCCGGCAGCTGAGATAAGGGAATCAAATTTACTGCGGATGCGGTTGATATGCCTGTAATTGAGCATTTTACCGCGTGTTGTTTCTTCATCCCGCCCCAAGTGGACCACAATGATGTCCGGTGATTTTTTAAGGGGGCGTAAGACCTTTAAAGGATCCCCCACGCCCAATAAATCGATCATTGAGAGCATCCCCAAATGGGCACAATGTTCAATGAACAGATTAAGGGTTTCGGTTGGGGCATTACCAAGGACTGTAACTGCCGTTGCTCCAGCCCGGTGTGCCATCTCAACTTCGTTAACTGCGCCATCCAGGACTTTAATATCTGCAACAATATGGCCCATCCATCGTCGCCTGATCTCCTGGACACCTCGCATACCGGTCAATTTCACAAAGGGCGTACCCGCCTCAATCAGGATCCGATCGCTTTGTGGAATGCGCGGCAGGATCTGATAGACCATGCTCAGGTCGTAATTAAAGGCGATCTGCAGATATCGGACGTTATTATCAAGCGGAGCCACGGTCAGGATTCCTTTTTATGCATGACTTCATCAACCAAATAGGACAGGTTAGAAGGCATGAAGAGCACGATCTTTTCCGACGGATCTGAAGCGATGTCTCGAATGGTTTGCAAAGTTCGAAGGTGTAGAGCCCCAGGGGAGGACGCAAGTTCATCTGCTGCAGCGTGCAGGTTCTTTGAGGCTTCCAATTCACCCTGTGAGGCGATAATGGTTGCACGTCGTTCACGTTCTGCTTCTGCCTGGCGGGCCATCGCCCGTTTCATTTCCGCGGGCAACTCCAGTTCCTGGATCTTGATCGATTCGATGTCAACACCCCAGTCACTGGTTTCTGTGTCCACGATTTCACGGATGGCTTCTGCGATCTGCAAACGTTCCATCAAAACGGTATCCATCTCATTGTTGCCGATCACATCCCGCAGGGCAGCCTGGGTATATTGGCGGATAGCGAAGATGTAATCCTCGATTTTGATGATCACGGATTCGGGATCGATGACTTTATAATAGACAACTGCATTGACCAGCATGGGGATGTTATCCTTGGTCATCACTTCCTGTCGGGGAACTTCTGCGGTTGCCAGGCGCATATCCACCCGGCGCATGCTCTGAATGATGGGGATGATCAGGTTCAGGCCAGGATTGCGAACCCCGCTGAACTTTCCCAGTGTGAAAACAACCCCGCGCTCATATTCGGGAATAACCCTGATGGCTCGAATCAGGAACACAAACACGAAAAAGATTATTACCGCAAGAAGGGGTAAAACGAAGAAAGCTGTCTGAGAAAAATTTTCGAACATTGCAATACTCCTTTTTGTATACTATGTTTAATTAATCATACAATAAATGATGGATTTAAACCTAACACTATCTAAGGTTTGTTGCATGCATTATGGAGAAAATCATCTGCTATCATTGTACATGAAGATCTCGCAGGTCGAGCCAGGCAAATAGCCGATAACTCCATGTGGCATGTTTACTCAAAAGTCTCGATCATATTAGGGTTATACTCGGATTAGTGTCTTCCCTTAGTTAATTTGACGCGACGTTGTATAATTCTATAAATCAATACTGGAGGTTTTATGGAAATTACTTGGCATGGACATTCTTGTTTTCGGATCAGTGATCGGGGTATGGCTTCGGTTGTGACAGATCCTTATGATCCCGAGGTTGTTGGGTTTGATCCCGGAAAGCTGCGAGCGGATATTGTGACCATCAGCTGTGATAACCCAGCGCACAATTATTCGAAAGCAATTAGGGGATCTGCTTTTGAAATCACTGGTCCGGGTGAATATGAAATCGGTGGTGTATTTGTTACAGGTGTCTTGATCAACGGCAGCAAGAAAAAACAGTCACCCGAATATATGAGGAATACAGTATATGTCATTGAATATAATGGGTTGAACATTGTCCATTTGGGTGAACTGGACAATGTTCCCAGTCAGACAGAGGTTGAAGGTTTGGGAGAGGTCAATATTGCCCTTGTCCCGATCGGAGGGAAGACCAGCTTGAACGCTGCTAAAGCCGCCGAGGTGATCAGTCTGCTTGAGCCAAGTATTGTGATTCCGATGCATTATGGAACCCACAATGATAAGATGGGATTGGATCCGCTCCCCAAGTTCCTGAAGGAAATGGGTTTGACTGAAATTGAGACAGAAGAATCGATAAAAATTTCAAGTGCCAACGTGCTTCCCGAAGAAACCCACGTGATGGTTTTGGATATGACTTTATAAATCATTGGTGCGCCATTCAAGAAGAAAGTGATGTTGATGAATGTAAAAGTGATCATGTCCTGGGATATTATTCCGGGGCGCGAACAGGAATATTTTGAATTTGTGGTTCGACGATTTATGCCTGGCGTACAAAAACTTGGGATGGCACTGAGTGATGCCTGGGTGACCATTTACGGCGATCACCCGCAAATTTTAGTTGGTGCGGTTGTGCCGGATATGCAAAAAGCTGAAAAGATCATTGCATCGAATGATTGGCAGAACTTGAATGGCCGGTTGCTGGATTATGTGCAGAATTATGAATTGAAGGTCGCACCGTTGGTCGGAGGATTTCAGTTTTAATGTCCTTTGTTCAGGCATTATTGGATTGGTATGGGGTGAACGCCAGGGACCTGCCCTGGCGTTTTTGTCAGACGCCTTATCGTACATGGATCTCAGAAATCATGCTTCAACAAACTCAGGTGGATACTGTTATCCCGTATTTCGAAAGGTGGATGGATCGTTTTCCTGAGATCAAAGTACTTGCCATGGCGGATATTGAGGAAGTGCTGAAGATCTGGGAGGGGCTTGGCTATTATCGGAGGGCGCATAACCTGCACCAGGCAGCCAGGAAAATGGTTGCTGAGTGGAAGGGTGAACTTCCCAAAACACATGAAGCATTGATCCAGCTGCCGGGTATTGGACCCTATACCGCTGCGGCGATTGCGTCGATTGCATTTGATGAGGATGTGGCAGCGGTAGATGGTAACATACGCAGGGTCCTGGCGAGGTTGTTTGACGTGGATGTCCCTGTCCGCAGTAAAGAAGGCGAAAGGATCATTCATACCCTGGCAAATGAACATTTACCGGAGGGCAAAGCCGGAGAATATAACCAGGCGTTGATGGATTTGGGTGCAACGATTTGCACGCCAAAGGACCCGGATTGCGAACGCTGTCCGGTTGCAGAGGAATGTCTGGCAAAGCAATATGGGCACCAAAACGAAAGGCCGATTACCCTGCCTCGTAAAAATGTGCCGCATCTAACTGTGACCGCGGCTGTCATCTGGAAGGATAATCAGGTACTGCTTGCCAAACGGCCTTCTGATGGCTTGTTGAGCGGACTATGGGAGTTCCCTGGTGGAACCATGGAAGAAGCGGATGCTAATTTGCATGACTGCCTGAGACGGGAAATTCAAGAAGAATTGGGTGTGGATGTCATTATCAGGGCACCTTTTGGCAAGTACAACCATGCCTATACCCATTATAAGATTTCTCTATTTGCATTTTTGTGTGATTTGGTCGATGGCAATCAACCCCAAAATTTGGAGAGCGAAGCCCTGATTTGGACAGAGATTGACACATTGCGCGATTTTCCTATGGGAAAGGTTGATCGACAAATAGCTGAGCGTCTTATGCAGGAGGCGAGGGATGGCGTCTTTTCAAACTGAACGTGAACGGATGGTGGAATTCCAGATCGCTCGGAGAGGTGTCAGAAATGATCGAGTCTTAGAAGCCATGCGGTCGGTGCCCCGTCATCTTTTTTTGCCGGACGAGGCTCGCAGCTATGCCTATGCGGATTGTCCCGTTCGAATAGGCAACGGCCAGACCATGTCACAGCCTTATATCGTGGCTTTGATGACGGAATTGTTGGCAGTGGAATCCCATCACAAGGCGCTGGATGTGGGGACTGGCTCAGGTTACCAGGCAGCAATCCTGGCGGAACTTTGTCAGGAAGTGCATACCATTGAGCGATATCATGGGCTGGCAGAAAGGGCACAAAAGAACCTTGAAGAACTAGGTTATAGAAATGTATATGTACACGTGGGGGATGGCACCCAGGGATATCCTCCCTTTGCACCCTATGACCGCATCATTGTTGGCGCGGCTGCACCTTCGGTTCCAGAGGCGTTATTGGAACAGCTCTCAGATGAAGGACGCATGGTGATACCTGTGGGGAGCCGGTTTTCACAAAGCCTGGAGGTGTGGATCAAAAAGGGGAAGGATATTCACCATACATCCAGCATCCCTGTCGTTTTTGTGCCCCTGGTGGGGAAAGATGGCTGGAATGAATAGCGCACCAATTTCAGATCAATAAAAATGCAAATGATCTAGATTGGTGTGATACCACTTTATTTACCCTTCTATGTGATGGGAATTAATAAAATTTGATGTCGTTTGTGCGTGCGAATTTTCTGGGCTCACAGATTCGGGTTATCGTTTCTTTGTGGCGATAGAGCGCCCGGTACCAGAAGGATGATCACAGCGGCAAGGGTCAGACCTGATCCGCCGATTAGCCCAACCGGTGTTGGACCCAATAGTGTGCTGGTGGAACCTTTCGTCAGGAGCAGGCTGATTCCGGCAATACCGTTCAATGCACCATGCGCAATGACTGCCGGCCAAACACTTTCCGCCTTAATGATCAGCCAGCCGAAGATCACGCTGAGCGAGAGTGTGAACCAGACCATGGCCACAGGACCCAAGAACGGTGCCCCGAAATAATCCTTGCCGTAGTTGTAGCCCATCAGAATCACCGGCCAATGCCAGACGCCCCAGGTGAGCCCTGTGAGCAGGACGGCTTTACGTCCGCCTAATGGCATGAGTTTAGGCAGAAGGTAACCGCGCCAGCCAAATTCCTCACCAAATGTTGAAATTGCATTCAATATGGGTGCGATCAGCATTGCCTGTAAGGTTTGAAGGATAACAACGGTCCAGGGACTGATCGCAACAGTGTTTCCGGCAGTTTGTATTTGTTCCTGGAGTAAGGCGAGGTCTTTATCAAAGAAACCCGGGAAAAAGACAAAGAAAACCACCATACCGATGATGATCAATATACCAGGCAGAAACCACCCTGCAGCATAATAGAGCCAGCGTTTTTTGTTGAAATTGGGATGTAAAAGCAGATTTTTCCTGCCTTCGCGGGTGAGGATCCGGGTCAGAAGGTTGGCAATCGCAGGTCCGAACATATAAGCGCTTGCCAGCAGGATATACGCCAGGGTGATCTGGGCTCCCTCAACTTCATAAGTCGGGCTGTCTTCCAGTCCGCCTGTCAGGAAAATCGCCAATCCCGTTGCCCAGGAAACGCCAAATGCGATCAGGAGGAAAATCACAATCCGTTTTTTGTCTGGTTTTTTGATCACAATGATGTTCTCCACTAAATGTTGAACGTATTTTCATCTTCTTATATTATAATTTGAAAGATTATTTATCTCTTGGATTTTTTTATTTTTTTAAAAGCTTAATAAGTAATAAATAACCTTGATTTCAGATTAAATTAATGATAAATTAGAATATCGATATTAATTAATCATAGGGGATGAGCATGACCACAGCGGAGGTATCCATGAAACGGAAGTTAGTTTTGATCATCATTGTCTTAATGTTTAGTTTATTGCTTGGCTCTTGCAGTGAATTGTTAGGTGGGATTTCAAGTAACCAGGGGCTGGAAGGCACGCAGGTCGCCCTGGCTATTCAGCAGACTAGCCTGGCGATGAACCAGACCCTGGCTGCACAGCCTCGGGAAATCGCTACCCAAGGGCCGGTTGTGATCCAGGAGCAAGCTATCCAGCCTACATACACACCCTACCCGACCTACACCGTTCAAGCTTTAGAACCCCCAGCAGTAGAACCACCGGCAGTGGAACCACCGGAAATGGATCCCCCATCTGAAGAATTGCTTTCCACTGATTCATTTGAAGAATGGATGACCGGGGCGAATATTCTGGTTTATGATGCAATGTGGGGACGTGACACACCTGTGATTGAAAATGCGATTGAGGCTCTGGGTTTGGGCAGGAACACCATCAACGTTCGGGATGCTGTTGGGGATTTCCTTTCCAATATGAATTCTGCCACGAAATGGGATCTGGTCATTGTCGGTTCGGAATGGCGAAGCCTGGTGCAGGGTGAAGTGTTTGATGTAATCGTCAGCCAGCTTGACCGCGGCAGTTCGATTGTCTTTGAAACCTGGTATATCGACCAGGTCTATAACGGTCGTGTTGCACCGATATTATCACGCTGTGGCATTGAGTTTCATAAGGATTGGCTCAGGTCTGAATGGAATTACAACGCCAATGACTATCTTGTTTACCTTTTAGAACCGGACGACCCAGTACTTTATCAACCCAATCCGATCAGTATGCTGATCCCTTATGATATTCGTTGGGTGGATGATGTGGGTGATACAGTTGAGCTTGTTGCCGGTTCTGATGCGACCTTACTGGCGGGGCGGCTCCCTAAAGAATTCAATTCCTATGGGTTAATGGTCAAATGTATGGATGGGCGTCTGATCTGGCAGACCTTCTCTACCCATGATTATAAAGACCAAGAAATGACCAATCTTTGGGCAAATTATATTTATAACGCCTTGCTAGCCCGTTACGAGTATATCCAATAAACGACCTGCTATTGCACCCCCGCCAATCCGGCGGGGGTGTTCTTGTTTAAGGACCTCACTGGGGGTTGGATTGAAGCCAATTCTGGAATAATCGCTTTCATGGATGACCTGATTTATTTTATACACAGGGCTAATTAAGTTATTGAAAAATTCGTATTCGAGGTAATGCTATTCGATCCGTAAGCCAGTGATTTGAAGCATTGGAACAAAATTCGCCTTAGTTTCGTCTATTAATTTAGCCGAGAATGATAAAGGAATGGAAAAAATGAATGAAATTAGAAAAAATTTGATTGTTTGGGTGGTCATTTTCCTGGCACTCTCAGCGTGTCAGCCGGTTTTCGTGCCGAATGAGCCTGTGCAGTTGCCGACAGATGATCTGACAGATGATTACCCTTTTGAAGATAAATATATCTACGGACAGGATGCCATCATTGAGTCATTAGAAATTCTACTGTTAGAGTCATTTCCCCTTCAGGCAAAAGTGAAAGTCGAAGGCTTCCTTCGGGATGGCTGTTCTGAATTATTTGATATTAAAGTGGAACACGAGGAAATGGACTTCATCCTGATCATCACCACACGCCGTCCATCTGGGGATGTTGCCTGTACAGAAGCGCTTGTGCCTTTTGAGAAAGTTGTTGTTCTGGAAATTGAAGGTCTTGATGCAGGTACGTATACAGTCATTGCTCAGGACAAACAAACTGAATTCACGTTAGATGTGGATAATCTTTTACCTGGTCAATCGAATGATGGAAAATACGTTTATGGTTCTCATGCTGTGGTTGAGGCATTTATTGTTGATAGATTAGAGTCCTTTCCGGTTCAGATCAATGTAACTCTCAGGGGGTATCTACCCAACGGATGCATCAAAATTCACGAGATACAATCTGTAAGGGATGGGAATAACTTTGATATTCAAATTGTGACGAAGGAACCTGCGGTCGATGTTGCGTGCACAATGGCAATTGTTCCTTTTGAAGAGACGATACAACTGGATGTCGAGGGCTTACCCGCAGGTGAATACAATGTACGCTGCGGAGACATGCTGGGA
>DAINBD010000032.1:0-15076 GCA_036733105.1 Candidatus Brevefilum sp. | reverse complement strand
AGAAAAGGATTCCAAAAGCTCCCAGTTCAATGTGTCCCATCGATCAATTAGAAGTACGGTTTGCGATTGGACAACATGGACCAATTGGGCGTTATCCGGAGTGAAGAGGAGTGTCCTTTGATGTTTAACCGGCAAATCCCAGTGATCAAGGTTCAATTGGGCGACTGGTGAATCCTGTGAGGTGGGATAGACCCAGATCTCGTCGGGTGCAACTGCCAGGGCAATCCACTGATTATCTCCCGAGAATGCCAATGTTTGTGTGGGTTGGGAAGTGTGGATCACGTCCAACTGCACAAAATTGGAACTGTTGTAAAGCACCACACCAAGATTGGTCGCAACAACTAGCTGGTCGCCATTTGGTGAAAGCACGATAGCATTTGCTCTCCCGTTCCCCCATTTGGAGAGCTTATGGAGCAAATCAAGATTTGTTCTTTCAAGAACAGCAAGGTATGTCGGTAAGGGTGTTCCCGCAAAATTCAAATCGTTGGCATCGTCTTCAAGGAGAGGTGTTGGGCTGGGTGTGAGCGTTGGTAAGGTCGTTGGGGTATGGCTGGGGGGTAGCGTTGGTGATCGTGTGCTGGTCGGTTTTGGTGAGGGCATTTTAGTTAAACCCGGTTCATCAGGCGTAAAAGTCGGCTGATCGGGAGTCATATTTTGGCATGAAGTTAGAAGAAGGCAGAAAAGTAGAACAAAGAGGAGCTTAGTTTTGAAAAATTTCTCTTTTTGGATCATGCCAATCCTTTCGATGCCGTAATCACAACTGATTCTGGTAAATCGGTTTGATAGGTTGATCCATCAGGGAAGATGATGTTCGTTTGTGTGCTGTCTCGGTGCAGAGTCAGACCTTGCCATGTAATTTCGACAGGCCAGGGGAAGGGATTTTTGCCCCAAATAGCCACTCGATTGGGGGTGAACAGGCGAATGCCTGCAATTTGTAAGAACAACCGAACAGGTATCAAACCAGCGATTCCATTACGGGTCCCGGTTGGATGACCGTCCCCTTTATTAAAAAATGGGAAAAATCCCTGGTAGTTTTTCAAGCCTGTGATAATGGCTGCCATCATATTTTGGAAAAGATGCACAGCTTGTTCCTTTAGGCCATGGGTGATTAATCCTTTGATCAGGATGGTGTTCCAAAGGATGTTGACAAAAATCGGCAGGTTTTCGGGAAGTTTTTGGTGGCAGTCCCATGTTTCTGGAATGCCATATTGGAAATCCTTCTTTTTCCAATTAAGCTGGCGTTTTACCATCGAATTGAGTTGCTTTTTATGCATGCCACCTGACCAAATTGGGGAAAGACAGGTGATATCGGTTTGTGCAAATTCTGCTGTTTCCAATAAGATTTGGTCTTTGGGATGTAATCCATTGATGGTGACATTGTCCAGGAAACTGAAGATTTGATTAGTGGTGAGATGGGCGTGACCGGATATCCAACGTATCTCCTTCTGATTAAATTTCTCAATGACTACCTTGTCGCTGTGATCCTTGCCGATGAATTGTATATGACAGGCACGCGTGAATTCATCATCGCTGGTCAGGTGCAGCTGCAATCTTTGAGGACGTGTGAAGCGTTTATTAATGATCAGTTTTTCGGTGGCGGGTGCGGGATAATAAAGCTCACGGAGGGATTTGAGATGCGATTGCCGGTCGAGGTAGACAAATCCTTTTTGATCCTCCTGCCAGAATTGTCCAAGCTGCTTTTGTAATAAATTTCCATATTCCTGAAACTTTTTCAGCGGAACTTCTTCATTCAGGATAGAAGCGATCGTCTGCAGGGAACGGACTTCCCGTAAAAGGATTGCCGCTAAGGCTGGGCTTTCGACGGATTGAATATTCAAACCTTTCCCTGTTGATTCCCAGATATCGAAGTTGAATAACCCTGTATTAATCTGCAATTGTTGCGGATCTTCCCAGGTTAGGCGAAAATGTCCTGGTGTATTAGGATCGGCGATAAACCAGGAATCAATAAACCGGCAAAGGTGTGGGAAATTTTTCCTTAGGAAGGGTAAATCTTGATTGATTTCATAAAGTTCAAGGATGAGTTGGGCAAGAAGGGGGGCCTCCTGAAAGGATCGCGATACGCCAATCCTGGTAAACCTGGTCGATAATTGACCCTTCTCATCAATCTGGGAGATGAATGATTCGATCAGATTTTCAAGAACCTTGCAATGGGCTGGCAGAATGACCTCGCCCAGGTGCAAAGCATTCAGCAAGGTCAGGTTTCCTTTGTCACTTTCAGGCTCAGCCTGGTCTGGAAGCCGGGATTCCATGAAACAGGGTCTGTCAGACGCGCTTTTTACACGCCTGTTGCAATGCAGATTGGCAGAGACCTGGGATAAGAAAAGGGCAGCATCCCAATCCGGATCACCAGTATGGATGAAGAGCGTATGGGCTTCGTGGAATTTTTGTTGGTTTCGAGATTGATTTTTCCATGGTGTGGAAAGGATTTTCTGCGCTGATTTGAAGGACGAAGACAGAGAATCTTTAGTGGAAAGCGACCATTGGACCACATGCGATTGTTTTGGGAGGAGTTGCAGTGAAAACGAAAGAGCAGGGTGGGGATTGGTCTGGGCTGATGGGCCGCCGCTCATGAAAAGCACTGGCCAGAGGTTGTCCGATTGCCCGGTGATGATGGTGCATTTATCGATCTTCTGCGGTCTGGAGGGGGTGCCCTGATGCATTGGTACAAGGGTTGCTGCCATTTCGATGGATGCATTCATCGCTGCAGCAGTCGGATTGGTTACCGTAAGATCGCCCACGATAACGGCGGGCTCTGGAAAAAAACAAGTGAAAACAATCCTCAAGCCCTGGATGGTCTCATATTCAATTTCAATCGAACCAGGTGTATAGCGTGTGACTGTGGGTAATTTAGCAAAATCAACCAGACGAGTTAGCCTTTGACCTTCCAAAAGGATATTTGGGAAAAGACGCATTGAACGGGCGCGCAAGCCGTAGGTTGTCTGGAGGTAAAAAAGATGGGTTACAGATGGCTCAAATTGAAGAGACCAGATTTGGTCTGTTTCAGGGATGATCGGTACAAAATGGCCGTCTGTGCCCAATATGATGTTTTTTGGACTGTACCAATCGAGGAGAACTTTTTCCATACTATCATTTTACCAATGATTGGTATGGAATAATTGTCTGTAGATTTTTATCTTGAGATGATGATCTCCGCAGCAAGATCACCCGAAGCCTTATAAAAAGAAAATCCAAAGGTGTCTGATGACCTCATTTGAATCTGGGTAAAATTTCCTCTCATCATGCAATTTCTTAAAAATTCTAAGTGTCAAAATTAAATTTGGGTCAGTGTGAGGAACAAAGGGCTGGTACCCAGCGTCTATATTTGAAAAAGGAATTATGCTAGAATTATCCCATGATGGATAACGGAAAATTGGATGAACCTTTGGAAGAAAAAGAAGCGCAGGAACCAGCTGAAGAAAGTCTGGATGCTTCAAAATATGATGAATACGAAGATACCCAGGAACTTCCAGTGAAATCACCTTCATCTTCGCCCGATTCTGATGAGCCATTGGAAAATGAAAAAACGCCTTCAATTGGCAAGGAAGGTGATTCGGACTGGGTAAATGAGATGGATATTGTGTCAGAGAATGGGGATTTGGCTGTTATCAACGTACCAGAAGAGGATAACGACTCAGTTCCGCCTGAGGAGTCCTTGGATTCACCAGGAGCGGATAATGTCTGGTGGGGGGGGGAACCGTTCCAGCCTTTGGATACCCTGGATGAAGAAATCACGCAACCTGTCAATCTCTCCTCAGAAGAGACGGTTGTACCCGATGCAGAATCATTGATTGGTGATGAGCCAGAGGAAAAAAAGGACTTAGGTGCTGAAGGGGAAGAAGAAACAGGATTAGAGTTAGCATCTGAAACCGGGACAGAGATGGATGCAGAAATGGAAAAGGACAATGAACCCGAGTCCGAACCTGTTGATGTTGATCACATCTCACATATGGAAACGCGTGTGATCCCTTCCCAGGAAGGGGGTCTTTCCAAGGCAGAAACCCTGGAAGCGCCTGTTCAAGACCAGGAATTTCCCGAGGAGATCACCCCTGTCATTGTCAGGAACGTGGATGACCTGCAGGACATGGAACCTCCTGATAAGGGGATCTCTTCCCAAATTCCGGATGAAACAAAGAAAGACACCTCGGATGATATCCCAACGATACCACCGCCCACCCAACCATCCAGTTGGAAGCCTGAACGAACTGATTTACCAAAAACTGTTGGAGAAGTTGACCGGCAGGCTACCCGTGTGACTCCATCCGCCTATCAAAGGGTGCAGCCTCAACCCGTAAAAACACCACAGACGCAGACTCGGTCCGAGATATCACCTTCTGGAAAACCTCGGTCTGGAGCCCGCCCATTAGGAGCGCTGCCATCTAAGGAACCACCTGCGCCAGTTTCTCGGCGAAGTAAAGGTAGGCGTTCAGCAGAATTGGCGCGTCCTGAAAAACCGAAGGAAAAGAAAAAAAGGAGTGGTTGCTTATTGAAGGCATTTTTGTCGTTAATATTTATCATCATCCTGGTCGTATTGGTGGCAGGTTCGTTCCTGATCTATCAATATTTCCGGATTTCCTCGTCCTTACCTGACGTAGATGAGCTGCGTGAAAACGCTGCGAAATTTGAAACAGCGCGAATCCTTGATCGTGATGGGAATTTGCTGTATGAAATCCTTGATCCTAATGCGGGACGCCGTACCTATGTGCCGCTTGAAGAAATCTCACCTTATATGATTGCGGCAACGATTGCCACGGAAGATAAGGACTTTTTCACCAACCCGGGTTTTGACATGTATGGTATGGCGAGGGCACTTTATCAGAATTACACGGCTGGTGAGATCCGCTCGGGTGCATCCACAATCACCCAGCAATTGGCAAGAGCACTTTTGATGGATCCTTCTGAGCGTTATGAACAAAGTTATGAACGCAAAGCCCGAGAAATTGTCCTGGCTTATAAGATCACGAACACTTATTCCAAGGAAGAGATCCTGGAGCTGTATCTGAACGAGAATTATTACGTCAATATGGCTTATGGCGTTCAGGCAGCGGCTGAAACTTATTTCCGGACCTCCGCCGATTCGTTGAATTTATGGCAGGCATCTTTCCTGGCAGGGTTGCCCCAGGGTCCGTCGATTTATGATATCTACACCAATCGAGATGCGACGCTTTACCGTCAGAGGTCGGTCCTGGTATTGATGTATGAACTGAGCGAGGAACACGGCTGTATCGACGTTGGTTTTGGGCGAGAGAAAGTATGTGTTTCCTTTGAAGAGGCCACCCAGGCAGGGATCGATCTGGTCAATTATGAATTTCCTAAGGTGTCCTTTAATATGCGTTACCCCCATTGGGTGGTTTATGTCCGTTCACTGCTTGAAGCACAATTCGACCCGCAGACCATTTACCGGCGTGGGTTCACGATTTACACAACACTGGACCCGGAAATGCAGGATGAGGCTGAAAGGATTGTTGCTGAACAGGTTGCTGCTCTTGGTGAGAATAACGCCTCTAATGGTGCTTTATTGGCATTGGATCCCAATACTGGTGAAATCCTGGCGTTGGTTGGATCCGCTGATTTTTATGATGATACGATTGATGGGCAGGTCAATATGGTGCTTTCGCAGACGCGCCAACCCGGGTCAGCCATCAAGCCGCTTACCTATGTCGCAGCGTTTGAAAAGGGATGGACGCCCTCCACGTTAATCTGGGATGTCCCCAGTAAATTCCCGCCATCCTCGGACCCCTTTGACACAAACCCTGATTATGAACCAGTCAATTATGACGGGAAATTTCACGGACCTGTCACGGTACGGTCTGCCCTGGCAAATTCCTATAACATTCCAGCTGTCAAAGCCCTTGAATATGTTGGGATTTATGATGATCCGAATACAGCTGTCGAGGAAGGCTTAATTGCCTTTGCCCGCCGGTTGGGAATCACGAGTCTAACCCGGACGGATTATGGGCTTGCGCTGACATTGGGCGGCGGTGAAATCAGCCTGATGGAAATGACCTCTGCTTACGGGATCTTTGCGAATGAAGGCAGAATGCTTCCGCCTGTTGGGATCAGCAAAATTGTAGATACGACCGGGAATGTCGTTTATGAATATGAGCCGCCCGTGGGAGACCAGGTTGTTCGGGCTGAACATGCCTACTTAATCACATCTATCCTCTCTGACACCAATGCTCGCATCCCGATGTTTGGCACCAATCCGGTGATTAACCTTTCATTTCCCGCTGCTGTCAAAACGGGAACAACCAATGATTTTCGTGATAACTGGACGGTTGGATACACCTCCGACCTAGTTGTGGGTGCGTGGGTTGGCAATACAGACTACACACCAATGGTCAACACCACAGGTTTGACAGGTGCGGGTCCCATTTGGGCGGAATTTATGACCTATGGTGTCAATGCCTTAAAGAATGGGAGCCCTGAACCTTTTATCCGCCCAGCAGGTGTGATCGATCGTGTGATCTGTGCAATTTCGGGCACAGAACCCTCAGAGTGGTGTCCTCAACAGCGAAGTGAAATTTTTGCATCAGACCAGCTGCCCAAACCAAAGTCAGAGGATCTTTGGAAAAGGGTTGTTGTGGATACATGGACAGGTTTGGCAGCTTCTGAAGATTGTGATGAATACACGGACGAGAAGTTCGCAATCAATGTCGATGATCCCTGGGCAAAAACCTGGTTGAAGGAAGATTCCAGAGGTCAGGCTTGGGCTGAGGATATGGGTTTCTCTTCACCACTATTCTTTGTCCCGCGTCGGGCTTGCCGAATTGATGATCCGCGTCCAGTGATCAATTTAATCGGGATCGAAGACGGGCAGACGATTCGGCAAAGTCCATTTATTATCCAGGGATTGATTACAGCAACTGAGAATTTTGACTATTATCGGATTGAGTGGGGCAGAGGCGCTGATCCGCTGACCTGGAAAGTTTTGGTTGATGACGTTAGAACCCCCCAGGAAACGGTTGATGTCCTTTATGAGTGGGAACTTGAAGATGTTGAACCAGGGATTGTGACGCTGAAATTTTATGTTCACAGTACGGAAGATACCTATGCCGAAAAATTGGTATCTGTGAATATTCAGTTACCCACACCCACCCCAACCAGCACGCCCACGCGCACAAATACACCAACTGTGACAGTAACACCAACGCCGACCCTGACACCTACGGTGACACCCACGGAGGCTCCGACCCAAACGCCAACACATACAGAAACAGAACCTCCCGATCCTACGGATACGCCAACTCCTACAGTGACCGTTGAGGCGACTCCCTGAGGAATGGGTTAGAATAGAGCGAGTTGAGAGCTTTGATATTCCGGGGGATCAACCTGAATTTGTTCCAGGAAAAGTTCACGTGAGAGCAGTGGATTAATTTCCAGATCTCGGATGACGCGGAATTTGACAATAAGGTAATTTTCTTGCATCATTTTTTTCAGCAAAGGATTACGCTGCACTTTGAACGCGACCAAATTCGCCCGGCTGCCAGGTATCACCAGAATCCTGTAGCGTGCATCTTGTTCTGGTTCTTCTGTATGCCGGGAAATGATTGCGGATGAAAACACATGGAAACAGAATTGGGCTTTGTTGTTTTGTCCATCATACCAGCGGATGGGATCGTCTCCCTTGCTCTGATAGCCTAACTTTTGGGCGATCTTGGACAACGAATGCTTCACATCGTTCACATCTGCCTGACGTACAGAAGGTTTTTCCGAGTCTCGCAAACGCCAGGTATGCGTTTGTGGATCGACAAGATCGGCGTAGGATTCCAGGCAATTTAACAGCACGGAATTTTGAGGTGTGTAAATACCCGGGAATGCCTGATTGAGAACATCCTTTATTTCTTCTGCTGTGGCGGTCTGATGTTCAATCATGAATCGAAGGATCGCTTCTTCAACTCGATCGATAAGCGGTGGATGTACCTCTTTCGGCTCGGTCAGCCACCAATCAGCTGTCTCAATTGAACTTGTGCCTGGCGTGACCCGCTGGATCACGCCCGATTCCTTGAAAAGGGTTTCAATCCATTTTTGCATCTCTGATAATGCCTGGTGTTTGTTTTGAATAAGGATATCAATGGCAAGGCGGCTTTCCTGTGCCAACCCTGAAACTGCTGCTGCATGAATCTGGTTGAAACTGGCCGGTTCGCCTTTTTCTTGAAGATAGGATCGCACTTTTTCCCTGGCAATTGTCCGTGCCTGTTCTGGCAAGGTGATTTCGGCTGGATCGGGCTGAGGTTTCCAGAGGCACTGTGCCAGTTGATCATCCAGGGATTGCGCATATTGATGGAGTTGATAACCCGCGACGTCACCTGCCAACAGGGCAGCCAGCAGCAACTGCGGCTCATTTTCTGCAATCAAACCCCAAATAATTGGAATTGCTGGTTGGAGATTGTGGATTGCGTTGAAAACTCCATTGAGTGCATAAGCATGCCAGTTCCAATCATACCGTTGACGCGCAAGCGCGTTACGAATGGGTGCAACAGCCTCTCTCCCCCAAATCCATCCCGTCCAAAGTGCGGAAAATGTCCAGAATGCCTGGTTAGGTCGGGGGATGGCTGTGATGACTGCAGAAAAACGAGGTAATTCACCAGACTGTTTAAGCTCTTTGACCCGTCCGGTGAAGCGATAAATGCCGACTGGATCAGCTGGAGGTCCATCCCAATCTGTAACGGGGATAGGTGACTGCCGTACCTGCCATTTTTCAATGGATTCTTCCATCACCTTCCAAAGATTTCGTTCCCTGAAAACCGAGGGGATCACGATTTGGCGGGGACGATCTCGAGGGGAAGGGTAAGCCCACAGCGTATTGCCTTGGTCAGCCGCAGAGAGTATGAGCGCTGTGAGAAGATCACGCCGGCGTTGGGTTTGTTCAAGACTTTCCAATTTATTAATGATGGTTTGCAAAATGATCAGTGGACGCTGCGGATAAGCTGTGAGTGCATTTTCCACCTGGGAACGCAGAATGTCATTGGGTTCGGCAACCCGGTTGAGAGCACGTGCCAAGTGAAGCTGGTAAGGCGGAAGCGGGGTGATACTCTGGAGGGACTCATCGTTCAGAGTCTGTTCCCCTTTTGTGCCGCAATATGGACAGTCTACTAAAACTGCGTAAGGGGTTTCTTCGCCTTTTTTCCAAAGGAAGGATTCTGCCTCAATTTGGCGGCGGCAAATACTGCAGTTGATATGGTACAAACTGCGGATATAGGGTTCCATGCGATCATTGCCCTTTGATTCGATCGCCAAATCCTGGAATGCAGCGACCAGTTCCTCCTTTTGTGGTGCGCTTGCAAGGACTTTCAGGATAAAAGCCTGGATCGGGTTGTTGACGGTGACGAGAACAGGGTGTCCCATGGATGCGACTTCAATTGGAACAAGGGGGTTGAAACCAAAGGGATCCAATACCCATTCACCAGGTTTGAGATTTTCACGGCACCAGGTGCTGACCATGCCTTCGGGTACAGGCGGTAAGAACCGCCCAAGGGGTATTTCGGGGGGAGGGGATTTGCCTGGAATGTAGGGTTGCTTCATCGAACCTGTCCTTTCATCATAGGTTTCGATGAGATTGCGGATCACAATTTACACAAAAGGTGTCATGTGTAAAGGTCTGGTAATTGGGCTCATTGCTGTTGTTTAAATAATTGAACCTGGTAGGGATCCAGCGCAATGGATCCTAATGCGGTCGAATCATCCATGAGCGATTGATATTCACCGTCTGGAAGTTCGAAATCAAGTTTTCGGCTGCTGAAATTAAGGATCACGATCACGTTATCTTGATCGAATACCCTTTTGAAAGCCAGGATGAATCGGGGTTCTTCAACCAGGGGTATAAAATCACCGTGTTGGAGCGCTGGTTCTGCACGACGAATAGAGATCAGTTTCTTGACAAAACTCAGAAGTGAATCTGGATCGGCTGATTGCTGCGCCACATTTCGTTTCGTATAGTTTTTGTGTACCGGCAGCCAGGGAGCGCCTTGTGAAAAGCCAGCGTTTGGGCTGCTGTCCCACTGCATGGGGGAACGGCAGCCATCACGACCTTTAAAAATGGGCCAGAAACGTTTCCCAATTGGGTCCAGGACGTCGGACTTCTTACGAATTGGAATATCTCGCATGCCAATTTCTTCGCCATAGTAGATGAAGGGCGTTCCTTTCAAGGTCAGCAGCATGGCAGCAGCAACCCTGGCGCGGTGATCTTCCTCACCGAAGCAATATCGGGAGGCTGTTCGAATTTTATCGTGGTTGCCGAGAAAATTATTCGGCCAGGCATCCTCAGGAAGCGCAGCATACCATTTGAGGGCTGATTCGAAGAAACGCCTGGGGTGCCAGCGGTTATTCGCAAAATCGAAATTAAAGGCTGCATGGAGCTTATCTTTTCCGATGTATGTCGCTGTGTGGTGAGGGTCTGCCAGGAAGGTTTCCCCAACAACATAGGTCTCCTTATATTCATCTATAATGTTCCGGATCTCGTTCAATAACGGATACATTTCGGGTTGAGAGACATCGTAAATATGCTCTTGCTGATCAAAGGCACGAATTCCGACTTTTGGAGGATTATCTCTGAAAGCCTCATCTTTGAAATATTCGTTAAATACATCCAGTCGAAAACCATCCACGCCTTTTTTTAGCCAAAAACGGAACACATCCAGCATAGCAGCCCGGACTTGTGGGTTGCGCCAGTTAACATCAGGCTGTTCTTTGTAGAACATGTGGTAATAGTATTGGCCAAGATTTGGATCGAATTCCCAGGCCGATCCGCCAAAAACCGATTGCCAGTTATTCGGGGGATCACCATTGGGTTTGGGATCTCGCCAGATATACCAGTCATGCCTGGGTGAATCAATGGATGACTTTGACTCAATGAACCACGGGTGCTGGTCTGAAGTGTGGTTGAGGACAAGGTCAAGGATGATATGAATGTCATATTTTCTGGCTTGTTTAACCAGTGTTTCGAAATCTGTAATAGTCCCGAATTTTGGATCGATGTCCGTGTAATCCGAGATATCGTAGCCAAAATCGACATCTGGCGAAGGAAAGATGGGTGAAAGCCAGATCGCATTGATGCCAAGATCATGAAGGTAATCAAGCCGGTCGATGATCCCGGGCAGGTCGCCAATCCCATCGTCATTTGAATCCGCAAAGGAACGCGGATAGATTTGATAGATGATCCCATGACGCCACCAAAGGAAATCTTTTTTCATGTCCTCTCCCTTAAATATTTTTGATACAAGTTGATTGATGCGTTTCATCGGATTATTTTTAAAGAATACCATATTTTTGAATTTCATTTATTAAAGGTGTCCCAATTCTGAGATTGATCATTGTAAAGAAAATTATAAGGTGAGATGAACAAATCAGATTTATTTCCCCCAATAATCTCGATCTGTCATCTACCGGTATTAATTTCATATAATCCTGTTCATGTTAATGAATTGGAATAGGCATGGTCAAATCCTGTAACTCACCTGCGTTGTGGGTGGATCTTTCTCCTAAAAATATCTTGCACATGGATTTGATATGTGCTAAAATTACTCCTGAGTTGATAAGCTTAGGCTTATTTTTCATACCCTTTACGTCGAAAAGTGGGTGCCCCCCACTTTTCTGTGTATCAAGTAAGAATTTTAATTGGAGTAAGTATAACCATGAAGAGTGAATTTGCGCTGGCATTCAATGAACTAGTTGAGGACAAACAGCTTTCGAGGGATATTATCCAGGAGGCGCTTGAGTCCGCGATGATCTCTGCTTATCGGCGCACCGTAAATGCATCAAATGCACAATTAATTGAAGCCAAGATCGATATGGATTCTGGTGATGTTTCGATCTTTGCAGAAAAAGAAGTCGTTGAAGACGTTCAAAATGAGACTACTGAGGTCCTGCTCAATGAAGCCCGCCGGGCAGATCCGGAAGCTGAACTTGGTGACATGGTCGTGGTCGATTCGACTCCGGAAGATTTCGGTCGGATTGCTGCTCAGACCGCCCGCCAGGTCATTCAACAGCGCATCCGTGAAGCAGAACGCGAAATTCAATTTGATTATTTTGATAAGCAAGTAGGCGAAATTGTCAGCGGTGTTGTTCAGGCGGTAAACAGTCAACGAGCAACAATTGGCCTAGATAAAAAAGCCGAAGGCATCATGCTCCGTAAAGATATGATCCCGAGGGAACGTTTACGGGTTCATGATCGCATCCGGTGCCTGATCTATGATGTCAAGGATAGTGGGCGCGGCCCACAAATTTTACTTTCCAGGGCACATCGAAAATTCTTGCGACGTTTATTAGAAAATGAAGTGCCTGAAATTTACCACGGCATTGTTGAAATCCGGTCAATTGCACGTGAACCGGGTCAGAGGGCAAAAGTTGCCGTTTCAGCCACGCAACAGGGAATTGATCCCGTTGGTGCTTGTGTTGGTGTACGTGGTGTGCGCATCCAGGCGATCGTTCGTGAACTCAGTGATGAGAAGATCGATGTGATCGAATGGAGCGATGATTCGGAAGCCTTCATTGCCAAGGCTATCAGCCCTGCCCGCGTTTTGGGCGTTTATCTTACTAAAATGGATGAAGAAGGTAAAACAGCCACGGTGGTTGTACCTGAGGATCAACTCTCCTTAGCCATTGGGCGTGATGGGCAAAATGCACGCCTGGCTGCCAAGCTGACGGGCTGGCGAATTGATATCAAAAGCCTCGTTGAGGCAGCTAATGAATCTCTGCTCAAGCTGCGAGAAGACCCTGCTTATGCAGAGATGGCTGAGCGTGAAGGCGAAGCTATCGAAAAGATTTCATCCATGCTTGAGAAGAAAGCTGAAGGGCGTCCCTTACCACCTGAAGATTATGACTTCATGGCAAAATTCATCGATCGTGTTGAGCGACGGCTTGAAAAACAGCGCCGAGCGGAAGACCTGGAAGAAAAGCGACGTCGGGAAGAAGCGCTGGCAACTGTCCCGGAACTTTCCTTTGAAATCGATATTTTAGATGTTGACTTGCCAGAACATATTCTGTATATCCTTCAAGAAGGCGGCTTGGAGAGTCTGGGAGACCTTGTTCTGCAAATGCGGCTTGATTCAGATAAAATTTTGGCACTCAATGGTATTGGACCAAAATCCTTTGAGCAAATAGCTGAACTCACTGATGACTTGCGTGTTGTTCCAGAAGTGAGTGAACCAGTTGCCGTTGTTGAAGAAGAAGTCCTTGAAGCCGAACCAGAAACCATTGTAACTGAACCCGAAACTGTGCCTCAAGAAGCGGAAACCGTTGTTGAAGCCATTGAATCCGTAGAAGAAAATGTTGCGGAAGCAGAAGCCACCCAGGCACAAATACAAGAAGCTGTTATCGAAGAAAAACACGTCATTGAGGTTGAGAAAGAGGAAGAGGAAGATTTTGACAAACTCTTCTCATACGATGCACGGAAATATGGGTTCTATGAACATGAAAAATCTAAACCAGAAATCGTAGAGGACGACCAGCAAAAGACAAGCAAGAAGAAGAAAAAGAAACGACGACGTCCGGTTGTTGATGATGAAAATGAATGGGAAGATTGGTAAAAATTACTAAATGAGCAGCGATTAGATGGTTAAGAAATCTAAACGGCGCATCAGACATATTCCAAGGCGAACCTGTGTGGGTTGCCGAGAGGTTTTACCCAAACGCTCTTTGATCAGGATTGTAAGGGGAGAAGAGGGTGTGATGGTGGACCCCACAGGGAAAGCTCATGGAAGGGGAGCATATCTTCACGATATGCGTGAATGTTGGATGCACGGCATCAATGGTGCTCTTGACCACGCTCTGAAAACAAAACTGACTGATCAGGAAAAACAAAATTTGCAAGCCTACATGGAATCAAATTTTCCTGATCACATTCGTACCCAATCAGGGACAGAGGGGTTTTCAGGATGAATTAAAATCATCTGATCGCTCCTCAACAGAAAATTGAGACATAATGAGCCTTTTGGATTAAATAAAACCAGAGGGCAGGGGCTAACATGGAGGTGTTGTGTGAGCGATATTGAGGAAAAGAAAATCATCCTTCCTTATAGTATCAGTGTTCGAAAACTGGCAGAAAAAATGGACGCGAGTCCGATTGAAGTCATCAAAGTATTGATGGCAAATGGTGTTATGGCGAGTATCAATCAAAACGTTGATTTTGATACAGCCGCGGTTGTTGCCAGTGAACTCGGATTTGAACCGGAACTTGAGCAAATTGAAGAAGAGAAACCTGAAGAGAAGGGCGAAGTTCCTTTTTGGCGTCGCATGATTGAAAATGAGGAGGACAAGGATCTAAAACCCAGACCCCCTGTTGTTGCTATTCTAGGTCATGTTGATCATGGAAAAACATCCCTGCTGGATGCCATTCGTAACACCAATGTTGCTGGTGGAGAAGAGGGTGGGATCACCCAGGGGATTGGCGCATACCAGGTTGAGCTTGAGGGGCGCAAGATCACATTTTTGGATACACCAGGTCATGCTGCATTCACATCCATGCGCGCTCGAGGCGCACAGGGAGCGGATATCGTTGTCCTGGTTGTTGCTGCCGATGACGGTGTGATGCCGCAAACCAGGGAAGCAGCGAATCATGCCAAAGCTGCCCGCGTTCCAATCATTGTTGCTATGAATAAGATGGATCTCGCCTCTGCCAATCCCGAATTGGTCAAACGGCAGCTGGCTGAAATTGATCTCGTGCCTGATGATTGGGATGGAGATACCATGGTGGTTCCGGTATCTGCGACCAAGATGAAGGGTCTTGAGGACCTCTTGGGAGCGATTTTACTTGTGGCTGATAATCAGGAGATCATGGCGAATCCTAATGGAAAAGTCCTGGGCACAGTCGTTGAGGCTGAAATTGATAAATTTCGCGGTGTGATGGCAACCTTGCTACTCCAAAATGGGACGCTCAAAGTAGGCGATACCATTTTAGCTGGGCGGTCGCATGGTCGCATCAAAGCCATGTTTGATTTCCGAGGGAATCGGATCAAGAAAGCGGATCCATCTACACCCATTGCGGTGATGGGGTTGAATGACGTCCCCAAAGCGGGGGACCTTTTCAGGGTCGTTGAATCGGAAAAAGAAGCTCGCGCGA
>DAINBD010000031.1:14062-15162 GCA_036733105.1 Candidatus Brevefilum sp. | reverse complement strand
ACATCGTGGGTGTGGACAACGCGGGCTGTGCGTGCTCAGGTGCTGTCGTTGCGCCATCGTGATCACGTGAATCTTTCTAAGCTCTCCGGACATTCGATTGGTCATATCATCATTTTTGATATCCTGCCCTATATCGCTTCTTATGTTGTTATGGCACTTATCCTCCAAATTTCCTCCGCAATTTTAGCTGAGGCTCAATTATCTATCCTTGGATTAGGGCCAAAGACAACAGATGTGCCTACCCTGGGCTTGATGATGAACTGGGCTATGCTTTACTCAGCCCATATTCTTGGAAAATGGTGGGCGTACATTCCTGTTGTCATCTCCATTGCGTTCATCTCATTCTCGTTGAATTTAATGAATACAGGTCTCGACCAGGTATTTAACCCGGCTTTAAGGGAATAGGTAAAAAATGGGAAAAATTATTCTAGAAGTAAACGAGCTGACCACTAAATATATCACTCGATTCAAAGAAAATGTCTACGCTGTCGACCATGTTTCCCTTAAAGTTGAGGAGGGAAAATCTCTGGGGATCGCGGGAGAATCGGGCTGCGGCAAATCCACATTGGCACTCAGTTTAATGGGGTATTACTTCCCACCCCTGCACTACACCAGTGGTGAGATCATCATCGATGGTCAAAATATTACCGGTATGAAACCGGATGATATTCGCAAATTAATTTTAGGCAAAGAGATTGCATACATTCCCCAGGCTGCAATGAATGCCCTTAACCCCACACAGAAGGTCATTCGCTTTATTGAAGATGTGGTCCATGCGCATCATCCCGATGCTACCAAGGATGAAATATATGATCTGGCAAGGACACGTTTTGAACGGTTAGGATTGCCAGCAAATGTTCTCGAAAAATTCCCTGTGGAACTTTCAGGCGGCATGAAACAGCGAACGGTGATTGCAACCTCCGTCATTTTGGGACCTAAGGTATTAATTGCAGATGAACCTTCTTCTGCTTTGGATGTTACCTCGCAGAAAAAGGTCATTAAAATGCTATTGGACTTAATGGAAACAGAGATCATTAAGTCAATGATTTTCATCACCCATGAGCTGCCACTGCTTTACAATGTGACGGATGACATCATGG
>DAINBD010000031.1:0-14052 GCA_036733105.1 Candidatus Brevefilum sp. | reverse complement strand
CATGGTCATGTACGCTGGGCAAATTGTCGAAAAGGCGAATGCAGAGCAAGCTGTGTTCGACCCGCTCATGCCTTATTCGAAAGGATTGATGGGGGCGATTATTGTTCCAGAGGAGGGATTGCGGAGTCAAAAATTAACGGCTTTGCCAGGCGTTCCGCCAAATCTCAAAAATCCGCCAGAAGGTTGTCGATTCGCAGCACGTTGTAAATATGCCATCCCCCAGTGTAAGGTCACAAAAGTTGCCATGAATGAATTGGAAAACGGTCGCGCCTATCGTTGTATTTTTTCAGAAGAAGAGTTGAGGGAGTTTTATCAAAATGATCAATAACGATGAACCTTTACTTAAAGCCGTTGGATTGACCAAGGAATTTGGATTTGGACGCCAGAAAACATTGGCGGTTGATCATGTGGATATTGAACTCAAAGAAGGGGAAGTGATCACTATTGTTGGGGAATCTGGTAGCGGAAAAACAACGTTATCCAAACTTCTGCTGGGTTTAATTTCCCAAACTGAAGGTGAAATTTACTTCCAGGGTAAATTGCGTGACATCAGTACTTATCGAAAAAAAGTGGAATACTGGAAAAATATCCAGGCTATCTTCCAGGATCCGTATTCTGCATATAACATCTTTCACAAAATCGATTCTGTCTTATTGGATTGTATCCGAATGCGCGGCAATGGTTCGCTTCCCCACAAGAAAAAAGTGGAAATGATGACGGAAGCTTGCAGCTTTGTCAATTTAAAGTTTGATGAGCTGACCAATAAATACCCCTTTGAACTTTCCGGCGGTCAAATGCAGCGATTAATGATCGCCCGAATTTTTCTTCTTGATCCGAAAATCCTGTTGGCAGATGAGATCACATCAATGATCGATGCCTGCTCGCGCGCCACCATCCTGGATATGCTCATGCAGCTGCGCGATGAAATTGGGATGACGGTGATCTTTATCACCCATGATGTGGGATTAGCCTATTATGTCTCAGATAAAGTTTACATCATGGAGCGCGGCAAATTCGTTGAAAGCGGGACGCCAGATGAGGTTATCCTGAACCCGAAACAGCCCTATACAAAGCGACTGATCAGTGACGTGCCCAAAATCTACGAGGAATGGGATCTTTCAACGGTGGCATAATGCATGAGAGATCAATCATCCCTGTAAACTTAGGATGTGACATTTTCAAACCAATCACAAAACAAGAGAACATGATGAATCGGTTGTAAGCAGGATTCAATGACTCCAGGAGAGAGTCCATCGAATTTATGAACAGAAATCGATTTCTGTTTTTATAAAAATTTGAGTTTAATGATGATGAGGAGACCATGGAAAAGATAAACGAACTTGTGAACCAAATGACACTTGAAGAGAAGGCCGCCCTGTGCATCGGCGCCAGTGCCTGGACAACCACCGCGATTGAACGGCTTGGGATTCCCTCGATGTTTGTCGCTGACGGGCCACATGGTGTACGTCGTGTGCGTGATGAAACTGAGCTGGCAGCCAAGAGCCTACCTGCCACCTGTTTCCCCACGGCATCATGTGCATCTGCAACCTGGAACACCGACCTGGTCTTCAGGATGGGCCAGGCAATGGCGGAAGAGGCACACGCACTTGATGTAGATGTGCTGTTGGGACCAGGTGTCAACATCAAGCGGTCCCCGTTGGGCGGACGGAATTTTGAGTATTATTCGGAAGATCCTTTTCTTTCTGGCACGTTGGCGATCAGCTTGATCAATGGGATCCAGAGCAAAGGGGTTGGCACCTCACTGAAACACTATGCGGCTAATAACCAGGAGTACCAGCGCCTGAGCATCAATACCGTGGTGGATCAACGCACCTTGCGTGAAATCTATTTGCGGGCTTTTGAAATGGCGGTCAAGCAAGCCAAGCCCTGGACGGTGATGTGCTGCTATAACAAGGTCAACGGAACTTACGGCTCAGAACACCATCAACTTTTGGTGGATATCTTAAAAGATGAATGGGGTTTTGAAGGTTTTGTCGTCTCGGATTGGGGCGCTGTGCATGACCGGGTCAAAGCGCTGCTGGGTGGTTTGGATCTTGAAATGCCCGGTCCGAAGAGCAGGCGGGTGGAGTCTGTGATCGAAGCAGTTGAATCGGGTCAATGTCCCCTCGAGATTTTGGATGAAACCGTTCGACGACTTCTGAGGATCATTTTTATGGCAAACGAAACAGCCGGAAATGAAACCTTTGACGAAGGTGCGCATCATCAATTGGCAAAAGAAATTGCTTCTGAGGGAATTGTCCTGTTGAAAAATGACGGCATATTGCCGCTCAGAGGACAGAAAAAGATTGCTGTGATCGGGAATTCTGCCGTTGAACCTCTCTATCAGGGCGGTGGCAGTTCCCATATTAATTCCATCCGTGTGGATGTTCCACTGGACGAGATTCGTCAACATGCTGAAGGCGCGGAAATTATCTTTGCCCAGGGATATCCAAAAATCGATGCTTATGACCAGGATCTTATTGATGAAGCCGTCCAGACTGCAAAATCAGCGGACGTCGCCTTGCTGTTTATGGCATTGCCAGCATCAAAGGAATCAGAAGGGTATGACCGTGAAGATTTGGATCTGACCATGCAGCAGGTGGCATTAATCAAAGCCGTTGCGCAGGCACAGCCCAAAACGGTCGTTATCCTGAACAGCGGTTCAGCGATCCGTGTTCAACCATGGATTGAGGATATAAGCGCCTTGATGCAAGCCTGGATGATGGGTCAAGCAGGTGCAGGTGCAATTGTGGATATCTTGTTTGGGAAGATAAATCCCAGCGGCAAACTCGGTGAGACTTTCCCGATTGACAATGAAGATACGCCAGCTTATATCAACTTCCCTGGTGACGCGGGTGAAGTTCGCTATGGTGAAGGCTTGTATGTTGGGTATCGCTATTATGATTTCAAGAAAGTGCCCGTCCAATTCCCCTTTGGCTTTGGATTGAGCTACACCACCTTTGAATACAGCAACCCACAGGTGCCCGAGGCATTCACGGATATCGATGGATTGACAGTTTCGGTCGATGTGACCAATACGGGCAATGTCGCCGGAAAAGAGATTGTCCAGGTTTATATCCACGACCATGAATCTTCGGTCTCAAGACCTATCAAGGAATTGAAGGGCTTTGCCAAGGTCGAACTGGAACCTGGCGAAACAAAAACCGTCACCATTAAGTTGGATTTCCGATCCTTCGCTTTTTATCATCCCAGATATCGCAGTTGGATCACTGAAGATGGTGAATTTGATATTTTATTTGGGGCATCCGCCCAGGATATTCGCCAACAAGCAACCACACAGATGACATCCTCATTGCGACTCCCATGCGTGCTGGACCGGGAATCGACAATCAAGGAGTGGATGTCAGACCCGCGCGGTGCGGCTGTCCTTCAACCATTCCTTGAAGAAATGCAAGCGCATTTCCAACACATGATGGGCGGTGAGGATGGGATCGGGATGGATGCGATGGGTTTTATCTTTGATATGCCGCTTGAAAGCGTGCTGATGTTCGTACAAGAAACGCTTCCAATGCCGGTTGAAGAATTGGTCGACGGATTGCTCAATCAGGCGCAAGCTATGGACCATCAACCGTAGCAACGGACATCTTTGAAGTTTTGGATTCTGGATTTCAAAGAATTTCACGCGATCGGATCGCCAGTCCGCTATTTTGGGGGTTGGCATCATCAACATTTTCATTGGACGGGCAGATGCACCTGACTGGCTGTCCATTTGTTTATGATGGCAACCTTTGGATCAGAGTCATAGGTTGAGCAAATTAAATATATTGGATTGGAGTAATAGTAAAGATGCGCTACGGTTATTTTGATGACCAAAATCGCGAATATGTGATCACACAACCCAACACACCGCTGCCGTGGATCAATTATTTAGGAATGCAAGATTATTTTGGGCTTATCTCCAATACTGCCGGTGGCTATTCCTTTTACCAGGATGCGCGGCTCCGGCGGCTCACACGTTACCGGTACAACAACGTGCCGCTGGATATGGGCGGGCGTTATATTTACATTCGAGACAGGAAAACCGGTGACTATTGGTCTCCAACATGGATGCCCACGCGCCATCATCTTGAAACATATACCTGCCGACATGGGATTGGGTACACCAAAATTGGTTCAACGTATCAAGATATTCGCGCTGAGATTTGTTATTTTGTGCCTCCTGGTGAAACGCTTGAAATCTGGGACCTGGTGCTTGAAAACAGGTCAGACGATGAACGCTCTCTCTCGCTATTTTCAAGCGTTGAATTCTGCTTGTGGGATGCCCTGGATGATGCGACGAATTTTCAGCGTAATTTGAATATAGGCGAGCTTGAGGTGGAAGGGTCGGTGATCTATCACAAAACAGAATACCGGGAGCGGCGGGATCACTTTGCTTATTTTGCTTGTTCAGAGCCATTAGTGGGTTTTGAGACCCAGCGCGACGCTTTTTTGGGACCTTACCGTGGGTGGGAAGCGCCGCAAGCGGTTGAACAGGACCAATCAACCAATTCTCACAGGGTGGGCGGGGCACCCGTTGGCGTGCATCATCTCCATATTGATCTTAAGCCCGGGGATAAGAAGCGCATTATTTTCCTGTTGGGCTATCACGAAAACCCGAAGGATCAGAAATTTGTTGAACCCGGTTCACAGGTCATCCATAAAAGCGGTGCGATCCCGGTGATCGAAAAATATTTGGATCCAGCAAATGTTGATCAAGCTTTTATAGACTTGAACGCGCAATGGGAAGAATTGCTGGGAATTCTGCAGGTGGAGACCCCCAATGAGCATGTGAACCGGATGGTGAATATCTGGAATGCATACCAGTGTATGGTGACCTTCAACCTCTCCCGTTCGGCATCCTATTTTGAATCTGGGATTGGGCGTGGGATGGGATTTCGCGATTCAAACCAAGATCTGCTTGGATTTGTGCACATGGTGCCTGACCGGGCGCGTCAGCGCATTTTGGATCTGGCTGCCACACAGCTGGAAGATGGCGGCGCTTACCATCAATACCAACCCCTGACCAAGCGCGGAAATAATGCGGTCGGCAGTCACTTCAACGATGACCCTGCCTGGCTTGTGTTGAGTGTTGCAGCTTATTTGAAAGAAACCGCGGATTGGGACATTCTAAAAGAGCTTGTTCCTTATGACAACAAAGCAGGCACGGAAACCAGCTTATTAGAACACCTTGAGCGATCCATTCAATACACGTTGGATAATATCGGACCCCATGGGCTGCCATTGATCGGTCGGGCAGATTGGAATGATTGTCTGAATTTAAATACATTTTCCGAACACCCCGGTGAATCTTTCCAAACCACCACAAACCGCGACGGCAAGGTTGCTGAATCGGTGGTCATTGCAGCGTTGTTCACCCTGGCTGCCCGTGAGTTGAGTCAAATTCAAAAGCAAATGGGCAGGCCTGGCAGGGCTGATGAACTTCTAAAACTGGGGGATTCCATGGCGGAAGTCACAAAAAAACATGGCTGGGATGGAGAATGGTTTTTGCGGGCGTATGATCACTTTGGCCAGGTCGTTGGGTCCCACGCCAACCAGGAAGGGAAGATCTATATCGAGCCGCAAGGGCTGTGTGCCATCGCAGGAATTGGGGTTAAAGAGGGATTGGTTAAAGATGCATTAGAAGCTGTTGAAAGCCACCTCAAAACCGAGCACGGAATCCTGCTGCATCAGCCTGCCTACACTGCTTATTATCTGCATTTGGGTGAAATTTCATCCTATCCTCCTGGCTTTAAAGAAAATGCCAGTGTTTTCTGCCATACCAATCCCTGGGTGATGATCGCGGAGGCAATCCTTGGACAGGGCGATAAGGCTTTGGAGGATTATCTGAGGATCAACCCATCAAAAAGAGAAGCGATCAGTGAAATTCACCGATGTGAACCTTATGTCTATGCACAAATGATTGCCGGAAGGGAAGCCGATCATTTTGGTGAGGCAAAGAACGCCTGGCTCACTGGGACTGCAGCCTGGAACCTGGTGGCTGTTACCCAATGGATCTTGGGGATTCGCCCGGATTACAGTGGTTTACGGGTTGAACCGGTAATCCCGTCGGATTGGGATGGTTTCAAGGTGATCCGAAAATTCAGGGGAACAACCTATCACATCGACGTTCGGCGTGCAGGTGCTGGTAATCAGGTTTATATCGAAGTCGATGGAAAAGCCATTGAAGGGAACCTGATACCTGACATAGACAAAGATCAGGTCAAAGTTGAGGTTTGGATCGGTGAACCTGTTCAGCAAAATCTTGGACTTTTTACGTTTAAATAATTGGATTGTCGAAGGAAATAAATGATGACAAGTTTTGGTTTTTTTGATGATGAGAATCGCGAATATGTGATCACGAGTCCACAAACTCCCGTCAAGTGGATCAATTACATCGGCTCCTTGGATTTTGGCGGTTTTGTGGATCAGACTGGCGGAATGTTGATCTGCCAGGGTGATCCTGCGTTAAACCGCATCACCAAGTACCTGACCCAGGAGCCGCCCTCATCCTTTCGGGGAACCACACTCTATCTGCGATGTCCCAGGGACGATGGTGGCTTTGATGTGTTTTCACCTCTGTTTGTACCGACCCTCACCCCTTATGATCGTTTTGAATGCCATGTGGGGCTGGGGTATTCGACCATTCTTTCAGAAATAATGGGATGGCGAACGGAGGTTCGCATCTTTGTTCCCCTGGGGAAACACTTCGTTATCCAGCATGTGACCATCACCAATCTTTCAGACATTGAAAAAGAGGTGGACCTGGTCCCGGTGGTGGAATACACCCATCCTGATGCCCTAAAGCAGCTAATAAACGCAGATTGGGTCCCACAAACGATGCAATCCTATCTATATGAGGAAGAAAATGGCTGTAAAATCCTGAGCCAGGCACCATTTATGTTCAAAGAAACAAAACGGAATTTTTTTACCGCCAATCTTCCAATTGCATCTTTTGAGACAAATCGGCAGGCATTTTTAGGAAACCACGGTTACGGCAGCTGGGCGGCACCGGAAAGCTTGCAGAAGGAAGAGCTTGCTAACGGTTTGGCATTGCGCGGAGATAATATTGCTGCGTTGATGCTTCATGTGGGAAAGATTGCACCTGGTGGGCAGGTCAAAGCAATTATCCTTTTGGGTCAGGTTGCGAGTGTGGAAGGCGTATTGCCCGACATTCAGATTTACCGCAATTCTGAAACAGTCGAGGAGGCTTTTGTTGATCTCACGCGGTCCTGGGATTCGGTGCTTTCAACTACCCAGGTGAGAACGCCCGATCCAGATATGAACCGGATGCTCAATATTCATAACCCCCGCCAATGTGTGGTGACCCTGAACTGGTCCCGTTACCTTTCTCTTTACCAGTTGGGTTTTGGTGCCCGCGGGATGGGATTCCGGGACAGCTCACAGGATGTAATGGGGGCACTGCCGCTTATGCCCCAGGCAGGAAGAGATTTGCTTCTCAAACTGATGCAGGTTCAGAAGCGGGATGGCTCTGCCATGCACCAGTTTAACCCCCTTACCATGGTTGCCAACATGGGGGATGCAACTGGGGAAGAAGATCGTCCTCAATTTTACAGTGATGATCATCTGTGGGGTATTTTAGCCGTGATGGCATACCTGAAAGAAACTGGTGATTTCGAAATCCTGGAGAAAAAAATAACGTTTTATGAAAAGGACAAACAGGGGAAACCGATTGAAAAAGCCAGCCTGTGGGAGCATCTCAAACGGGCGGTTCAATTTACACATGATCATACGGGGAAGCACGGTTTACCCTTGCTGGGCTTTGCAGATTGGAATGATACCGTCAATCTGCCGCAAGGTGCCGAATCCCTATTCACAGCGCATCTTTATGGTTGGGCGCTCAAAGAATTGATTGCCCTTGCCCGGGTCACCGGGAAAAACAAGATTGAGAAGAAATTTAAGAATTGCTACGAGGTTATGAAGCGCAAGGTAAATGATGTCGGCTGGGATGGAAAATGGTTTATCCGCTATTTTGATCACCAAGGACACCCTGTCGGGTCTCGTCAAAATGAGCAAGGGGAGATTTTTACCAACGCGCAATCATGGGCTTTATTATCCGGTTTTGCCTCTGAAAAGAAGGCCAGGCGGGCACTGGATGCCGTTCATCAACTCTTAAATACACCCAACGGGATCAAACTGAGCACCCCGGGTTATGATGGTTTTGACCCTGAAAAAGGTGGCGTAACCACATACCCGCCTGGTGCGAAAGAAAACGGTGGTATCTTCCTGCATGCCAACCCATGGGTGATGATGGCCGAATCGATGTTAGGGCGCGGTGGGCGCGCTTATCAATATTACACGCAGATCAACCCCTCCACAAAGAATGATCTGATAGATGTCTTCGAGTGTGAGCCTTATGTTTACCCTCAGAACATCCTGGGGGATGAGCATCCCCAATTCGGATTGGCACGCAATTCATGGCTCACGGGGACAGCATCATGGGCTTACCAAGCAGGGATTAAATACATCCTTGGTGTCCGCCCAGAATTCGAAGGTTTGTTAATCGATCCCTGCATCCCAGCAGATTGGAAGGAATTCCAGGTCATACGGCAATTTCGGGGTGCAACCTATGACATCAGCGTCGGTAATCCATCAGGCGTGGAAAAGGGAATTAAATCGGTTCTTGTGGATGGTGAAATGATCGAAGGAAACCGGATCCCCATTTTTGGCGATGGTGCCACGCACAGCGTCCAAGTTGAGATGGGATAGATAATTAGATTTAGGTGGGAAGAAAATACCCGACGTTCTAATGAAAATATTGTCTTTGCGCGCGCCTAAACGCAGTGTCTTTTGAGGAATAATCAGTTTTAAAGGTTAATCACAATCGATAACCCTATCCCCGAACCTTCCCCTATTTTAGGGGAAGGGTGCCCGCAGGGCGGGATGGGGTAGGTGTGCTTTGTGGGTGTTAATGACTCTCCAGAAAAGAATACCTGGGCGAGATGAATTATGAATAATGTTATGGACAGAATGAATGTCTCAAGGGAAACACGAGATTTATTGATCGAACAAGCACGTCTCATGCGACAGAATCCAACCCGGGCAGAATCTGTATTGTGGCAACATTTACGGAAAGAAAAATTGGATGGGTCCAAGTTCCGTCGCCAACATATTATTCATACTTTTATTGTTGATTTTTATTGTCCAACTGGAAAATTGATAGTGGAAGTTGATGGTGCTGTCCATCAGAATCAGGTTGAATATGATCAGGTTCGGGAGGAATATCTGAAGGCTGCGGGGTATCATATGTTAAGGTTTAAGAATGATGAAATCCTCGATGATATCGAACATGTTCTGGATGTTATTTTGCAGAAGTTGTTTTCTCTCACGAAATAGCAAGACAGTATAGGGATAATAGATTTTATATTTATACATTGACTTAATAACCCTATCCCCGAACCTTCCCCTAAAATAGGGGAAGGGTGCCTGACGGGCAGGATGGGGCAGGTTGTTGAGAAGATATCAGAAATGCTAATTCAACGTCAAATAATATTATGGAAGTTCCCATGCTTTTCAGGCAAGGTGTGCCCGCAGGGCAGGATGGGCAGGTTGATGCTAAGATATCAAAATTATTAATTCCGCCCCGATTTTCTTAAACCAAATAGCAGGAATCCGAATAATCCTTTGTTTAGGTGACGTGCAATCCTCACCCTACCATTGGCGGTTAACAAAAAAGGACTGTCAGAAAAGACAGTCCTTACCAAATTATTCTTGAGAAATTTTGAGAAAGTTTACCTGAGGAAGTCCCAGGGGTTGACCCGGCCGTATTCGTCGCTGCGCAATTCAAAATGCAGGTGGGGCCCCGTGGATTTACCCGTGCTGCCCATCAATCCGATCGTATCACCTTGATAGACTTCTTGACCGCAGATGACATTGATCTGGCTAAGATGCGCATAAAGCGTTTGCCAACCAGATCCATGGTCGATGACGATCATTTCGCCATAACCGTAGTCATTCCAACCGGCATACACCACCACGCCGTGATCAGCGGCAAAGATCGGGTTGCCTAATCTGCCGGCGATGTCGATGGCATAGTGGTTTGTTTCAGGGCTGTAATCATAACCCGAAAGATATCTTTCAGTTGACGGCCAAATGAACGTGAGAGAACCCGTGACGCCGTCATAACTGGCGGAACATGCGCCAGGTCCAAGGTGCTTGGCGGTGGCAGGTTCTTCGCGGCTGATGCGGGGGGTACGCCAATCCGTAAAGACACCGCGTCCGCCAGGGATCACAAGCATGGTATCCGGCGGAATATTAGGATTGGCATAATCGCCGATCGTGTTCGGGTTCAGGTTGTTTCCCGCCCAGCTGATGATCGCTTCCGGGGCAACCCCATAAAACTCCGCCACACCGTTCAAACCTTCGCCGGCGCTCCATTGATGGTATACACCATCAACGGGCAGGATATTCAAGGTCTGTCCGGGATAGATGAAATGCGGGTCGTCTCCGAGGGTATAGCGGTTGCCCCAAAGAATGGTTTGAGGTTCAAGATCAAATTTATCAGCAATGGAAAAAATCGAATCTCCCGATTCCACCGTGTACTGGATCACATCATAACGATCCTGACGAACAGGAAGAAGGGTATGCAAATCAGCAGTCCGATCCACGCCATCTGCGTTGCTGCCTCCAGCATGAAAAAGCGGCGGTGGAAGTGTTGATGTGGGGGTTGGAAGCGTTTCAGCACTTGCCACCTCGGCTCTTTGCTCAGGATCTTTGAGATAAAACGTGTGCGTGACCCAGGCGACAAGCGAGATTAGAAGGACTGTGATCACCACGGTGCCAATCCGTAAGGTAAGGTCACCTAATCCCCAGCGTCTAAGTTTCTCCCAGGTTCTAACCAGGAAGGATTCAGGTGTTTTGTTTTCTTCTTCTATTGGTAAATTGGCCACAACCGGTTCTGTCTCCGGTCTTTGCCAGGGGTCTGATTTGTTTTCCATTATTTTATCGTACTGAAGTCTAGCACGTTTTTCAGGTAAAGGCGAATCGAAAGTTTATGAAAAAATCCTTAGAAGGCTGCACTTATCCGATAAATAAAAGTCAGAACAGGCTATCAAAATGGGATTTTTACATTGGTTATGGCTGATCTTGGAGGTCAAATTGATCCAGCTGTTTTGAAAGGTCTGCAAGACGTTTTTCGAGCTGCTGCTGGCGGTAACTGACAGTAACATCAGCCTGGGTTCGTTCGATGATGCTGCGTGCAATGTCTGTTCGGCGGCGCAGCCCATAGGTAAGCGCATCAGGATAGTCCATTGTGACCAGTTGAGCGTAAATATCTTCCATTACATCCAGCAGGCGTTCAACTTCCTGGGAATGACCCTCTCGCATGAGATCCATGATCCGCCGGCGCAATTCACCCACGACTTCTGACATACCGTTTAAATAAGCTGAATAAGGCACATTCAGCTCTTCTGGTGTTGGCCAATCCTTATTTAATATGATTGAAACGGTCAGATGTGCTTCGCAATACTCTTTGAGGGCGTCCTGGGAATAACCCGAAAAGTACAGGTCAGGGAAATCGGATAAACCTTCGTGCAAAGCCTGAGAGAGTAAATCGGCTTCGGTGAGGATTTCCTGGGCGAGTTTGGCGTCTTCTCGATGAATGGCACGGATAGCCATTGCAGCATGACGGGTCAGGTTCCGGCTCTGGGTTAATGCCTCGTCACGGATCTTGTTTTGCTGTTCAAAGGATTCACGAATGCGATCCGATAATGCTTCCAGGTGATTGTTCATCATTCCTCGGGCTGGTTAGGTTTAAAAAGGTCGTCTGCCAGCGAATGCTTCACAGGCAAAACGATTTCCCCAAAGTTTGATTCGTAGCGGTTGAGGTTGTCCGACAAAGCTCGAAGGAACAGCTTGGCAGCAATGGGCGACATCACCAGCCTGGTATTAACCTCAGGCTTTTGGATGCTGGGCAGCAGAAGAGAATAATCCAGCACGAATTCAGACAGGGTGTGAGCGATCCGGACAAAATTGACGTATTGGGCTTCTAAATCATCCGGTAATTCAAGATTAGGTATGGGATTGTTAGGCATATGCACTCCGGTTTAGAACGGGATTTCGCCATCCTCCGGGCTTTCCATCTCATCGCCCATGTCGCCAAAGGAACCGCCTGTATCTGTGCGACCACTGGGTAAGAACCTGACATTCTGGGCGTTGATTTCAAATGAGGTGCCCGGTGTACCATCATTGCGGGTATAGATCCGCGGCCCGCCAGTTTGCGGATCAGGTCGCAATCGGCCAATAACCAGTACGGCACTACCCTTTTTGAGATATTGACTGCAGGATTCTGCCTGTGCGCCCCAGACTGAGACACGGAACCAGGTGGTTTCATCCACTTTTTGACCGGCATTACTGCTGTAGGTGCGAGAGGTTGCAACAGAGAAACTGGTGACGGCTTGACCGCCGGGGGTGTATCGCATTTCAGGATCCCGCCCCAGATACCCAACGATTGTGATTTGTTGATACATTTTTACTCCCTTTTCTGTGATGGAATGGACAATTTCTATTGTACATCATTATTTGATTAATTTTTACCAATCTCTGGCATACCAACGTAAATATTGCTCCAGATGTTCTGACCAATAGGTTTCTGTGTGCCCATTTTTGTAGAAATACCACTCATGGGGAATATGATACTGATCCAAAATGTCAGCGAATTCTTTTGCGCTTTGCCATTCCTTATCGTCACGCCCAATATCAATGAAGACATCCGGGAGATCTTGATGAGGTTCATAAGATAACCAGTTAAGGAGCTTGCTGCTGTCTACCTGAAACAGGGGTAGACTGTGTGCCCCAATTCGGCTGAAGAGGTCGGGATTCTCAAAACCAATGTGAACAGCCCATGCCGCCCCGCGAGAAAGTCCGCCAATTGTGCGAAAAACCCTTTCCGGGTTAGTAGCATAATGCGAATCGATCCATGGAATCAGCTCCTGGATGATGATTTTGGGGAATGCTGATGATTGAGGGGGTTGGATGACCGCTTCCTGGGGGAGTACGATTAAAAAGGGTGCAATTTCCCCTTCGCCGATCAGCCTGTCCATCTGTTCAACCAACCCTAAGCGCACCCATTGATCTTCCTGGTAGGATAAGCCATGCAAGAGGTAAACAACGGGATAGCGTTCTTGGGGGTCAGATAGATAACAGGGAGGCAGGTAAACTTGAAAATTAAATTCAGATTGTTGTAAATTGCTGATGAAGACGTGAGATTCGATGTTGCCTCCCCCCGAAAAACAATCTGACATGGGCGTGCTGGAAGGGGTAAATGGGATGTCCGTTGGTTGCACTTGCGTCTTGGTTGGTTGCAGGGATAAGGGCGATTGGTCCGTTGCAATCGGCAGGTTTGGCGGCACCTGGCTGCAAGCAGTTAACCCATACATGAACAGGGTGAGTAGCAGCATCATTGCCAGGATTAAAATTGGGACAAAAGCTTGACGTTTGTGCATCATTCGGATTATACTCTTATCTGCCGGGGTGTAGCGCAGACGGCTAGCGCGCCGCGTTTGGGACGCGGAGGTCGGCGGTTCAAGTCCGCCCACCCCGACAGATTGAAGAGTGGGAAGGCGAACGAGATTAAAAGCCGTTCTCCTTGCCATTTTTTATTCATTGATCATAAAGGTAACTAAGGGTGAACATTGTCAAAACCTTTTCTTTCGATCATCATCCCGGCGCATAATGAGGCTCTGCGTTTGCCGTCTTCCTTAGAAAAGATCAAGGCATTTCTTGATCAACAGGATTACACGGCAGAAGTGCTGGTGGTGGAGAACGGCAGCCAGGATGATACGCTGGCTGTTGCCCAATCCTATACGAGTCAGATATCCAATTTGCGCGTTTTTTCAGAAGATCAACGGGGCAAAGGGTTAGCGATCAAACGCGGGATGAAGGAAGCCCTTGGCGATTATCGCTTCCTGTGTGATGCAGACCTCTCCATGCCGATTGAGCAGGTGAATCGGTTTTTACCTCCCCAGTTAGGGCATTTTGATGTGGCGATCGGCTCACGTGAAGCGCCAGGATCAAGGCGGTTTAATGAACCCGGTT
>DAINBD010000030.1:0-15376 GCA_036733105.1 Candidatus Brevefilum sp. | reverse complement strand
TCCCAACGTTTCTTTTCATTTTGCAATGACATAGGTTCAACCTCAAATGTATTAGATTGACATTTCACAAGTATACCCGAATTCACTCAGGAGCCCCATTCCGATATCACCTGACTTCCGTAAAGTGATTGCTCTAGTGACACATATCGGGTAGAATTTTACCTTGTTCGTTGTACCCTTCGGACATAAACCTACATTTGATGAAAGAAAGGGCTTGAAAATGAAAGTATTATTGATCAAAGATGTTTATAAATTAGGCCGAGCTGGTGAAATTAAGAAAGTTGCCGCTGGTTATGGCCGCAACTACCTCATCCCCCAAGGACTAGCCATTCCCGCCACAGCAGGTGCCATGCAGCAAGCAGAACGCATTGCAACAAAAGCGACCGAGCGTCGGGCTGTTCTGAATGAGGAATTGAGTGATGTTGCTGAAGTTTTGAACGGGAAGAAGCTGTTTTTCCCCGTCAAAGCTGGTGAAACTGGACGTTTGTATGGCTCCGTCAGCGACGATGACATTATTGTTGTGATCCAGGAAAAATACAGCATCAATGTTGAAAAACGTCAAGTCGAAACCGAACCCATTCGTCAATTGGGCACTTACAATATCCCTGTTCATCTGACCATGGATCTTGTCCCGGAAATCACCGTAGTCGTCCACCGTGAAGGTGAACCCCCTGTTGATGAAGAAGAAGTCAATGAAGTTGAAGCAGAAATTGTCGTGGAAGAAGAAGTGGAAGCACCCCAAGAAACAACAGATGAAGCAGAATCTGAGTCATCCGATGAGGACGCAGAAGCCGAAGCATAATCACATTGTGACTTCAAACAAATTAACCGGCCTGTGAATGAAACGATCCGCAGGCCGGTTTCTTTATAGAATATAATACAACTATGATGACTCTCAATATCGGTCAACAGCTCAAAGAAATCCGTGAAGCGCAGGGCACCACGCTTGAGGAAATCGCCCAAAAAACCCGAATCCGGTTGGATTACCTCAAAGCGCTGGAAGCGGGTGAGGATGAAACGCTGCCCTCACCAGTTCATATACGCGGCTTCCTGAGGCTTTATGCCAGCGAATTGGGCGTTAAAATTGCCGATCTGGAGGTGAAGGGGTATCACCTGGCAAACGAAGGCCAACCGCCTCTACAAGCATCGTCGGATGGGGAAACGATTATCGAAGAAACGGGGGATACCACCCAAGATTTGCCTTCTGAAAACCAGATCGTTGAGGTGCCAGAAAATCAAGAACCACTGTCCTCTGAAACCCCCAAAATAACCAGAACACCACCTGAACCTGTTGTCATTCCGGAACTTTCCACATCTTCGCAAGTATTCTCAGCGATTGGAAAACTCCTCATGGACAGGCGTGAAATGCTCAGCCTATCCATCAAAGACATTCACGAATTGATATTTATTCCAGAGAAGTACTTATTAGCGATGGAATCCGGACAATTTGATCACCTTCCGTCGCCCGTACAGGCAAGAGGAATGCTCCAAAACTACGCCGAGTTTCTCAATTTAGAGACAGACTCCCTTCTATTGGCATATGCGGACAGTTTACAGACTCGCCTGAAAGAAAAACAATTACAGACATCTTCTCCCCCCAAAAAAGCTGCCAAAGAACTGTCAGCCACAAGGTTAAAATTAAAAAGCTTCTTCTCACTTGATCTTTTTGTGATATCGGCTCTTTTTCTGATCTTTGCAGGCTTTGTCATTTGGGGTGTCAACCGGATTTTATCCGTGGATTCACCGAGTGCGGAAACAACCGATTTACCCGAGGTTTCTGATATCCTTCTGGCAACAGCATCACCCACCCCGCGACAAACAACTACCGGTGAGTCAGGTGGTGAAGGCACAATGCAAGAGAGCACCCTTGAGGAAGAGGCAACACCGATTTTCACACCGAGACCCAACACCAACCCGATCAACCTTCTGATCATTCCCAGACAGCGCGTTTGGGTACAGGTGAATTCCGACTCAGAATTGGTTTTTGAAGGTCGGTTAATCCCGGGAAATGTCTATGATTATTCTGGCAAGGAATCTATTGAAGTCCTGACAGGAAACGCGGGTGCTTTACAAATTTATTTCAATGAGGAGGACAGTGGTGCATTAGGCGTAGTTGGACAGGTTGCCGATCTGATCTTTACACAGTCAGGTCTGGTTTTGCCTACCCCGACCAATACACCCACCATCACACAAACCCCACAGGCATCGCCCACGCCGACCATCACACCGACCATCACGCCCACGCCCACATTAACCCCATCCAGAACGCTCATTTCGCCGTAATCTATGACCACAAAAAAATTGAGAACTTACCATCTGATCTCCCTTGGTTGTGCCAAAAACCTGGTCGATTCCGAATCCATCGCCCAATTGCTCAATCAACAGGGTTTACAGCCGACCCTTAACCAAAACAAGGCAGATTTGTTGATTGTCAACACTTGTGGATTCCTCAAGGTGGCACGCGAGGAAGCCATCTCCATTCTGACCGACTTGTCCAATACGAAAATGCCCTGGCAAAAGCTGATCGTCGCAGGCTGCATGCCAGAACTGCACCGGCAAGAAATTTTATCTACAATTCCTGGCGTCGCAGGCATTTTCGGGACAAGACACTGGATGGATATCGTTGATGTGATCACCGCCGTGGATCAAAACCGGGAAGAATTACCATATATCCATATCCCATCATTAGCGCAGACAGGGTTTGATGAGCGGGGAACTCATCGCGTTGCTGTGCAGGGTTCCAGCGCCTACCTCAAAATCGCGGATGGATGCCGAAGGTCGTGTGCCTATTGTCTGATTCCGCTGATCAAAGGCGATCTTGTGAGCCGTCCGATCCCCAAGATCATTGAGGATGCAAAAGCTTTGCAAGATCAGGGGATAAAGGAGATCATCCTGATCGCCCAGGACATCACCGATTATGGGCATGACTTGAAGATGAAAGATGGCTTAACGCTCCTTCTTGAGTCCCTCCTTAAAGCTGTCCCCAACGTCCCGTGGATCAGGTTGATGTACACCTTCCCCGGATATGTTTCCCAAAGCCTTATCAATCTTATGGCGTCAGAAGCACAAATCCTGCCCTATTTGGATATTCCCCTGCAGCATGCGGATCCAAAGGTGCTGAAAGCCATGAACCGCCCGAGCAATATGCAGTCGGTCCATAAAACCCTGGAACAAATTCGTGAACAGATGCTTGATGCCGTTTTACGAACAACCTTTATCGTTGGTTTCCCCAATGAAGATGAACCAGCATTTCAGAACCTGGTTCAATTCACCAAAGAGATCCAGTTCGATCATATGGGTACCTTTATTTATTCCTATGAACCGGGCACACCTGCAGAGCCGCTTGGTGATCCAATTCCTGAAGACATCAAATTGGCACGCCAGGATCACCTGATGAGGATCCAGGCTGAGATTTCATTAAACCGCAACCAGCACTTCATCGGGAAAACGCTTGATGTCCTGATCGAGGGTGTTGACGCGGAACAGGGGATTTCTATTGGACGATCCTACCGTGACGCACCGGAAATTGACGGGCTGGTTGTGATTGATGATCCAGTGCCTATCGGCGAAATGGTTCAGGTGCAGATCCACAGCGCTCTCACACATGATCTTGTAGGAAAACTGGTCGAAACAAATGGCGCTCCGTAAAAAGAGCGGCGTCCGATATTTCACTTGTCTATAAAATTTAAAAAACTCCGAGTAATGGTTATCTACCATTTCAATCGAGAGTTTGACGATAATTGATGTGGGTTTTCCGGCTATGGTGCTGGCTCTTCGGTCGGTTCCTCAGTTGTTTCAACCGTTGGTTCTTCGGTGGGTTCCTCAGTCGGTTCGGCTGTTGGTCCCTTCGTCGGGGCTTTGGTTGGATTAGGCTGCGGAACAGGTGCCTTTTCTGTAGGTATCTCCGTTGGGGGATTATTCAACGTGAAACATTCTTCTGCAGCCTCATCCCTCAGCGCCCGAACGGTTTCATCATCTTGAATTGAGAGTGCCTTATCAAAATATTCCTGCGCCAGGCACACATCCCCAGCTGCATGGAGCTGTTCCGCATATTCAATCGAACCAATCCTGAACCGTTCTGTGGCAGTCATAAAGGTTCCATCTCGCAGATTGGGCAGCATGGGGTAAACCTGTTCAAAATAGTACACCACCTGCCCCCAATTGACGCCCCAATAGCTGGCTCCAGTGAGGTACAACCTTGTCCAGGTGCGAAAACCTTCAGCTGAAGAATCAAGCTGTGCAAATTGCTCTGCCAGCGTTAAATCGTAGATTCCGGGTTCTAGACTGCCATCCACCAAAATTTTCTGGACACCGCGATTACGCAGTGCAACATACAGCATCCCATCCACCTGAATAGTTTTGTAATCGAGGTTTTTCTCACGCAGAGCTTCCAATGCCTGAATGGCAAGATCCCATTCTTCAGCCGCAATGTGCTGCTGTGCTGCTGTGAATATTTCTTCTTCGCCGCGCAGATCAGGGGTCGGGGTATAAACAATCACCGTGGGTGTGGGTGAAGGCACCGGTGTGGGGGAACCCGTCGTTGAAATTTTGAGCAGCGTCTGGCTGTAAAGGTTTCCGACCTCTGTCAATTCTGCTACGCTCATAAAGGGAGCCATTTCTTCCAGGATCCAGTTCAAACGGTCTAAGGCGACTTCATAGCGTTCTTCGGCAATATCTAATTTTGCGCTTTCCAGCTGCGCCTGGATCTTGGGTGATGCCTGCGTCTCCGCCAGGCTGACCCGGTCGTCAATTCCCTTGGGAATGCCCAACATTGAGCCGCCCAGCAGGATCAACAAAGCCAGTAATATGCCCAGGAAAAACCAGGACGAGCGGCGCTCGAGGAATTTCTTCCTGGGGCGTTTATTCTTCTTAATCTCAACTAGTTGCGTGTGATTTTCTTGCATTTCAGACATAGCCAAAATTATACCTTATAACATTTAAAGATTAAGCAGTAAGCGAATTTCAGGCAGGATAGGAAAAACACCTGCAACCACACCTATCAGCATCGCCCCCGCTGATAAGACCAGAACCGAGATGGGGATTGGTAGGACCGAGAATATCAACCACGCCGCCCCACCTGCCAGAACGGCACTCAGAATGCTGCGCAGGACCGTCTTCCTAAGTGAAAATTTTTCAGGAAGCTGGCGGTTCAATAAGAATATCAACGCACCAGCTTGAATGCTATACGAAATTGAGTTGGCGAGGGCAATTCCTTCCGATCTTAATGGCGTCATCAAGAGAATTGCTGTAACCAGGTAGATAAAAAATCCGGATGCCGAAACGAGCATCGGGATTTTTGCGTTTTGTTTGGCGTAGAATGAGCGCACACCCAGCTCGACTACACTATGACCTAAAAGTCCCACCAAATAGCCCTGGGTTGCCCCCATGATCAATTTGGCATCCTCGAGAGAAAATCCAAAGGCTGTCTGGATCCATGGGAGGGTCGCAATGGACAGGATGACTGTGATCGGAAGTGAGAGCGCGATCATCACCCGCAGAGAGCGCTCGACAGTGTCTTTAAATGCCTTCTGATCCTTTTTTGCAATGTGCTCAGAAAGGGTTGGTAGCAATGCTGTGGCGATTGCCGTACCGATCAGGGTTTCGGGAACCTGCTGGATCCACCAGCCGTAACTCAAAGCTGTCACAGACCCTGTCGGCAAACGCGATGCCAGATTATCCCGTGCCAGGAAGATCAGCTGGATGAACACCATGCTGACCAGGCGCGGTCCCATCAAACCCAGCACCTTTCGAAATGCCTTATCCTTAAAATCAAGCACAGGGAACCACCTGAATTTAAATTTAAACAGTCCGGGCACCTGCACCAATAGATGCAAGATTGCACCAATGATAACGCCGTACACCAGCCCATGGATCCCCATCCCAAAAGCAGGCAGCTGGAAACTTCCAATCCGGTAACCCTGTTCAGGTGCCAGGATGAGAGCCCCAAAGATTTGCCCCACATCATAGATCAAAGGCGCAAGTGCTGGTAACAGGAAATGCTGATTAACCTGCAATCCAGCCATCACAAGCCCTGAGATGGAGAAAACCAGAGTAGCAATTAAGTTAAACCGCATTAACTGGGTGGCTAAATCCTGTTGTTCAGGGCTGAATCCAGGTGCAATCCCAAGCTGACCCCGCACCAGCGGTCCAGCCAGCAAACAAACGAGCAAAGCCAGCACGCCTGTGACAATGAACGCGAGATTGGCAACACTCGAAAACAATCGCCAGGCAGATTGTCTGCCTTCTTTGGTTAGTTTTTCCGACAATACTGGAATGAACGCGATTGCCAGAGCACCGCCAGAGATCAATGCAAATAACAGGTCAGGCAGGTTGTTTGCCGCGTTGAAAACATCCAGTTCCTCTGAAAGGCCAAATTGCCGCCCAATGATGACCGTACGTAAGACGCCTAGAACTTTATCAAGTCCGAATAAGACTGCCAGCATAAGCGAAACCCTGGTCAATCGGCTGACTTTTTTCATAAAAATCCTTCCTTGGCTTCCACTATTTTCTGCTGGTATTATGCCACAGACCACCTCACCTGACCAGTCAGGGCAAACTCACCATTTCACCTGATTGAAGGGGATGTTACAATTAAATGAATGGAAACCAACGCTGGAACGGGAAAATTGTATATTGTGGCAACACCTATCGGCAACCCTAAAGATATCACTTTGAGGGCGTTAACGATTCTAAAGAAGGTTGATGCTATTATTTGTGAAGAAGTTCGGGATGGAAGCCGGCTGCTGCACAAACTCGACATTGAAAAGGCGCTGATCCCTCTCAATGAACACAATGAAAAAGAGGAAGCCGAAAGGATCGCACAAAGATTGGCGGCTGGCGAGACTATGGCGATCATATCCGATGCCGGTACGCCCGTCTTCGCTGATCCGGGGCAGTATTTGCTAAAACGCCTTTATGCACTGAATGTCCCGATCTCACCCATTCCCGGTCCGGCATCATTAATGGCAGCGTTATCCCTGTGTGATTTCTCTATTGAGAGGTTTTTCTTTGCCGGATTTCCTCCCAGAAAATCACCCGAAAGGGAAGCCTTTATCAATGACATCAAAAAATATGCCTTTCCCGTAGTCCTGATGGACACACCCTACCGGTTGACCAAACTTCTAACAGAGCTCCAATCAGCGTTTGGGATAAATTTGGATATTCTGCTGGCATGCGACATGACCCTCCAAAAAGAAACCATTTTCCGTGGGAAAATTGGCGAAATCCTACCGAAAATCACAGGTCAAAAACGTGAATTCATCCTGATCCTCAACCTGAACAGAAAGCAGCATCATTCATAAAATGGAAAGGCGCACGCACCTCAAACTTCAAAATAAGGACCTTTGCCTGCCAGCTTTCCTGCCAGACGCCACCTCGGCGTATGTGCGGGCGGTGGATTCACAGGATCTGATCGGCATTAAGATCCAGGCTGTGGTGATGAACACCTTCCACTTGATGCAAAAACCCGGGTCAAGCACCATTCAAGCCTTTGGTGGTCTGCATAAGTTCTCTGGCTGGCCGGGGATCATCATCACGGATTCGGGCGGTTTTCAGGCATATTCATTAATCCACGAATCAGATCGTTTTGGCAGCCTTTCTGATCGGGAAATCATCTTTCACCCCGAAGGAAAAGATCGAAAATTCATCCTCTCACCTGAAAAAAGCATTCAATTACAGATCAGCTACGATACCAATGTGGTCATCTGCCTGGATGACTGTACCCATGTGGATGCACCCCGTGAAGAACAGGAGCTTGCGGTCGAACGAACCCTCTCCTGGGCAAGACGATGTAAGGATGAATACCTGCACCAGATGGACCAGAGGCAGATCGAAGAAAACCAACGCCCCCTAATTTTCGGGGTGATCCAGGGCGGGGGTCACCCGGATCTGCGGCGAAAGTGCGCTGAGGGACTTTTGGAAATTGGATTTGATGGGTTTGGCTACGGCGGATGGCCATTGGATGCCCGGGGTGAACTGCTTGAAGATATGGTACAGTTGACTCGTTCGCTCGTTCCGGCAGAATACCCCATGCACGCGCTTGGAATTGGGCACCCGATCAACCTGGTGAAGACATACCAGCTTGGGTATGATATCTTTGATTGCGCGTTACCCACGCGTGATGCACGCCACGGGCGCCTGATGCGATTTACCACCCCACCTGACTCCCCGCTCCCGCCTGATGATAGTTGGCTTGCTTATGTGTATTTTCAGGACAAAAAATATATCAAAGACCAACGTCCCATCTCGGAATATTGTGATTGTCCGGTTTGCCAGCATTACAGCATCGGGTACTTACACCACCTTTTTAAAACAGGGGATTGGCTCTACCAACGCCTGGCAACACTTCACAACCTGCGTTTTATGACCCAGCTCACAGAACGGCTGCACGATCATGGCGAATGATACCCAAATTCAAGACTTGATCCGACAGGTTCAGTCGAATTCTAAATACCAATCCATCACGCCCAGCGTAATCCGACGCCTGGCTGAAGATGCGCTTACCAAAGGATTCAAGGGGAAATCTGCGATCAAATACGTGCGAAATAAATGCCATCAAATTGGGGGGGCTTATTTCAAGAAGAAAATGGACTTTGCCGGCATCTCGCGTGAAATAGAGAACTTGCCTTGTGATTTGGAATCAAAGGATGTGAGACAATTCTGTGTCAAGGCCATGGAATTACATTCCTCCACAGCCGAACGATTGCCTATCCTGGACTCCTTTTTTGAGACATGCCTGGCACCCGTTGCACCTGTCACCAGTGTTTTGGACCTGGCTTGCGGACTCAATCCCTTTTCCATACCCTGGATGCCCCTGGCATCTGGATTTACCTACACCGCCTGTGATATATATGAGGACATGCTTGGGGTTCTCCAATCTTTCTTTTCTCATTTTGAAGTGAATGGGATAGCGCAACCGTGCGATCTGACGGACCACATCCCCCAAGCCCATGCCCAAGTCGCGTTTTTCTTGAAGTCGATCCCTTGCCTTGAGCAAGTTGACAAAATGATCAGCATCAGTGTGCTGGAACGCCTTCAAACGGATCATATCCTGGTGTCATACCCGGTGCACAGCCTTGGCGGCCGTGATAAGGGCATGCCCGATTTTTATCGGGAACATTTTTCACGGTTGATCTCAGACAAATCCTGGCAGATTCGTGAGTTTCTGTTTTCAAGCGAGTTAGCCTTTTTGGTGAGTAAATGAAGCTCGAAAATGACCAAATCACACAAATGACGGAAAAGATCCTCGGCACGCCCAAATATCGGGGGAAAGGTATCCCAGCAGAGACCATCAGTGATCTGATCATCAAGGAAGCCCCGAATCACAGTTCAGCAAAGCTCCTGTTGAAATCTGTCAAACGGAAACTGCACAATATCGTTGCCCCTTATTTGGGAGAACCCAATTATGAAAAATTAGCTGAACAATTGAACAATATAAAAGAGACAGAACCAAGCTCGCCGCAGATTCACGCGCTCTCCCTCGAAATTCTCAGCCAGCACGCGTCAACGGCTGAAAGGATCCCCAACCTTGAAAGCTTTTATGAGCAAATTTTCCAAATCACAGGTAAACCAGGGTCTGTCCTCGATCTGGCAAGCGGACTGCACCCGGTGGGTTTCCCCTTTATGCACCTGCCAGCGTCAACCCTGTACCATGCCTACGACATCATTCAACCACGGATTGATTTTCTGAACCTTTTCTTTAAAGCACTCGGCTTACAGCCACTGGCTGAAAACAGAGATATCCTTGTTTCACCACCAGAAATTCACGCCGATATGGCGTTCTTCCTGAAAGAAGCCCACCGGTTTGAAAAAAGATCCCCTGGATGCAACCAGGCATTTTGGGCAGCCTTGCACGTGGATGCACTGGTGGTTTCTTTGCCGTCTCACAATCTGGGTGGGACTCATCCGCTTATTGATCAACACCGAAGGCTAGTTCAAGAAAATTTATCTTCATTCCAAGAGATCATTGAGCTGCAGGTTGGGAATGAGATGGTCTTTATCATTAAAACTTAGGAGAATGGACAAGTGTCCCTTCAGCAGAGCCAAAAATTACGCACAAGCCTAGAACGCTTCTCAGATATTCTGAGTGACCAGGATATTGAAGAAATTCTCGCGATCCAGGATCAACCTCTTTCCCCAGGCATCCGTCTGAACCAACTTAAGGTTGACCCCCAAGAGGAGATCGAGCGTTTGGCTGAGTTCTACAACTGGAAAGTGCAGCCAATTCCATTTTGTGAGCAAGGTTGGACCATCCTGGAAGCTGTTGAATCTCCGGGAACGACGATCGAGCATCGGATGGGGCAATATTACCTGCAAGATGCCGCTTCGATGGTACCCGTCAGCATCTTTGAGTTCCGCGAATCTCATCCGTTGATCCTGGATATGGCTGCATCACCTGGCGGTAAGACCACGCATCTGATCGATCGCTCAGGCGATCATGGTTTCATCATCGCCAATGACAGCAGCAAAGGGCGCATCCCTGCCCTGCGATCTGTGCTCACCAATTGGGGTGGGATCAACCGGATCATCACACAATACCCTGGCGAGCTTTTTGGAGAATGGTTTCCTGAAACCTTTGATATGATCCTTCTTGATGCACCCTGCAGCATGGAGAACCTCCGCCCAACCCCCAGCCATCCGTTGCGAGAAACAACGGCGGATGAACGCCTTAGGCTACAAGAACGCCAGGTGCAACTTCTGATGAGTGCACTTAGCGCACTTAAGGTCGGCGGTCAACTCGTTTATGCCACCTGCTCCCTGGCGCCAGAAGAAGATGAGGCTGTCTTCCAAAAAGTCATCGATGCTTTTCCCGGTTCGTTTATGATTCAGGATGCAGCCCTCAAATTCCCTTATCAGGCACCTGGTCTGACACAATTCGGTGGGGAGAAATTCCATCCTGACCTTGCGCACACACTTCGGTTGTGGCCGCATCTAAAGGGAATGTCAGGCTTTTACTGCGGTTTGCTGGTCAAAACCAAGCCGACTACATTTCGACAGTCAGAACCGCCAGCTCGCGATCTGGAAAAAACAGATCTTTCACCTCTTAGCGCAATCATTCAGAAAGACGTGATCGATGTGATCCTGGGTCAATATGGTTTCCAGCTTGATGTCTTACTAAACCAGTACCATCTCGCTCTTCATAAAAGATTTGATCAGCTCTTTTTGATCCCTGAAACTTACCTTAAACAATTTCCGACCTTACCCTTCGATCAAATTGGGATGCAGCTCGGGCAGTGGCAAAACGGACAATTCCGCCCTTCCCACGAATTCGTCAGCCGCTTTGGCCATCATTTCACCGGGGGAAAAATTGTCCTTGAAAATGATGAAGCGGTCGTTCAGTGGATCGCCGGACGGGATATTCGCCATCCAATAACAGATATGCCTGCGCAAGGTCAATACCTGCTTGTTTCAGATGTTCATAATCGGAATTTGGGAATCGGGAAACTGCTCCCTAAGCGCCTGCGAAATATGCTCCCCCGGCAATCAATCTAAATACTTTACATATTTTTCTACCGCAAATGCCCCCCGGGCATAAACGCCGTGGTAACGCTCCGGCATTAATTTTGCGACCTCCATCATGATCGCATCAGCCATAGCCTGCAATGTCTCTTTATTTTTAGGATTTCCATTGAGCTGAACCTGGAAGGGCTGTCCAACCCGGATATGCATCCGGCTGCGTTTCAAATGTTTTATATTTTTCTGAAAATCCTCATGCCCCCAATAGGCAATCGGTAAGAGCGGTACATCACATTGACTGACCAAAATGCCAATACCCGGCTTGGCGCGAACAAGCTTGCCATCCTCGGATCGGGTCCCTTCCGGTGCCACGGCAAGGATCTTATGATCATCCAATGCTTTTCTCGCCAATTTGAATGCTGTAAAGTCAGCAACTGTCCTATCGATCGGGATGCCATCCCACACATCAAATAAAAATCCCATTAGCGGATTATCCCATGTCTCTTTCTTCACCAAGCCTGTTGTCGGGCGGGGGTATAAGTGGGAAAGAAGCACAGGGGCATCAAGAAAATTAATGTGATTTGCTGCAACGATCAATGGACCCTGATCAGGAAATTTGCATAATTCTGAAGAATCGATTTTTAACAGAAGATGTGAAAGGATCTTAATAATCTTGTTAACCAACCACCGCTTCATAGCCTGCAATTACGCTCCATCACAAATTAAATTCAATTGCTGTTTAAGGATAGTGACATCCAACGATTGTCCTGCTTCACAAATGGTTTCACCATCTGCATGGACGGGCAAGGTGCCTTTGAGGGCTTGCACCCTCAAATTCTGCCCAGAAGGCATCGAAATTGCGGGGTGGTCTTTCTGCGTTCCTCCCATCACCTTGGGGAACAAGCCTAAAACTTGCCAGCGGGTCACCTGATGAGCGATACACAGGCTCAATAAACCATCATCAGAGGATGATTCCGGTGCAAACATGAAGGATCCGCCCATTCTTTTTCCATTCATCACCGAAACCAACAGACAAGGTTGTTCGATAACTTCGTCATCGATCTCAATTCGGAGCAAGGGCGCGTCAAAGTATAAGAAAATTGTCTTAATGGCAGCGATCAAATAAGCAGGAATGCCGCTGATAAAAGGAGGTAATTTTGCTGCTTCGAAGCCAACGATCGTATCAAATCCGATACCGATCCCATTCCCAAAATAGCGTCCATCAGGGTAATCGCCGCCTTTCACAAACCCGACATCAATCTTGCGAACATCTCCCTTTTCGAGGAGCTGAATCGCTGATTCGAGCTCATCGGGAATGCCCATGCCGTAAGAAAAATCATTTCCACGGCCGACCGGGAACACGGCAAGGTTGGCAGTCAGGTGACCATCATTTTTCGCTTGCATCAAACCATTGATAACCTCATTGACTGTGCCGTCTCCGCCTACTGCAACCACAGTTGCATATCCATTAGCGCCAGCCTCCGCAGCCAATTTGATGGCATGACCCGGGTATTCTGTTTGGATCAGATCATATTCCAACCCCTGTTCATCTAATTTTGCCTTAATTTCAGGAACGGCTCTTCCCGAAGCCCCTTTACCAGCAATGGGATTAACAATAATGCAATATTTTTTCACACGTTTCTCCTGAATCTCACGATACAAATAATAACCCATAAAAACAGAAAAAGTTCTTTACAATCGAATTATTCTAATGTTCATACTCGCTGAAGCTCATAAAGCACCAAAGCAGGGAAAAGAATGGCAGCCGTCTCCATCCGGAGAATGCGCCTTCCCAAAGAGACAACCTGATACCCGCATGATTCTGCCAGCGTAACCTCTTCGCCGGTGAATCCGCCTTCCGGCCCAACAAAGAGAGCTGTATGCTCGTTTAACTTACCTTTATCACTAACTGCGCATCGGATGTCCATCCCTTCCGATCCCGCTTCTTCCCATGCAAGCAGGCACAGATCATATTCTTTCCCTGCCTTCGTCAAACACGCTTGCAAAGTCAGAGGAGGACATAATTCAGGCAGAAGCCCTCGACGAGATTGCTCTGCTGCCTCCCGAATGATCCGCTTCCAGCGCAAGGTTTTTTGATCGCCAAGTTTGGTGGATTGCACCAAAGACCGTGCTGAAATAAAAGGCTGAAAGGAAGAAACACCAATTTCAGTCCCTTTCTGTAAGATCCATTCTACTTTTTCCCGACTTGTCAATCCAAAAAAAAGCGTGATGTTCACTTGCGATTCCGAGTCTTCCCGTTTGCGTGTCTGGATCCATCCTGTTAGTTTTCCATCTTTGGATCCCTCGCCCAGGACCACATCAAATACATTCCCTTGGTTATCTAAAACCTGGACCAAATCACCCACATTCAGCCGTAAAACGTTCAAAATTTGATGGGTAAGGTCAGGTGGAAAAAGAACTTGTTTTTCCTGGATAAATTGGATTGGCAAAAAGAAACGGTTCATACAAGGTATACTTAGAAGCACATTTATTGGAGATGGACGTGAAAGAGAAGCTTCAAGACCCATCACAACGGAATTTCAAATACATAGATATTATCATGCTTGTCTATGTTTTGGTACTGGTTTTAAGCAATATCGCGTCTTCCGCAAAAATTATCGATTGGGGTATCCGGATCGGGCCTCTTCCACTCAGTTTTGATGCCGGCACACTGCTCTTCCCGATCAGCTACGTCATCGGTGATGTGATGACAGAGGTTTACGGTTTCAAACGAGCCCGCCGCATCATTTGGATTGGGTTCGGTGCGATGGTCTTCAGCGCACTCATTTTCAGATTGATCCAAATTTTACCGGGTGAAGCAACCTGGGAAGCAGCCGTCGGTCAGGAGCAATATAACCAAATCCTTGGCGGCATGAGTTCAGGAGCTATCATCACAGCCAGTCTTTCCGGCTATCTGGCAGGATCTTTCTCAAATGCCATCTTAATGTCGGTTATGAAGGTTTTGACCAAAGGAAAGCTGCTCTGGACACGCACCATTGGCAGCACGATCGTCGGGGAAGCTGTGGATACATCAATATTCATTCTGGTCGCAACAGCCCTGGGCGTATTCCCACAAGAGCTTTTCTGGAGCCTGACGATCACCAACTATATCTTTAAAGTACTCGTTGAAACAGCAATCACACCGCTCACCTATTGGGTGGTAAATTCACTCAAACACGCCGAAAGAGTCGACATCTTCGACCAGGATATCCAACAATCCCTCAATTAATTTTTTTAAATTCTAAGACCGATTTCCCTCGATCACAACAGTATATTCTCCACGCGGGGTTTCACCATCCATGATCTCAATCAATTCTGTCAGGCTCCCCCGAAAGACGGTTTCAAATTTCTTTGTCAAATCATTGGCAATAGCTGCCTGACGATCACCCAAGACCGCCAGGGCATCCTTCAGGAAAGCTTGAATGCGGTAGGGGCTTTCGTAGAAGATCAGGGTATGGACTGATGCCGCATCTTCATTGATAAAACGCTGCCTTGCACCGGATTTTCGGGGAGGAAAACCCTTGTAGGTGAAACTGTGCGCAGGCAGCCCTGACAATATCAGAGCCATCACAACAGCCGAAGGACCGGGAATTGCAGTCACCGCGATATCATTCTCAAGTGCAGCATGCACCAGGGAAAAACCAGGGTCAGAAATGGCTGGCGTACCGGCACTGGTAACAACAGCGATGGATTTCCCCGCCAGCAGTTGTTCAATTAGGAAGGGCACTGCTTTTTTCTCGTTGAAGGCATGGTAGCTTTTTTGCGGTTTATGAATGTCATAATGAAGCAGCAGGATGGACGTTTTCCGTGTATCCTCACTGGCAATCAGATCAACAGAACGCAAAACCTCCAGCGCACGCAACGTGATATCGCCCAGATTCCCAATCGGCGTTGCCACCATGTAAAGCACAGTCAGACCTCC
>DAINBD010000029.1:0-15629 GCA_036733105.1 Candidatus Brevefilum sp. | reverse complement strand
CAATGCACACAACCGCATTTCAAGATGTCGCATCCGTCTCTCCAAATGCCACTTTTGATGGATTAACTCCTTTGTTGACACCCTTCTACTTCCCATGTGTCGGATGCGACTATCAGGTCTGTCTCTATACTGGGTGTCGCGATCTTGATAGCGAGGGTGTTGTTCAATCCAGTGTGAGTGTTTTCCTGGGTTATAACCTTTTTGAGCTTTTTCCTGAAAATCCATACAGCGTTCGGTCCTCTTATAATTTCTCCCCCACGCTTTTCTTTGCATACCACCCTCCATAGTCCGATTTGGGCGGTGGGCATATCGCTTATTGAACATGGATTCAGGATCCATTGTTGTGTTATTACTTACATTTTTATTTTCTCTCATATACTTATTCTCCTTTTCCTTTTGATCTTTTTGCATATTCTTCATAATCCTCCTTTGGATCATCCTATTTTCAAACTTTTTTCTCAAGTATGATCACACTTTGCATAATTTACCATTTTTTTTATTTCATCTCCTTTCCTCAAGATGCAGCATTTGCCTGATGCTTTCTTGAGCTTGTTCCAATTGCTCTTGCCAGGTTTGCAATGCACTTTCGCCAATCTCAGTGATCCAAAACATCTTCCTCGGTGGACCCTGGGTGCTGTCTGTATCCCAATCAGATTGGATCCATTCCAGCGCTTCCATTTGCTTGAGAGTCCGATAGACCACACTGGGATGAATCGGTCGGATTCCCAGCTGTTTCAAAGCAGCGTGTAGAGCGTATCCATGTCTTGGTTGATTTCTAATCAAGATCATTAATGCTGGTTCAACCAGGGCAACTGTCAGTGGTGTTCTTCGAAATCGACTTTTCTCACGATCTTTGATCGCCCAACCACGTTTATGTCTTGGCATTATGCACCATCCTTTTTCAAGATACCTTAATTATAGCAAACTATTCTATTTATGTCAATAGTCTATTTATTAGAGTATTATTAGAAATAGAAAGATTAGTCTCGTCTTAGCCTCTCAAAACCTAAGTTTGGGATGCCTCTCTCAAGTTGTCACCGGTCTCCAGACCGAGCGCAAGATGGGCAGTTCAATGATTCTGTCGCTTGTGAGAACACCAGCAGCTACAGGGATCAAAGGCATTTTAAGCCTTCCCCAATGGGGCAGGTGGCACGCTACAAGCGTGACGGATGAGGGAAAACAATTCCCCATACCCCTCATCAGTCAGCTTAAGCTGACAGCTTCTCCCAGGAGAAGCCTTTTATAGGCATTATCTAAAAAGGTGACCCTATAAAAATTTTTATTTTGTTATTGATCAGCTCATGTTGTGTCAGCGAAGGTCTACTGATCGAGCGCAATACCAAGCATCAGGGCATCATTGCAATGCTGGTGAGGACACCAGCAATAACAAGTAAATAAAATGGTGAGGACACCGCGATAACAGGTTATTATCTCAAACCTCCGATTATTCCCTTCCCATTGCCCTATTCACCAGCTTTACGCCATGTGATACACTTTTAACCATGAGAAAATCAGAAAAGTACCTGCTGATCTTATTGCTTCTTACCATGATGCTGACCGCTTGTGGGCGATCAACAAACCAGGAAAATCCACCGGAGTCACACACTCTTCAGGAAACGATCTTGCTTTCCCCCTCACCCACCAGCACCATAATCCCTTCGCCCACCCCGACACCGACACCTGAAATTCTGGTCAGCCAGGGTGAGCATGCTTTGTTTGTTGGCGATTATCAATCCGCATTCAATATTTTCCAGCTTACCCTATCCCAAACAAGTGATCCCCTGATCCAGGCTGAAAGTCAGTTGGGAATGGGTCAGGCACTTTATCAACAAGATCAATTCGGGTTGGCTTTGAACCAGTTCCGCAGCGCTGCCCTTTCCAAAGACTCAATCATTGCAGGGCGCGCCAATTTTATGCTGGGCAAAACCTTTACCCAATTGCAGCGCTATGAAGAAGCGCTTCAGGCTTACCAGACCTATCTTGAAATGCGACCAGGATTGCTCGATTCTCGTATCCACGAAATGCGAGCAGACCTCCTCACCGCGTCAGGGGATGTTCAAGAAGCAATCACAGCATTTGAGGAAGCCTACCGAACCCATCCATCCGACGGAACAGAAGCACTCACTGTAAAAATCGCGGTTGCTTATGAAGCCGCAGGTCAGGTGGATACCGCCCTTTCGCTCTATCAAAACATCCTTGCAACCACCACAAATGACTATACGAAGGCACAGATGGACCTGTTGATTGGGCAAATCTACCTTGAAAAAGGAGAACCCGATCTGGCTTATCCTTACCTGCAGGATGCAGTCAACACCGTCCCATATGCTTACGATGCCTACACCTCCCTTGTGATCCTTGTTGACGCTGGTGTGGAAGTCAATGAATATCAGCGCGGATTGGTCAATTATTACGTTGGCAATTATGCACTTGCAATTGAAGCCTTTGATCGCTACCTTGCAAGCGGCGCAGAAAGCAGTCCTGATGCAGCCCTGTATCATAAAGCCCTTGCGGTTCGCGCATTGCCAGGCAATGATCCTGATGCACAATATCAACTGGCGAATACGTTATGGGAGCAGCTCATCCTTGACTATCCAACCAGCACTTACTTCGTGGACGCATGGGAAGATATCGAATTCACGCTTTGGGCATACCTTGGCGAACCACAACAGGCTGCGGAACATGCGTTAAGGTACGTCGCCCAACAATTTGATTCCCCAGAAGCACCTGATTTCCTATTCCTTGCGGGGCGATCCTATGAGCGGGCTGGTATGCTGAGAGAAGCAGCAGAGACATGGTCTCGGATTGCTAATGAATATCCCTCTTCAGAATTAACATTCCAGGGTGTCTATTATTCTGGGATCACTCTTGTGCGCCTTGGTGATTGGGAAGGTGCAAGAGCCCAATTTGACAGAGCACTCGTCCTCACCACGGAATCCGACAAGATGGCTGCTGCCTATTTATGGATTGGAAAGTGCCAGGAAGCTCAGGGAGATCTCAGTACTGCACTAGATACATGGAAACAGGCGCAATTGGCTGATCCCTTTGGGCATTACAGCATCCGGGCTGAAGATATTTTGATCGACAGAGACATTTTTTCAGATCCGCAATCCTATGTGTTGGACCCTGACCTGACGCCCTACCGCATGGAGGCTGAAACCTGGCTGCGTCAGACCTTCAATTTACCGCCGGATACCAACCTGGAAAGCCCGGGATTATTGGCAAATGATGCACGCTTTCAACGCGGTCTGGAATTGTGGGCTTTAGGTGAATACGAATCTGCCAAATCTGAATTTGAATCGTTACGTGCCGAATTCACGACCGATCCAGCGCAGACTTTTCGCCTGATCCCTGCCCTTGTCGATATTGGCTTGTACCGTTCTGCCCTGGTAGCCAGCACCGAATTGCTTAAATTGGCCGGCATGGAAGGTGCTGCTGCGCTGGAAGCTCCAGAATTTTTTTCAAGGGTCCGCTTCGGTGCATATTACCTTGATTGGCTTTTACCAATCGCGAAAGACGAAGGTTTCTCTCCCCTTCTGTTGCTATCGATCATCCGGCAGGAAAGCACCTATGAAGGTTTCATCCGATCCAGCGCCAGCGCACGTGGCCTGATGCAGATCATGCCCGAGACAGGTGCACAATTAGCCAATGAATTGGGTTGGCCAGAAAACTATTCCATTGATGACCTCAACCGCCCCCACGTCAGCATGATCTTTGGTGCACACTATCTTCGCCAACAGCTCAATTTATTCGGAGGCGATGTGTTTGCCATGCTGGCGGCCTATAATGGGGGACCGGGAAACACAATTGCATGGAAAAGTCTGACGGAATCCACTGACCCAGATTTGTTCCTTGAGATTGTTCGAATTGAGGAGACACGCAATTACATCCGCCTGATCAATGAGATCCATTACATCTATCGATGGCTGTACGGGGAATTGGAAGAGCGATAAGTATATTGTGGATCAATTCATCAACACTCTTGAATGAACAAAACAACTTCGATCTCTCATTCTGTTATACAAAAAGGCTGACAAATACCTGTCAGCCTTTAAATGAAAATCAAATCGTGTAGCTTATTTACAGCAACAAACGCATCGGCTCTTCAAGATAATTCGCCAAGACCTGCATAAATTCAGCCGCCTCAGCGCCATCCGTTACACGGTGATCTGCAGACAGAGTCACTTTCATGCGGGAACCCACCTTGAGTTCGCCGTCCTCAACCACCGGCACAGTCTGTGCAGCACTTATCGCCAAGATTGCCGCCTCCGGTGGGTTAATAATCGCAGCGAAGTTATCAATACCATACATACCCAGGTTACTGATCGAAAAAGTCGACCCTTGGATATCGTCGTTGCGTACTTTCCCATCGCGTGCTCGTCCTGCCATCTCTCTCACTTCACGGGCGATCAAACGAACAGGTTTTTGGTCGGTATCGCTCACAACCACAGTCATCAGCCCCCCCTCAACAGCAACTGCCACACCGATGTTGATATGACCAAATCGCCGGATATGGGTATCGTCCTCTATTGAAGCATTCAGATTTGGATATTGACGCAAAGCCAAGGCAACCGCTTTAAGAATGAAATCATTCACGGAAATTTTCTCTGCTTCCGGCAGCAGCTGATTGATTTCTTTTCGTAAAGCCAATAGTTTATCAGTTCGGTATTCCCTGGTCAAATAGAAATGAGGGAAGTTCTGGTTGGAATCCTGCATACGCCTGCCAATTGCCTGGCGTAAACGGCTCATCGGAAGCACTTCATCTTCAGGAACCTTACCAGGACTGAAAGCAGTCACAGGCTGCATGACCTTTTCAACCACCTCGGCTTCTTCTTCACGCCCCTCTTTACGTAATTCGTCAAGGTATGCTTCAACGTCTTTTTTAACGACGCGTCCTTGCGGACCCGAACCCTCAACCTTCTTCAGGTCAACCTCTTTGTCCTCAGCAATCCGGCGTGCCAAAGGTGACGAACGCACACCGCCAACAGGTTGTACCCCTTCTTTCACAACTTCCTCAGCGGTTGGTTCTTTTTCCGGCGTTTCAGCTTGCTTTAGTTCTTCCTTGGGTTCCTGCTTTGCTTCAGCTTTTTTAGCCTTAGGCTCGCCTCCAGCCGCTGCAACCAGCTTATCAATATCTTCATCGGAAAGCGTTTCACCTTCAGCGGTGATCACCGCGATCGGTGCATTCACCGGTAAGGTGGTTTCCTCTTCCACCAGGTGGCGAGCCATCTTACCGGAAAAGCTCGATTCCACCTCGACAGTAGCCTTATCTGTTTCAATTTCAGCGATCACATCACCCTTCGCCACGGAATCGCCTTCCGATTTCACCCAGCGCACCAGGGTGCCTTCCGCCATATCAAAACCAAGTTTGGGCATGGTTACAAGATCAGCCATTCACAACCTCCTTCGCAGCGCGATAAATATCCTCAGTTTGTGGCAGCGCCAGCTGTTCCAGTTCTGCATTATAAGGCAGGGGAACTTCAGCCTGTGCAACACGTTTGACAGGCGCATCCACATAATCAAATGCCAATTCATAAATCCGAGCTGATACCTCAGCTCCAATCCCATAAGACCGCCACCCTTCTTCTGCAACAACCGCCCGGTTTGTGCGCTTGAAGGATTCGATCACAGGATCCATATCCAATGGTCGCAGGGATCGCAAATCGACAACCTCTGCTTCAATGCCATCCTCTGCCAGCATATCGGCAGCCTGTAATGCGGCCTGCACCATCTTTGAATACGCTACAATTGTCACGGCATCACCCTCGCGTTGAACCTTTGATTTTCCCAGAGGTTCCAGAACATCCACTCCCTCAGGCACCTCTCCTCGGGTCTGATAAAGTGTGGCATTTTCAATAAAAAGGACCGGGTCATCACTGCGGATTGCACTTTTCAACAAGCCTTTGGCGTCGGCTGGCGTCCCAGGCGAGACAACCTTAAGGCCTGGAAAATGGGCAAAGATTGCATCCGGTGTTTGTGAGTGTGTCGCAGCAAGCTGTCGACCTCCACCGCTTGTGGCACGTATCACGAGGGGGAGCTTGAATTGACCTGCAAACATATAATGAAGTTTTGCTGCTTCATTGACGATGTGATCCATAGCAACGAAGGCGAAATTGATCGTCATCAGCTCAGCCACAGGGCGTAAACCCGTCAATGCAGCACCAATTGCACTACCGATGATGGCAGTTTCGGCAATCGGTGTATCCCGCACTCGTTTTTCGCCAAAATGATCATAAAATCCTTTGGTAACGGCATAAGTACCACCCCATACACCGACTTCTTCACCCTGGATGAAAACGCGCTCATCACGTTCCATTTCTTCCCAAAGCGCTTGGGAAATGGCTTCTCTCATGGTCATTCGTGCCATCTTAATTCTCCTCGCTTTCATTTTCCAACCTGTAACCACGATATTCAATGGACGTTTCTTCCGCATAGATATGCTCGAACAACAAATCTTTCCCAGGATTAGGACTGGCTTCAGCAAATTCAACTGCTTCTTCAATAATTTTTTCTGCTAGATCGTCCTGCTCATCCAAAACTTCGTCTGAGGCGACACCTTCTTTGACCAGGTATTTTCGGAACACGCCAATGGGATCTTCATCTTCCCATTTCTTAACCTCTTCCTTGTTGCGATAGCGTTCAGGATCGCCCATGGAGTGCCCTCGATAACGATAAGTCATAATTTCAAGTAAATGAGGTCCGCCACCGTTGCGTATTTCTTCCATCACACGTGCGACCTGTTCACGCACATTCATCACATCCATACCATCGATTCGATCATTGGGCATGCCGTACCCTTCCGCCTTCTGCCGAATTTCCGAAACGGCTGAAGCACGTTCAACAGCGGTGCCCATCCCATATTGATTGTTTTCACACACCCATAAAACGGGCAGATTCCAAACTTTGCTCAGGTTCAGACCTTCGTGAAAGAAGCCAATATTCGTAGCGCCGTCACCAAACATGCAAATCGTGATTGCGTCATCATTTTCCTGGTAGTGATCTCCCAGCGCCAACCCGGTGGCAATGGGTATGTGGGCACCAACAATGGCGTGTCCTCCCCAGAAATTGAGACTTGTGTCTGCCATGTGCATAGAACCACCCTTGCCCATGGAACAGCCGTCTTTCTTACCCAGCAGTTCTGCCATCACGACTTTCGGATCCATACCAGCGCTGATCGCCCAGCCATGATCGCGATAGGCTGTGATGATCCTATCTTGAGGCTGGCGAACAGAACCAATCCCAGCACACACTGCTTCTTGTCCTATATAAAGGTGCAAAAATCCGCCGATCTTGCCCTGCTGATAAAGTTCAGCAGCACGCTCCTCGAGTCGACGGATAACAACCATTTCTCGATAAAGATCAAGATACTCTTGTTTTTCCATAAACACGCTTCCTTATTTCATTTTGAATGGTACGAATAATTCAAACATTCAATTTTACATTGATCATAACTGGATATCTTCTATGTAATAAGTATACCAGTATTGTCCTATTCATTAAACGGTTTGCAGAAAGTTCCATAAATAAAAAATAAAACGGGTCACTTCTAACAAATCCTCCACAAAGGATGGAATAAAGAAATGATTATAAAAAACCCCCAGCAGGGTTACTGGGGGTAGTTCGATTTATCTTTTAAAGATCAGCCGTTCTTGATCTTTGCCTGAGCTGCTGCCAAACGGGCAACAGGCACACGGAAAGGAGAACAGCTTACATAGTTGTTCCCAACCAGGTGGCAAAACTCGATTGAACTTGGATCACCACCATGTTCACCGCAGATACCAACCTCAAGATCAGGTCGAACCTCTCGACCTTCCCGGACGGCAACATCCATCAACCGCCCCACACCTTTCCGATCGAGGACCTGGAACGGATTTTGGGGAAGAATTCCCTCATCAACGTAGGTCACCAGGAAGTTCCTTTCAGCGTCATCCCGGCTGTAACCGTAGGTCATCTGGGTCAGGTCATTGGTGCCAAATGAGAAGAATTCAGCAACTTTAGCTATTTCACCGGCGGTGAGGGCAGCCCGTGGAATTTCGATCATGGTGCCAAATTTATACTCGAACTGCACGCCCTTTTCTTCCATTACTTTCTTGGCAATTGCCCGAAGCTGAGGTTGAACGAAGTTGAGCTCGTTGATATGCCCGGTTAGGGGGATCATAATCTCGGGTTTAACAACAATTCCCTTATTGGCAGCATCGCTGGCAGCTTCAAAGATGGCTCGCACCTGCATACGCATAATATCTGGGTAAACAATACCCAAGCGAATACCGCGCAACCCCATCATCGGGTTGCTTTCATGCAGCTTGGTGACCACATTGAGCATTTGCTCTTTTTCTTCCAACCCATCCGTTTCACCAAGTGTGCGCATACGGGTTACCTCAACCAGCAAATCTTCCTGGGAGGGCAAGAACTCATGCAGTGGTGGGTCGATCAGGCGAATAATGACCGGTAAGCCATCCATTGCCTCAAAGATGCCGTAAAAATCTGAGTGTTGATAAGGAAGCAATTTTTCAAGAGACTTGTGGTATTCAGTAACTGCCTTCGAACCCTCGAGTAATTTCCGGGCGGCAGATAGTTCGTCTTCCACTTCTTTGCGTGACTCTTCCCGCATTGGCTGACCGTTTAGCTTGCCTGTCTCCAAAAAACCTTCTAAACGCTCCACATCATTGATCAGGTTCTGTGCACTTTCCGCGTTCAAGATCATTTCCTGGACATAGGGCAATCGTTCTTCTTCGAAGAACATGTGCTCAGTTCGGCACAGACCGATCCCCTTGGCACCAAAGGAGCGTGCTCGACGGGCATCAGCTGGGTAATCCGCATTGGCCCAAACCTGCAATCGAGCGACTTCATCAGCCCAATCCAAGAGGGTCATCAAGTCCTTTTGTTCATTCAAGTCAGGTGTGGTCAATTCCAATTGACCAATGTACGCCTCACCAAAGGTCCCATCCATTGATACCCAATCGCCTTCTTTGACGGTTTTTCCATTGGAAACCAGCTGGCGCTTTTTGAGATCAATACTCATCATAGAAGCACCAACCACACATGGGACACCAAATTGTCGGGCGACCACGGCTGCATGAGAAGTAGCGCCGCCTTCACTCGTCAAAATACCTTTAGCAGCCAGCATACCATGAACATCATCTGGTTTGGTGAAGGGACGGACCATGATCACATCCTGTCCATGTTCCTTCGCCATTTTCTCGGCTGTATCCGCATCAAAGTAGACCTGCCCAACTGCAGCACCTGGGGATGCGTTGACACCGGTGGCGAATAGCTTACCCGAATTTCGAGCGTCCTCAACTGTTTGAGCATCAAATTGAGGATGAAGCATCTGGTCAACATGCTCGGGTTCAACCCGCATCAAGGCGGTTTTCTTGTCAATCAAACCTTCATTCACCATATCCACAGCAACCTTGATGGCGGCTTTTGCGGTGCGTTTACCAGAACGTGTCTGGAGCATCCACAGTCGACCTTTTTCAATGGTGAACTCAACATCCTGCATATCGTTATAATGCTTTTCAAGGCGGCTGGTGATCTCATTGAATTGCTCAAATACCTCGGGCAATTCGTCAACCAGCTCGCTGATCGGTTTGGTGTTACGGATGCCTGCCACAACATCTTCACCCTGGGCGTTCATCAGGTAATCACCATACAGTTTCTTCTCACCATCACCAGGGTTGCGGGTGAATGCTACACCTGTACCGGAGTCCCATCCCATGTTGCCGAATACCATGGTCACAATATTCACGGCAGTACCAAGATCGTCTGGAATATTGGCACGACGGCGATAATCGATTGCTCGTTTTGCGTTCCAGGAATTAAAGACTGCTTTGGTTGCCAGCTCAAGCTGTTTGACTGGATCCTGTGGAAAATCAAAGCCCTTTTCCTTTTTCACAACGGCTTTAAAGATATCGGTTAGTTTTTTCCAATCATCGGCGTCAAGATCCGTATCATTTTCAACGCCCTTGTTCTTTTTATAGCTGTCCAGTTCATCTTCAAAAGCTTCATCGTCGATGCCGAGGACAACGGAACCAAACATTTGTACCAGGCGCCGATATGAGTCATAGACAAAGCGCTCATTTTCGGTCAAAGAAACCATACCTTGGGCTGTTTCATCGTTCAAACCAATATTAAGGACGGTATCCATCATGCCAGGCATGGACATTTTGGCGCCTGAACGACAGGAAACAAGCAGAGGATTTGTAGGATCACCAAACTTCTTTCCAGTTTGTTTTTCAACAATTGACATTGCTGCCAGTGCCTGATCCCACATTCCCTCAGGGAATGTTCGATCGTCTTGATATGCAATACATGCTTCTGTGGTAATTGTGAAACCGGGTGGGACCGGCACACCGATGCGTGTCATTTCAGCCAGGTTAGCCCCTTTGCCGCCCAGCAAACCGCGCACTGCGTCCCAACTGCCAGCGTAATTTTCCGCCTGTTCTACTTCATTGAATAGATAAACCCATTTCTTTTCTGACATTCTGCCTCCTAAGTGCTTTTTGTAAATCGAATTTTAAATTATACGCGTCAAGCTAATAATGCCTTACAAAATATTGATTTTACCATATGGTTATAGGAAATCCAAAAATTTTATAATCTTTGTAGGTTAAAGATTCGTTATGATCATCTCTCCAGCTGTTTAGTGGTTCAAATTCAGGTTTCGAACCATCAAAAACTGCTCATGATCTGTCTGAAGACTGCCGAAACCCATTTTCCCCTTAGGATCAAATTGAAAAAATTGATTATCGATCCAAATGACCAAACCCAAGGGTCCACGCGGCGAGGTTGGTGTGGTTAAGATCACTTGATCATCCACGCAAAACCTGACTTCGCTTTTCGCCCAATCCAGCTGGTAGAGATGCCAATCACCCACTGGAATAGGAATTGCCAGCGCATCTTCTCTCACAATTCTCGCCGCAGCTTTTCGCAAGAAACGAGCGCTTGCTGGAAAAAGCATGGTAGGGAGAGCTGGCAGTGCGAATAATGACAGAAAGGAAGGCAGTAGGGGTGAACGAAATGTCTTTACATGAAAGCCAGATCCCGGCAAATCATCCCTGAGGGATAGGTGATTTTCTTTTGAACCAAAAAAGAACCAGGCAGCATTCGGAAGGACTGGTAATGATTTAATCGTACCGCCACCGCCAAAACCGTAACTGAAGGGGTCGTTCCAAAAGCCAAAACCCCAGGTGCCCCTGATGTGCTCACCGGAAACCCGCGCTTCAAGAGAAAGCCTCACCGGTGCCTGGTGAGGGAATTTCCGCCTGCGCAGACTCATATAATCATCTAATTGCGCCAGGGCATATTGTCCACCAGAGATAGCAGGTATTCCCAATCGGAATCCACCTTCATCGATTTCGGAAACGCCGCCACCATTGAATTCTCGTTTTCGCAAACCGTTAATCATGGTTTCTCCAATATCAGGATGGGTAAGGTGTAGTTTCTCATTTCATGGTCAACCCACTGGGCTGAAAAACCGTTTTCCTCAGCCCTTTTTGAGAATTGATCAAGTGCTGCTCGGTTAAAATTACCGAAAACTAGCCCAGTCAGCCAACGGTGAAAAACAGATTTGAAGACAACGCCCAAGCCGACGATCACCCATCGACCTTTTGGGGTAAGAATGCGATGGACTTCGGTAAATGTTTTTGCCTGAAGAATGTAATTAGAGGGAAAGGTTGAAAGCACTGTTTCAAAACAGCCAGATCCAAATGGTACAGATTGGGCATACCCCCGCACAAACCGAACTGCTTGCCCTTTTTGACGCGCTCTGCGCACTAAAATCCTCAGCATCTGCCGTGAAGGTTCTACGCCGACCACGTCATAACCAAGGTCTTGCATCTCCATTAGTAATGCGCCAGTTCCACAACCAAGCTCGATTATCCGCCCAGATCCCACATAATTCAGCGCATCAACCCGCCAGCCTGACCAATACCCAAGGCTCACCAGCCATGCCACAGCCTCATACGCCCAAGCAAACTGGTGGTACAGTCTCTCTGCTGCCCACAGGTATATTTTTATAAACCATTTCCGAAGAAGTCCAGGTTGTTTTTTCATCCTGCCCCCATTTTAACACGCTCGGTAAGAACTCATTATAATAAGGAAGAGGTGAACCCATGACCATTCTTATCCAGCCAATCGAGGAAGCTGATCTTTCAACGATTACAACATATGTCACTGAGCATTGGGGAGAAACCGCCCTTGTTGTCCACGGTGAAGTTTTTCACATGCAGGACCTGGATGGGGTGAAGGCGGTCCTCAATGACAGCATCGTGGGCTTTTTGCATTACCAAGTTCGGGACGAAGAATGTGAGATTCTCACCCTGGCAAGTTTACATGATGGAATTGGGGTTGGTTCAGCACTGTTGGACTCAGTTGAGCACATTGCCCGAAATAATCACTGCCGTATTCTTAGCCTGATCACCACCAATGACAACCTGCATGCACTTGGGTTCTTTCAGCGGCGAGGTTTTTACTTTGCCGAGCTCTTCCCTGGTCAGGTCGATCTTTCGCGGAAGATAAAACCTTCTATTCCAGAAATGGGGATGAATAATATTCCCATACGGGATGAATTGCGCTTAGTAAAAACCATTGATTGACCCTGATTATTGCCACGAGGAATGCCCATAATGAAAAACCGACGGATCAACTACCTCGCCATACTGGTCTTTCTGATGATGTTCACTGCATGCTTGCCAATGGAGACAGTTGAGCCACAAATAGGTACCCTTCCCACAGATCCCCTACCAGCGGACGCCATGCAAAGAACCGCGGTCTCATCGCCAAAATCTGAAGGACCGCGCTTGCTTCTTCAGACAGATATCACCACCTATAAGATCCTGGACCCGCAGACATTGAAGTTTTTTGATTTTCAATTCCCTTTCAACGATCTGCCGTCAGGAATATCTTTTAATATTTCCCCCGCCGGGTCAGAATTCCTCCTGCCCATCAACGAGAAAGAAGTAGCCATTTATGAGTTCAAGTCAGGGGAGGTTGAAACCACATACCAACTTCAAGATGAGCCCTCCTCCTTCCAGCCGGCATTGGCTGCGCAGGCTGCCCGACAATACCTGCCCGATCTGTTACTTTCAGAAGAAGAGCTGATAAGAGCCGTAGAAAATGCATCCCAGCAGTCAAGATCAAAGATAAATTGGTACAACAGCGGACAGGCTTTCTTTTTCATTCGCGAGGATTCTGATAAAGACAACCATCTCTATCTATTCGACCGTCAAAAAGGGGAAGGTGAGAAAATCGAACGGATGCCTGCATTGGTGGAGAATTATTGGGTTGGACCAGATGGCAACCTGCTTCTTTTAAAGAAGGGTTATGTGTTTGATCCCCGCACCTGGCAAGATGATCGATATTATCTGCTTGATTTGGACGCAGGCACAACGACCCCACTCATCCTGCCAGAGGATGTCGATAATCCCACCATATCCTGGTTCACGGCTGAATGGATTGGCATCACGCACCAGATTGAGCCTGTGGGCGGTTACGGCTTTTCCTTGTTCGATGTGACCACAATGGAGACTATTCCTGTTATTCAGGAGTCGTTTACGGGGATTTATCCCTTTGGGAATGAACTTCTTATCCTTCAGCACGACCGAGAGGACAATGCGACCCTGTTCACATTGCAGCAGCCCAACGGAGTGGTGGTCGCTGACCGAGAAGTCATAGGACAATGCTTTTTTCGTGCGCAGGTTGATCCCCAAAACCTCCTCTTCGCCTGTGAAGAGGAATCCATCCTTTTATCACACCAGGGGCTAACGATCCAACCCTTTGGTAAACCAATTACCTTATTCAGTCGATCACCAAATCCAACTGTTTTCCTGGTGATCACAAAGGATGGTGATGTCATCTTATACCAGGAGACACTGGAACGCTTTATTACAATAGATTTGGAAGGAAACCCATCAGAAATTCTCTGGATGCCTGATGGTGCAGGATTTCTTTATCGCACCTCCACCCGTTTGTTCTATTATGATCTCCAAAAAGGATCAAGCCAATTCCTGATCTCTTCAGATCTTTTTGGTGACTATCGCAATTTGAATGCAACCTGGATTGTATCCGACTGATCGTTTATGATCTTTCCGATCACAACGTTGGGTCAATTGATCCTTTCAGTTAAAATTGCGGTACGAACCAGGAGGGGAAAGGTTGAAATTCACAGACCCATCATCGCAAAAACCTTTGGATTGTCCAAAAATAGATATTCAACAGAACCGATCTCGATGGACTGAATCATGAACAGGTTTCATCCTGTTACAACTCCTTTTCACCTATGCCGATGGTAAATGGCGGCAGACACATTCCCACAGCATCTCTTTTCCGATGCGTGATGGGTTGATAGTAGGATTCCAGCCAGGTTTTCGCTTGTTCTGCTGGGACGGATTCGTGGGCGCTTGTCCCCATACTGTATAATTAATCATAGGGTGAACCTTTACCAAGAACATCGCTTTGAGGCCTGCAAAGGTTTTGAGGTTAAATACAATCGTATTTTTGAAAGGATATTATGCAAATCGAACTCCCAGAGTTCACGCCAGGAATTCATCCCCCAACAGCGGCATTAGCTCATATTCTCAGTTTTAACAACGTGATCAATCCACAAACCGGACAACCCTATTCAGAATCAATGCTTTTTGGGATTGGCGGCGGTTTGGATATCGGTTATATCCTTTACCCGTTCAACCACTTGCCGCATCCTATCCTGATTCTTGGCTTTCGCAATAACTGGAACAATGCCCGGATCTTTTTGGAAGAGTTAGCCCACAGGCTGCAGTTCTCAGTCAATTTTCACGAATTTAATGATCAAGGCGATGCCCAAAATGGACTGCAGGAAATTGTTAGTGAAGGGAAACAAGCTGTTGTTTGGGTGGATAAAGCCCATCTTCCTCATCGACAGATGCCAAAAAGCTTAACAGGATTTTTCAATCACCAGGTCGCTGTTTATGCTCGGGATGGTCGTTTATGGCGGCTGTTCATCGATGATTTGAGCAGCCAGCTTTTTGAAATCCGCGAAAAAACCTTCACCCTGGCACGAGGTAATTTGAGTCAGAATAATTATTTGATGATGACCTTTGAGGGCACTCAGGGTCTAAGCACTCAGGACCTTCAGGATGCTGCTGTTTTGGGAATGAAAGAATGTGCAACACAACTTACAAGGCCATTAAAAACGGTGGGGATCAGCAACCTTCAAACCTGGGCAGATCAATTGATTAACCAAGATAATCGACAAAGCTGGCTGCATATCTTCGATGATCCTAAGGGATTATTTCCTGTCTTATGTACGCTCTATGAATCGATCAGACTTAATGGAACAGGCGGATTTGCGCTTCGCAAACTTTATTCTGATTTTTTGCATGAAACTGCCAGCCTGTTAGGCAATCCAGAATTGAATGCCGCTGCGGCGCAATATCTCCAGCTATCCAATCACTGGGCAAACCTGGCGGAAAATGCCCTGCCTTCACGTCTCCCCGTATTTGACCGGGTCAAAAATCTGCTCAATAAACAATATGAGGCATATCGTTCTTTTGATCTGGAAACTTTCCAAAAATCATCAGAAAATTTAAAAGAATTATCCACAAACATAAACAACGAATTCCCCATGAACAAAGATGAGATCAAAAGTCTTTTCG
>DAINBD010000028.1:0-16741 GCA_036733105.1 Candidatus Brevefilum sp. | reverse complement strand
CTGTCTGTAAAGATTTCTTTGGCAGCAGGATCAGTCCATGCGATTTCTCCATCGATTAACCCATTAACCAATTCTGGTCCACCGAATGTGCCCAGGAAATTTTCGACAATATCTGCCAGGGGGTATCCTGAGGGTGATGAAATTGGTGCGTCAATGCCATCAATGCCCTTAATCGTTTCTAACAAAGCGAGAAATTCATCCCATGTTTGTGGTTGGTCCAAGCCGTTGGCTTCAAAGAACGAATTTCGATACCAAAAGCCCGGTTTTACAAACAAGTATGAAGGAACGCCGAAAACTTTTCCATCAACATCCACTGTTTCTGCAAGAAAATCAATGTCAGATGTAAGATCGGTCAGATCAACAAGGTGTTCTGTATTTTCTGCAATCCACCAGGACCAGGACATGATCATCAAGTCCGCCATCGGTTCTTGTGCCATAAATTGTGCAGGCAGTAAAGTACCCAGATCCTCGGTTTTATACGGAAGAACCTTAACCTTGATCCCCGTCTTTGCTTCAAAACCATCCACAACAGGCATAAAGAGATCCATAGCATCCCCAGTCCACGGAATTGTGACCGTTAAAGGTGACGTATCAATCTCCTTGATGACTTCTACTTCTTTAGTAACAATCACCTCTTCGGTTTTAATAACTTCTACCGGCACCTCTTTGGTGACTTCAATGGTTTGAGGCACACATGCCCCCAGGATAAATAAAACAACAATCAATGGAACAATATATTTCCAAACCTTCATTTTTACTCTCCTCTTTAATATTGATGTTTGACAAAATGATATGAATTAGTATTGTTCGATAGCCACCTCCTAAGGAAAGTAAGAGATCTTTGATCAAAATATGATCAACAAATCTGGCAGAATTACCGAATATGATTTGCCAACAAGCAAAATGACGATGTTAAAGAAAGAATACCAATAATTTGTCCGCCCCATAACCTGATTATTCAGGATTTCACCGATAAAATTTCGTAAAGTAAAACTAAAGGATGTTTATGCTCATAAGCGATCCGCTTATGTAATCGATTACACAATGTAATCGATTACATAATAACATGAATCTCGAAATAATGTCAAGGGTTTTTTAGAAATTGGATCCTAATAACCTTATAAAAGCTAAGTATTTTATTTTTCTTTTAAAGTGAGCCAAGACTATTCGATTGGATATAACCTAGATCAAATAATAAAAATGGTCTCTCCCTCGCTCCCCCACCCCATAAAAACGGATTAACCAACAGCTTATCGGGTATAATCACTTCCTATGAGCAAACCCGTTGTTGCCCTGGTGGGCAGGCCAAATGTAGGTAAAAGCACGCTTTTCAACCGTCTGACAGGAGAACGTCTGGCGATTGTTGACGAAGTGCCTGGTACCACACGTGACCGCCTTTTAGCTGAAGCTGATTGGAGCGGTTATTTCTTCTTTGTGATGGATACCGGCGGGATTGATCCTACCCAAAGTAAGGGACAGGAGCCGCTTTCGATCAGTTCTAAAGATTTCATCCACCAGATCCGTGATCAGGCTGAACTGGCAATTGAAGAATCGGACGTGATCTTATTTCTCGTCGATGGACAAATGGGACTCACCTCAGCAGATACGGAGATTGCCGAAATCCTCCGCCGAAAGCAGCGTATGGTCAACGGTGAACTCTTCCCGCCCATCATCCTTGTCGTCAACAAAGGCGAAAGCGCAGCAGTCAGACAAAATGTGGCTGAATTTTACCAGTTGGGCCTAGGCGAACCTTATGCCGTTTCAGCGCTCCACGGAACAGGCACAGGGGATCTGCTCGATGAAGTCATCCGACATTTTAAAGTCAGCGAAGAGGATTTGGAAGAAGACGAATCGGTGAAAATCGCGATCGTTGGGAAACCAAATTCGGGCAAATCCAGCCTTCTGAACAAGCTTGTGGGGAAGGAACGCGCGATTGTCAGTGACATACCCGGAACAACACGGGATGCCGTGGATATCCAAATGGAATACAAAGGCATCCCCATCACACTGATCGACACGGCTGGCATTCGGCGCAGAGGAAAAGTGGCACCCGGCGTTGAAAAATACAGCGTGATTCGCAGTATGAAAGCCATCGAACGGGCTGATGTGGCGATCCTGGTGATCGATGCCACAACGAGTATCACCGCCCAGGACGCCCACATCGCTGGTTATATCAAAGACGCCTGGAGGAGCGCGATTGTTGTGGTGAATAAGTGGGACCTGGTTGAAAAAGACACCTATACCATCAATTCCTACACCGAGCACATCCGCCAAGAATTGAACTTTATGGATTATATTCCAATGCTTTTCATCAGTGCCCTGACAGGCAAACGGGTCGACCAGGTGCTTGCGTTGGCGTTAAAGGTGCAGGAAGAGCGATTGGTTCGGTTATCCACGTCACAAATCAATAAGATCATCCACCGTGCACAGGACAAACACGCCGCACCTTCGAAAACAGGGCGTTCCTTACGTATTTATTATGGGACGCAAGTTCGCAGCGATCCACCCACCTTTTTGTTGTATGTCAACAATCCCGAACTGGCACATTTTTCTTATATCCGCTATCTTGAAAACCAGTTCAGGGAGGAATACCCTTTTAGCGGCACACCCATCCGCCTGGCACTCAAAAAAAGGCGTGAATGATCAGCCCACAAAAACAAAGATGCGATATAATCAATCCTGAAATAGATAGAACCAAATTTGAATTTATAAGACGAAAAGACGATCAATAATGGACCAATATCAATCAGAACAAATCATCGAGGATGAACAATTAGAACCGAAACGCGGTTCCAAACGCTCCGGATGCATGGGTTTCTTTATCGACACCATCGAAACTATCCTTTTAGCCCTGGTTCTTTTCCTGGCGATCAACGCCCTTTCTGCCCGTGTGCGGGTTGAGAATGTCAGCATGAAACCTACGCTCAACCCCGGCGAGTTCTTACTCGTGAACCGGGTTGCCTACAAACTTGGAGAGCCTTCTATTGGGGACATCGTCGTGTTTCATGCTCCCGGCGTTTCAGAATTAGATTACATCAAGCGCGTCGTCGGATTACCCGGTGACCAAGTGCGGGTGGTTGACGGTACGATCTATGTCAATGATCAGCCCCTTTACGAACCCTATATTGCAGAGCCGCCAAGTTATAAGGGCGAGTGGACTGTGCCTGAAGATGAGTACTTCGTTTTAGGTGATAACCGGAATAACTCCAGCGACTCACATTTATGGGGTTTTGTGCCTAAGGAAGATCTCGTTGGGCGAGCGCTTTTGATTTATTGGCCGCTCGAAGATTTCGCACTCTTACGTACACATGATATTGTTCAGGCAGTTCACGATTGATTTACCAAATATGGTAAGATTTTCTTGATGAAGACATTTTTCAGAGAAAAAAAGGTATGAGCGAACCTCCTCCATCACAATCTTGCTTTAACTGCCACGGGGGACGAGCACGCCTACGGTCAGCAACATTGATGACTTGGCTTGGCGATGACCTGATCACTGTTCCAAACTTTCCAGCCTGGATCTGTGATCTGTGCGGTCATTGCACCTACGATACACACGCACTCGCAGAACTTAGCTTACTTCTCAACCCTGAGGCAGGAACACCCGTGCAACCCCTATCGAAACTGATCGATAAACAGCCGCGCACGAACACACCGCCACCAACCTAATTTCTCTGCATTTGAAATCAAATCAACAAAGATCCTGGTAATTTTCTACCAGGATCTTTGTTTTTCCCAGAGACTTTCCAGATGATTTCGGCACCAATCCTCTTAGATTTCACCTAAGACTTTTATCACTCCTTTGATTTAATGAAAATTTTTAATCAAAAAATTGACTAATTATGTCCAGTATGCTATGATTCAATCAGGAATTATTCTTTTTATTGTACATTAAAAAAGGAGCGTTTTATATGTCGATTGAATTTATTCTTCGCATTGTTTTTTTAATCATTTTTGGAATTATCGGCGTTTTTCTAGGCGAACCTATTGGTAAGCTAATTCAAGAAATTTGGGTAAATAGCCCCATTTCAAACATTGTCTATCAAATTATAACAACCCTTATCTTTGCAGTTATTGGGTTTTTTGTCGCACCCTGGATAACCATCAAACCAACTACAGCATTACGAAAAAGTTTGAGCGGCGTTTCAGCTCAAACACTCATCTACGGTCTGATCGGTTTCCTGGTGGGTTTGATTTTAAGTGCTCTCCTGGCTTATCCCATCTCGCTTCTCCCAGACCCATTTGGAAGCATTCTGCCTTTCGTTGCGGTGATCCTGTTCAGTTATCTAGGCATCGCTCTTTTCGTTGCCCGTCAAAAAGACCTGAATCATGCTTTCCGGGCAATTTCCAAAAAAGGCGGCTCTTCATTAGAAAAAGAGTCAGGCAGCGGACTCCAGGACACACGCCGGATCCTGGTTGACACCAGCGCAATCATCGATGGACGCATTGCCGATATTGCCCGCACCGGTTTCGTTCCAGGTCATCTTCTCATTCCACGCTTTGTTCTCAACGAATTGCAATATGTGAGTGACTCAGCCGATAACCTCCGCCGGCAAAGGGGACGGAGAGGCTTGGAAGTGCTTTCGGAACTCCAAAAGGATTCAACCATCCCTGTGACCATCACCGATATTGATGTGGAAGGTGTCCGCGAGGTAGATGAACGGCTGATCGTTCTGGCAAGACAGATGAATTGCCCGATATTGACGAACGATTACAACTTGAATCGTGTCGCCGAATTACAGGGCGTATCTGTCTTAAACATCAATGAGCTTGCCAATGCTGTCAAAGCCATATTGCTGCCCGGCGAAACCCTTCAGATGAAGATCATCCAGGAAGGCAAAGAATATGACCAGGGTGTCGGCTATATGGAAGATGGTACGATGGTTGTGGTCGAAAATGGACAAAAATACATCGGAAGGACCATCCCTATCACCGTGACGAAGGTTCTTCAAACTGCAGCCGGTCGGATGATCTTTGCCAAGCCCGAAAACGGATCATAATCTTCAGAACCAGCATCGGAAGGACGGCAAGGATGACCTTAAGAGTTTACAACACACTTACCCGAGATAAATCTGAATTTGAAACACTCGAAAAGGGGAAGGTTCGCATGTATGTTTGTGGACCCACCGTTTATGATAGCGCTCATGTTGGGCATGCAATGTCCGCCCTGGTTTTTGATGTTGTCCGGCGTTACCTCACATACCGCGGTTACGATGTTCAGTATGTCATGAACTTTACCGATGTGGATGATAAGATCATCGATCGTGCAAAGCGACTGGGGGTTGATCCCATTATGCTGGCACAAAAGTATATTGAAGAATACCAGCAGAACCTCAAAGACTTAAATGTCCTTCCTGCCACCATTCACCCACGAGCAACCGATGAAATAGACCAGATCATTGAGATGGTCAAAGATCTGCTCGAAAAAGGTGCTGCTTACGAAGTTGATGGCGATGTTTATTTCCGGGTCGAGTCCGATAAAGAGTATGGCAAACTTTCCGGGCGAAGATTAGAAGAAATGAACGCCGGCAGCCGGATCCGTGTGGATGAACGCAAAGAAAATCCCATGGATTTTGCTGTGTGGAAATCCGCAAAAGAAGGCGAACCTGCCTGGGACAGCCCCTGGGGGCTTGGGCGTCCTGGGTGGCATATCGAATGCTCCGCGATGAATTTGGGACACCTTGGAGAGCAAATTGACATCCACGGCGGTGGGAACGATTTGATCTTCCCCCATCATGAAAATGAAATTGCGCAAACGGAAGCCATCACGGGCAAACCCTTTGCCCGCTATTGGATGCACAACGGTATGCTCCAGCTTAAAGGCACCAAAATGTCCAAGTCTCTGGGTAACCTGGTGCCCATCAATGAATTCGTCGAAGCTCATTCTGGCGATGTGATGCGTCTGATTGTGATCAGCTCGCACTACCGGAGCCCGCTCACCTTCAATGATGAAGTCATCGAAGCCAATGAGCGTGCGTTTGAACGTTTGCTCTCGGCTAATCGACCGGAAATGCCAGATGCGGTTGGTGCTCCAAAAGATGCACTCGAAGAGCTGGAAAAACAGCAAGAAGCGACCAAAAACAGCTTCATTGAAGCCATGGATGATGATTTTAATACGGCAGGCGCATTAGGTCATATCTTTGATCTGGTTCGTGCCATCAACCAAGCCCGCGCCGAAGGGGCAACTGATGAAGAACTTGCGCCGGCGCAGCAGACCTTTTATGAGTTGACCGGCGTTTTGGGTTTGGAGCTGAAAGAACGCGGAAAAGCCGATTCCAGTGCGGATGCGTTTATTGACCTGCTCCTCGACCTTCGCCAGGAGCTGCGTCAGCAGAAAAATTACACCCTGTCTGATCGCATCCGTGATGATCTGGCAAAATTAGGTGTGGTGATCGAAGATACCTCACAAGGGTCCACCTGGCACTGGGAGTGACCCATGGCTGAGTGGATCACAGGCAGGAATCCGGTTTATGAGGTTCTAAGGGCGCAGCGCAGGCATATCCACCGCTTATGGGTGGCAAAGGGAGTTAAAGAGCAAGGTCGCCTGATAGAGATCCTCAAGCTTGCTAAGGCACAAAAAATCAGCACTCAAATTGTCAAACGTTCCGATCTGGATGGGATAGATCCGAATCACCAGGGGATTGCCCTCAGCACAGGTGGATATCCTTACAGCGATCTTGAGTCAATCTTTGAGATTGCGAAAGCCCGGAAAGAACCCGTTTTTATCTTGATGTTGGACCTGATCCAGGACCCACAAAACCTGGGCACTTTGCTTCGTACCGCTGAAGCGTTTGGCGTGCATGGCGTGGTTTTGCCCCTGGCGCGAGCCGCATCCGTGACGCCAGCCGTTGTCAATGCCTCTTCCGGTGCAACGGAATGGCTTCAAATTGCGCAAGCCAACCTCGCCCAGGCGATCGATCATATTAAAGATGAGGGGGGATGGGTTATCGGATTGGAAGACAGTCCTGAGGCACAAACACCGACCGGGATCAATCTTAAAGGAGGGCTTGGTTTGGTCATCGGAAGTGAGGGCAGCGGATTACGCCGGCTGGTCAGGGACAAATGCGATCTCCTGATGCGTCTGCCCATGCAGGGACAGATCGATTCACTCAATGCAGCCGTGGCAGGCTCAATTGCACTCTTTCTTGCGCGCCAGGCGCGGACATCAAAATAGCATAAATTCGTCCAAAATAGCTGAAAATTTATAATCTTATTTTCAAAAACTAATTCTCAAACAAGTGTTTTAAGAATGGTGATTATTTTGAGTACAGCAAGAAATACCACATCACAAACAGCAGGATCATCGCCAGTGCGATCATCACCCTGGTAAAAACTGCCCAGCCGCACCCCATCGCCATGCTTGAAGTTGTCTTAAACGCGGATCGATAATCCCTAATCCTCAGCAATTCAAAGATAAATAAGGCTGCCAGGGCAGCAGCTAAACCGCCAATCGGGGACAAGAAAATGCTCCCCAAGATCATGACAATAAAACTGACAAGGATAGCCCACCAACTTGCACCTTTTGAACGGGCACCTCCCGCCATGAAGATGTTATCCACAACATTACCAAACAACATCAACACAGTGATCACGGCGAATGTGGCAATCGTCAGGGTAAAGGTCCAGGGACCCGCCTTGTAATTGAATTGGGTTGATACCGCCCACAGCAGGATAGACGCCCAAATCACCGTTAGACCCGGGAAGAATACCAGGAACAGCCCAAAGAAACCGATCAGGATCCCAAGGATGGTGACAAATAAAAGGGGAATTTCAGCCCAAAGCGACATCAGTCAGAACGGATGACCTCACAGCCATTCATTAAGGGGCGGATGACTTCGGGAACCACCACCGAGCCATCTGCCTGCTGGTAGTTTTCCAGCACCGCGATCAGGGTGCGCGGCATGCCCAAGCCAGAACCATTCAGGGTATGAACAAATTGCGTGCCCTTGCTGTCATTCGGACGATAGCGGATTCCGGCTCGGCGTGCCTGGAAATCACCGTCGTTAGATATCGACGAAATCTCAAGCCATTCGCCGCACCCGGGTGCCCACACTTCAATATCATAGGTTTTATGGGCGCTGAATCCCAAATCACCCGTCGATTGGAGCAGCACACGGTAAGTCAACCCCAGCGCTGCCACGGTTTCCTCTGCATCTTGCAGCATTTTTTCGTGTTCGGCGGCTGATTCTTCAGGTTTGCAGTAGGTATACATCTCCACCTTATCAAATTGATGCCCCCGTTTGATACCCCGCACATCCCGTCCCGCACTCATCTTTTCCCTGCGGAAACACGCGGTGTAAGCTGTATAATGGATCGGCAGCTGATCCTCTTCCAGGATCTCGTCCATGTGCATCCCCGTCAGGGGCACCTCGGCAGTCGGTACCATCCACAGGTCATCCTGCTCATCCCGGTAGAGATTGTCTCGAAATTTGGGTAAATGCCCGGTAGAAAACAGGACATCTTGTTTGACCATAAAAGGCGGGTATTTCTCCAAATAACCCTGTTGGATATGCAAACCAACCATCCAAAAGATCAGTGCTCGTTGGAGGAGTGCACCCGGTCCGCTCAGGACGTAGAAACGTGAACCTGCCAGTTTGACACCTCGATCAAAGTCAATGATGCCCAATTCCGGTCCCAGATCCCAATGCGGTTTAGGTTCAAAATCATAAACGGGAAGTTCGCCCACGGTTCGCAGAACGACATTATCACTGTCATTCACACCCACGGGCACATCCGGATCGGGAATGTTCGGAATTTCCGCAAGGAGCGTATTAAGATCCGATTCCACCCTTTGCAAATCACTCTCAACAAGCGCAATTTTTTCTCCCAACTCCCGCATCGCATCTATCTTCGCCTGGCGGGATTCCTTGTCCTTCATACGCCCAATCTCCTTCGAGACGGCATTTCGCTCAGAGCGCATGTCTTCTACTTCAATAATCAATGCTCGACGCCTCTCATCCAGCAATAGGACCTCCTCGACAGGTGATGTATCCATTTGCCGCTTTTGCAGAGCTTCTTTGATTAAGTTCGGTTCTTCACGGAATAATTTTATATCCAACACGCTGCTCACCTCCAATTTCTGTAATTTACTAATTTTACCTCAAAGCGTTATCTCTTATTAAATATTTCATACATCAACATCATTTTCAACCCATCAATATCCCTGGGCATCCATTTTCTATGCATATTATGAAATTTGGAGAAATGAGTAGGAAACCCGATCAACTTTTGCCTTTTTGAACCCATCCATCTTAGTTCAGAGACATTCTATTTTGACCTGATACGATCTTCATCTCAAATTGCATCCTTAGCCCTTTTCACCAATTCATCCATTTGCTGAGGGCAAAATTTCAACAAATATATGAAGGAACGACTTACAAAAATCAAGAAATCCAACTTTGGGGTGTAATAAAAATTCCGCCTCATGATTCTCATCTATATGCTATAATATTTGGGTTATTGGCTCAGCGTATCATTATTTTTATAAAGGAGTAATTAAGAAATGCAAAAATTTCAACGTTGGATTCCATTTACAGGTTTTATCATCCTTGCTGTTACGGTAACCGTCTTGCTCGGTGCCACAGTCGTTACAGGATTAAAGGCTCAATGGATCGCTGGTTTATTCTCCTTGATCGTCTTAGCAGGCGCACTTATCACCATTTTTTCCGAAGGAAAACGTATTCTTGATGACAAGAACTTTAATGACGAACTTCCTATCATTAAACATGTTTATGAGTTTTTTGGTGTTTTAATCGGTGGTGTCCTCACCTGTGTCATTTGCCGTGATGTTGGTTTAGGGGCAGTGGTCGCAGCCAGCTTGGTCGCAATTATTGCACATTTAGTTATTCCTAAGTATAGCGTACCTGTGTACTGTGGTGCGTTTGTTGGAATGACATCCAACGTTCTCCTTTTTACAAGAACCGAGGTTGCCTTCGCGAGCGCCATCGCTGGTATCATTTATGTTCTGAGCAGTTATGTATTCGGTGGTTTTGGAGGGAAATTAGGAACCATTGCTTTTATCAGCTCGATCATCATCAGCCTTATTCTGGGTCGGGAATTTATTGTTGCACCAATATTTGATACGCGTGGCATCCTGATGATTATTCTGGTATCCCTGATAGCCACACCACTCACATATTATCTCAATGCCATTAGAGGGAATGGTCCTGTACTTGCATCAGGTGTTGTCGGTCTCCTGGGTGGTCTGATCCTGCCGGTCATTTTTCCTCAAATCGGGGGGACCTTGGCTGTGGTTACAATTTGCGCCAGCTTTGCAGGGATGTCAAGTAAGGCGCGTTGCCCGGGTATTTGGGTGCTGTTTATCACAGGCTTGTTTATTGGCGTCATTTTTGTGTACAGCACACCAATATTTGGTGGTGCAGGAGGCAAATTGGGCACAATCGCTTTTGGTTCCATCATGGCGACTTATGGCTACATCAGCCTATTCCAAAAACAATCCGAAAAGAAAGCGCTCCAGTCGAAATAATCAACGATCAATCTTTTGACAGTTAGATAAAACCTTAGAACAACTTGCATTGTAACGATCATCACAGTGAATTGCGTGCAATTCACTGTGCATTTAAGGCATTCACTTTTTTCGTCCAAACACGCTATAATAATCCCATTATGCGACAAGTACTCATCCGATCTGTAATCATTATTTTCCTGTTAATGATGTGGGCAACATCTTACTCTCAAATCGCGGCAGCACAAGGTGCCAGTCCTTCCGATCTGATCAGCGGTGTCAATAACTTAAGACAGACCAACGGCCTTTCACCCTATTCGGTCGATAGTTTCCTGATGGGTTTTGCCCAATCCCACAGTGACTATATGGCGTCCTTGGGCACTTGGACGCACACCCGTGCAGATGGGTCAACAGCTTTTGATTATGGCATCAAAGAGAATGTCGCCATGGGCACCGATATGTCCATCGATTATTGTATTTATACAACCTGGGCAGATTGGGTTCACTGGAACACGATGGTTGGCTTCACGGGTGGAAAGGTCGGTGCAGGCGTGACAGTGTCTGATGGCACGGTTTATTACACGTTAAATGTGATCCCGGTAGAGAGCGCTAACCTGCCAAAGGAAGAAGTCGGCGGATCAGAAATAGAGGTGATCCCGGCACAGCTGGCACAAGACACCCCCATCCCCCTTGCCCAGGTGGTCGCAAACACGCCGGATGCAGATGGGATCATCGTCCACACAGTTCGCTATGGTGAAACCTTATGGACAATAGCAGAGGCTTACGGGATAACGATTGATATTATCCTTCAAAACAGCGGTTTAGCGCCAACCACCACGGAAGTATTTGAAGGGCAACGCTTACTGATCAGGCCAGCAACGGAAGTCACCCCCAGCATCACCCCCAGCCTGTCCCCAACAATAGTCCCTGACACCCCCACGCCCACAAAACAGCGTCCAACAATGACTCCCTTCCCCACCCGGACGCCGATGCCAACCTTTACACCCACACCAGCACCTTCCATCATCCACCATGCCTTTGGGGATGCCAGGAACGTTGGAATCGGTATGATCGCGATCTGCGGGGCTGGATTGATCCTGGTTATTTACCTGGGCTTTATCAAAAAATCCTGAGCAGAAAATTTTTCTAGCAATAACACAAATAATATAACCACTTATCAATCCAAATTGAATTAGCACAATAAGCCCCGATAATTTTTAATTAATTACAAAATTCGTACTTGACAACCCCCAAATTTTTATGATAAACTCTAAAAGTTGAACTAAGTATGGAATTTTGAAAGAAAGGAAAGCACTCAAATGGCAAATGCATTTTACATGAAACAAATGCTTCGTGATCGTTCTGCCGTTGCTATTGGCAGCGATTCACTGTCGCGGAGTGCGCCTGTTGATATTTAGCATTACCTAAAACCGGTAAAGCAGCCACGGGCAAACTCCAAGGTCCGTGGCTTTTTTGATTAATACCCTATTGATTAGAAAGCTAACCCTCCTCAAGAGTCACGGATCATAAAATCCGTGACTCTTTTTTTGCGCCACGGACAGGTTCTAGAAGAAATAGGAAAGAACAAAGAAGAAGAGGAAATGATGGAAAAGTTAATCACACAATCGAAATTGCAACCCTTCAAACTGGATGATGCTCAAAAAGTGGTTGATCTCTTCAACGCACATTCGCGTGCGATTTTTGGTTGGGAAGATACTGACCTGGATGAAATGATCAGTGATTGGACATCACCTGGTTTTGTACCTGGAGAGATGGCACGCGTGCTGCAAGATGAACAAGGAGACATCATCGGCTATATCGATATCTATGACATCTTAGAGCCGCATGTTCTCAAATACGTTTGGGGTGTGATGCGTCCGGAAGCCTGGGATGACGGTCTTTACCGAGAAATGCTGACCTGGGCAGAAACATATGCCCGAAGTCGCGTTCGTTTAGCACCAGAAGGTGCCCGCGTTGTTATCAATCATGGAACCCCAAGTAAGGATCATCAACGTAATGCTGCACTGCGCGCCTATGGATACAAACTCGTGCGCAACTATTACAGAATGATGATCGAGTTGGATCACGTTCCCCACCAACCACGGCTACCAGAAGGCATCCAGATTGTGCCCATCAACATCGAAAGCGAATTGAAAGAAGCCCTGATTGCGAATCAAGATGGTTTTCGTGATCATTGGGGATTTGTTGAACGCCCGATAGAAGAATTGATGGAACAATGGCGGCATTATTTGGAAACAAGCAAAGATTTCGATCCGAGCCTTTGGTTCCTGGCGAAAGATGGTGATCAAATTGTGGGTATCTGTTGGAATCACGGAAAGATGACAGAAGACCCCGATATGGGCTGGGTAAATCAATTATGCGTACGCAAACCCTGGCGCAAACAAGGCTTGGGCATGGCACTCTTGCTAACAGCGTTTAATGAATTCTATCATCGCGGCAAGAAACGGGTTGGCTTGGGTGTGGATGCCACCAGCCTGACCAACGCCACCCGACTTTACGAGAAAGCTGGGATGCACGTCGCAGAAAAATTTAACACATATGAATATGAACTTAGACCAGGTAAAGATCTGACAACCAAGGAAATTTCAACTGGTTGAAACCAGAAATAACAAAAACGAGTTAACATTATGGATACACTAAACACAAAAGAAATGATACCAAAAATACAAACCAAGCCCCGAATACTTTCAAACACCCTGATCGTGTTTATGGTGGCAATGGTCTTTGCAAATATCGCCGGTGAAATGTACTACAGCATGCTTCCCCTGTACCTGAAACATCTTGGTGCAGATATTATGCAAGTGGGCATTTTCTTCACCGTTTCTCAAATTGTGCCGCTGGTACTGCAGGTGCTGGGCGGCTGGATTTCAGATAGTATTGGCCGCCTTAAAAGCGTGGCAATTGGCAGCCTGATCGGATTGGGCGCTTACCTTACACCCATCTTTGTCCCGACCTGGCAGTGGCTCTATCTTTCAGAGACCCTGAGTGCTATGACACGATCGCTGATTGGCCCTAGCTTCGGTGCATTTATCGCGGAGGAAACCGCAGAAGAGCATCGCGGTAAAGTTTACGGCATCACCGATACCATCTACACGGTTGTGACCGTGATCGGCCCTCCCCTGGCCGGCTGGCTGGCGGATAATTACGGATTTAGATTGATGCTGATCGTTGCTGGTGCCATTTATGTGGTCGCCACAACCATCCGACTGATCCTGGCAAAAATAGCGGGTAAAAGAAGGCGGGAAACGGCCAACGAAAAGCTTTCTATGGCATCACTCAAAGTTAATTTCAAGACCATCCTCGGCTTGGCATTGGCGGGTGGTGTGCTAACCTGGCTGCTCCTAACGGATGGCGTCCGTGATATCGCATTTTCGATGTCCTTCACATTGATGCCGCTTTATCTGGAGGAGATCGGTGGGATGAGTTTGCAGCAGATCGGATGGCTATCGTCCGCCTTTGGAATAGCTTCAATGCTGACGACGATCCCAGCGGGTTGGTTTGCAGACAAATTCAGCGAACGAGCAGCCATTGCACTGGGATTCTTCCTGGAATTTGTAGCGATGCTCCTCCTGATCCAAATGGACAGCTTCCTCGGCTATGCCAGCATCTGGGCGTTATTCGGGGTAGGCGTAGGTTTACTTTCACCGGCTTACCAATCGGTTCTCAGCAAAGTGCTGCCAGAACGCCTGCGCGGAACAGGCTTTGGGCTGATCCATGCCAGCCTGGGAATTTTCTCTCTTCCCGCGCCAGCTATTGGCTCATTTTTGTGGAAGAATATCAGTCCCCAGGCTCCTTTCTACATCACTGCCCTGATCGCCCTGATCACAGTCATCCCAGCATGGTTGAAATTCAAGCTGGATAAACACGACCTGGAGCGAGCTGCAGCTGCCAATAGCAGCCACCAAGATAGCATGAAAGAAGAATAAAAATGAATTTTGCTTGCAGGGTTATGGGTGAAACAGGAAATACGTGCGTTGACACGGGTTGGGATTGTTCCCGAAAACAAAGCAGATTGAGGTTTGCATCAACCTGTGTTAACCGCGCAAGACTTTCCCTGCGGGGGTGGACATCACCCCACCCTGCAATGATTTAGAAGAATAATAAAGGAAAAACTGTGATAAACAAGATTGAAATTAATATTAATAACCTTCCCCTTATTGAGGGTTTACGCGTCCGGAAATTTGCTGGCGAAGCAGATTTTCCTGCGATGATTACGATAATTGAAGCGGCATCAAAGCCAGATAATCAACAAGTGGCAATCACCCTGGAAGAAATCAGACATGATTATCAGCACTTAAATAATTCTGATCCATACCAAGATATGATCATTGTTGAGATCAAGGATACACCCATAGCCTACTCCCGGGTTGAATGGTACCAGGAAGAAGAGCCCAATGACCGGATCTATCAATTCTTTGTGCACATCACCCCGGAATGGCGTTATCAGGGCATTGAAGATGCGATGATCCGTTGGAGCGAAGCCCGACTGCTGACAATTGCATCAGACCATCCGCTGGATAGTGAACGTTTTTTTCAAACTTACAGCTTCCCCCAGAGGCCAGGCTTCAATCAGATTCTTGAATCCTTTGATTATAAAATCGTTCGTTATGCCTTTGAAATGTCCCGTTCTCTGGTAAATATTCCGACTGCTGAATTACCCAAAGGAATTGAGGTTCGTCCTGTGATTGAAGAGGATTGGCGCAAAGTTTGGGAAGCATCTATTGAAGCTTTTCGTGATCACTGGGGTTATTCAGAACCGCCAGAAAATGAATTCGAATCCTATAAAAGTTCGAAATATTTTCAGCCCGATCTGTGGCAGGTCGCGTGGCACGGGAATGATGTTGTCGGCAGCGTGATGAATTATATTGACCATGATTACAACCAAAAATATGATCGAAAACGCGGCTGGACCGAAAGCATTACCACCAAAAAGGAATGGCGATCCAAAGGAATTGCAAGCGCTCTGATTGTGAGCAGTATGCACATGCATAAAGCCCTGGGAATGACGGAAGTGGGTCTGGGCGTGGATACCAACAACCCCACGGGTGCACTGCATGTTTACCAGAAGTTGGGCTACCACGAAGACAAAACCATGTTCACTTACCGGAAAACGTTATAAAAGCAGATGCCAGATTTAGTCTTCATTGGTGTAAAGCACCTACACCTGCACGTTTGATGACTTAATGGACCTTTACTATGATAAAATCAAACCCGTTGATTTCAATGGGTTTGATTTTTTATGAGATTTCATTTCAACCGGGAAACCAGGCTTTTTCTCATCTCCACACTCCTCTTTGGGTTTTCATTCAGTGTGTGGGAATTATTTTTTAACCTGTACTTCCTTTCCTTAGGTTTCAACCAGGATATGCTCGGTCTGATCCGCTCGGCCACGCCTCTTTCAGCTTTGCTGTTGGGATTGCCTCTCGGGTTATTGTCTGATCGAATCGGACCGCGCAAAAGCATGCTGATCGGGCTTACAATTTGCTTTACTGGGATGCTTTTTGAGATTCGTCTGCTCAACCCCATTCTGGTTTATTTGTTCGGGTGGATACAGGGTGCAGGTTATATGCTGTATCACATCGCCCAGCCACCTTACATTATGACAGTCAGCAAACAAGAGCATCAAGCGCTTATTTTTAGTTTGAATTTTGGTTTTTTGACCGTGGCGAGTATGGTCGGCAACCTGGTTGCAGGTCAGGTCCCAATCCAGCTCGAACGATTTTTAGGATTGACTCCGGGTAGTCCCGAATCCTACAGGTGGGTCATCACAGCCGGGATCTTATTGGCAGCAACAAGCCTGATTCCCATCTTCCTGCTCCCCAAATTGCAGAAAAGCAAGCGGCAAACCACACAGCGTGCCCCATTGAAGGTGGTGCTGCGAAAGCTGGCGTCAAAACCCATCGTCCGGCAGCTGGCATTGATCAACCTGATCACTGGTTTTGGCGCAGGTTTATTGATCCCCTATATTAATGTTTTCCTGCGCCAAAAATATGCTATCAGCGACAACCACCTCGGAATCATCTTTGCCCTGGCATCATTCCTTGTGTTCTTGGGCTCAATTGCCGCACCCTGGCTGGTTAAAGTGACCCGCAGCCGGATCATACCAACCGTCACAACCCAGGCTGCTAGTGTCCTGTTCTTGCTAACGCTTGGTTTTTCACCTCTATTATGGGTTGCTGTGATCTCGTTCCTTTTTCGCGCCGTTTTGATGCAAATGTCCTGGCCTCTTTTGGAGAATTTCGCCATGATTATCAC
>DAINBD010000027.1:0-17015 GCA_036733105.1 Candidatus Brevefilum sp. | reverse complement strand
GTCCCGGACCTATCCCTACCCGATTGGGTGAGTATGGTATTCGGGAAGATGCAAAATTGCGCGGGCAAGATCCTGACGAGTTCCGTGACTGGTTCATATCACGAACACCTTTTGGTGTGCAGGGTACGCCTGAACAGGTTGCTAAGATGGCTGTTTTTGTGGCTTCGGATGATTGTGATTTTTGTACGGGATCTGCATTCAATTGTAATGGTGGAATCATCATGCATTAGCGTGATTTGAATCACAACTGAAGAATGCGGAGACTCTGTTATGAATAATTTAAAAGAAAAAGACTCGAAATTTGATGCTGTAACTTTGAATAAACTTGCCAATCAGCTCAGATTAGATTCACTTGAGATGATCTATCGCAGACAGGCAGGTCACCCAGGGGGCTCATTTTCAGCGGCTGAAATTGTGACGTGTTTGTTCTTTCATTGCATGAATATTGATCCTAATAATCCAGCGTGGGATGAGCGCGATCGATTTATCCTGAGTAAAGGACACGCTTCAGCCCTGTTATATGCAGCTTTGGCAAGAAAAGGCTACTTCCCCTTAGCTGATCTTCAAAATTGGGGAGATTTGGACTGTCATCTCCAGGGTCACCCCGATATCTTGAAGACGCCAGGGGTGGATATGACATCCGGGATTTTGGGGCATGGGATCGCAATTGGTGCAGGATTGTGTATTGCGGCTCGGGCTCAAGGCAAAAACTACACCGTATATACACTGCTGGGAGATGGGGAATGTCAGGCAGGCATTATATGGGAAGGTGCCATGCTGGCATCAAAGTATCAATGCGGCAACCTCATTGCAATCTTAGACTATAACGATGTTCAATTGGACGGTTTTGTTCACGAGATCATGCCCATGGAGCCGCTCATCGATAAATGGAATGCCTTTAATTGTAATGTTATTGAAATTGACGGACACAATGTCAGCGAAATTATCGGGGCAGTAGAAGCGGCAAAAATGGTTGAAGACAAGCCGACCATCATCATTGCGCACACAATCAAAGGGAAAGGGGTGTCCTTTATGGAGAACAAATCTGAATGGCATGGCAAGGCACCCAACAAACAAGAATGGGAACTGGCACAAGAAGAATTGGGGAGGATGATATGAGCATGGGATATCTTTCTCAACGAGAAGCATTTGGAAGGGCGCTAAAGGAATACGGCGCAGAAAACCGGGATGTGGTCGTGTTGGATGCTGATACTTCCTCTTCGACCCTCTCTAAATTCTTTGCAGATGCCTTTCCAGACAGGTTCTTCAACGTTGGCATTGCTGAACCTTGTCTGGTCGATGTAGCTGTGGGTATGGCGCTGGCTGGCTTTGTCCCGGTGATCAATGCTTTTTCTGCCCTCGTTTCCCTGCGAGCTTTAGAGCAAATTCGAACCTGCGTTTCTTATGCCAATACCAATGTCAAGATCGCTTCAAGCTATGCAGGTCTTTCTGATTATAAAGACGGACCAACACACCACTCAATTATGGACATTGGCATAATGCGCATGCTGCCAGGGATGACGGTCATCGTTCCTGCAGATGAACTGGAAATAAAAGCCTGGGTGCCGGTCATCGCTCAACACAAAGGACCTGTATATTTTCGCCTGAGCCGTGATGGGACACCGGTTGTTCATGAAAAAGAACCGGTCGTTGAAATTGGAAAAGGACTTAAGCTTAGGTCGGGGAAGGATGTAGGTGTGATCACTGCGGGAACCATGACCTATCGATGTCTGAAGGCTGCCCAAGAATTAACTGAGGAAGGCATTGCAGTAACCGTGATTGAGATGCCTTCGATCAAACCTTTAGATACCGCTTTGATCCTTGACACCGCCAGAGAAACCGGGGCAGTGGTCACAGTTGAAGAGCATTCTATCCTGGGCGGGTTAGGTGGGGCAGTTGCAGAAGTGGTAACCCTGCACCATCCCGTGCCAATTGAGCGGGTGGGTATTCAAGATACTTTCGCTCGCACTGGACCAGATCCTGATTCCCTGATGGATGCTTTTGGATTAAGTGTGAGTGATATCGTTAGGGCTTGCAAAGAAGCAATTGGAAAAAAAGAACAATGATAAGGAAAAAAATATGAAAATCGCTGTGATTAATGAGACAAGTGCTGCAGACCGCAACGCGGATATTATGGCAGCCTTACAAGGTCGCGGCCATGATGTTTTAAATGTTGGTATGAAGAAGAACTTTGACATACCAGAATTGCAATACATCCACACCGGTTTGTTATCTGCTCTGCTGTTGAACCTGAAGCGAGTCGATTATGTTGTAGGTGGATGCGGCACCGGGCAGGGATTCTTAAATTCTGTCCTTCAGTATCCAGGGGTGATTTGCGGGTTGATTGAAACCCCGCTTGACGCCTGGCTCTTTACCCAGATCAACGGGGGAAATTGCATCTCGCTGCGATTAAACCAGGGTTATGGCTGGGCATCGAACGAAAACTTGAAATTCATATTTGATCGGATATTTTCCGTTGAAAGTGGATGTGGGTACCCCGAACATCGTCAAGAATCCCAACAAGAATCACTGCGAATCCTAAAAAAGGTTTCCTTGATTACGCACAGGACATTCGCGGAAATTTTGGAAGGATTACCCGAATCTATTGTGAAAACAGTTGTGCATTATCCAGGTGTTTTGGCGCTTTTGGACCTTGAAACGATTGAGGACGAACAACTCGCAGGTGTTTTGGAAAAATTTATCTAAGAAAAAATTGGAAGGCAATCATGCAAATTACCATCGATGAATTAATTGAAAGAGCCCGAAACGCTCAAAAGATCGTTGAATTTTGGCCGCAAGAAAAAGTGGATGAAATGACCGTAGCTGCTGGGTGGGAGACATATCAACAGGCTGATGAAATTGCCAGGCTCGCATTTGAAGAAACGGGCATGGGCGTTTACGAACACAAATTACTTAAACATCAAAAGAAGACATTGGGCGTATTGAGAGACCTGGATGGGGTTAGGACAACAGGTGTGATTGAAGAGGATCATGAAAAAGGGTTGATAAAATTTGCCAAACCCGTTGGTGTGATTGGGGCATTAACACCCGTCACAAACTGCGAAGCTACCCTCCCTTCAAAGGGGCTGCCGGCAATAAAATGCCGAAATGCGATCATCTTTGCTCCCCATCCCAGGGCAAAAAAGACGGCTTTTATGGTCACTGAGAGTCTGCGCCGTGGGCTGAGTAAGGTCGGTGCGCCTTTAGATTTGATCCAAACCATCGAGGAGCCTTCAATTATCTTTGCAAAAGAATTAATGGCGAAGGTGGATTTGGTCGTGGCAACGGGCGGCGGTGCGATGGTTCAATCCGCTTATTCCAGTGGGACCCCTGCTTATGGCGTGGGGGCTGGCAACGCTGCAGTCATCGTGGATGAAACCGCTGATCTGGAAAGCGCAGCAGACAAAATCTATCAGGGGAAAACATTTGATAACGCAACCTCCTGTTCTTCAGAGAATTCTCTGATCCTGCTTGAAGAAATTTATACTCAAATGATCAGTGAGCTTGAGAACCAGGGTGGATATTTCTGTAACACAGAAGAACGCGCCAGGTTAAAGCAGCTTATGTGGCCAGATGGAGAACACCTCAACACAAGTATCGTTGCCCAGCCTGTCAGCAAGATCGCTGAACTGGCGGAAATCCAAATGGGTGCGGACAAAGCATATTTGATGGTTGAGGGGGAAGCTGTGGGTCATGAAGATCCCTTCTGCAAAGAAAAGCTCTCGCTTGTCTTAACGATCTGGAAGAAGCCTAATTTTGAAGAAGCTGTTGACCTGGTACAGCGTATTTTGGATTTTAATGGGAGGGGACATTCCTGTGGTATCCATACACAGAACGAGAGCCGAATTCGCTATTTAGGCGAAAGGATAAGAGCCAGCCGCATCATGGTCAATCAACCGCACAGCCTTGGCAACAGCGGTAATTATAATAACGGTATGCCTTTTACACTCACCCTTGGGTGCGGCACCTGGGGAGGGAATATCACCACTGAGAATGTCCATTGGAAGCATTTTCTAAATATCACCTGGGTTTCAAAACCAATCGAGCCCGTTGTTCCGGATATGGATAAAATTTTTGGTGCATATTGGGAAAAATTCGGGAAATAGACATACTAATTTTCACCTTTTACCCCCCGGGATTTTGTTACTGTGTTTTGTGATTGGTAAAATTTAAAATCTCGGGTTTTTTTATTAACTTGTTTGTTACCTGGTTTCTGATCTGGCATAAGTGACTCTTGTTGGAAATTTTTTAATCCTGCAGGATTTATGAGCCAAACATCCAACAGGATTCGTGCAAGCTATTTTGTGTACGGTATGCGTGAATAAAGCGATCTGATTGCCAGGTCAGCAATAATTTCTCCCTTGGATTATACTGATGGACAACCAATCGTTTTATAAGGCTTTCCGGTAAGGCCAGTTTTTGAGAGGTGTGATTATGTTCCGTTCACTTCGATATCGATACGATAATGAGAATGTCATCCTTGTTATGACCATTCTGCTTGTTCTTGGCGTGATCGTGCTCACTTCTACGGTGACCTTTTGCCTGAGTGGTGTGTTTATCATCGGGATGTTCATTCTCAGTGCATTTATGATCCGATCTCATCATCAATCTTTGATGCGCCACACGGTTTCAGTGGATTCCGTAACAACGCCAGCTCTGGCTGAGGTTGTATCAGAGTGCAGCCAAAAGCTGCAGCCTGGTCCGGTGGATGTTTTCCTGGCACAGCAAAAACAGATGAATGCCTACACGTTTGGCGTGGGGGATCCAAAGGTATTGGTCTTGTTTTCGCCGCTCTTGAAAGTGATGTCATCTGGGGAGTTGAAGTTCATCGTCGGTCATGAAATGGGCCATGTTGCCCTGGGGCACACCTGGTTGAATACCATCGTGGGTGGACTGGCGGGCATCCCCGCACCTCTAGGCATTTCAGTGCTGCTGTATTCTGCTTTTCGCTGGTGGAACAGGATGTGTGAATTCTCGGCAGATCGTGCGGGTTTGTTGGCATGCGGTGATATCAGGTATGCCATTTCTTCGCTGGTGAAATTGGCAGCACCGGAGGTTCGGAGCCAGAGGGATTTTGAGGAAGCCCTGGCGATGATCGACGCGCAGGATGATGTGGTTACAAACCGGCTGGCAGAGGTGTTCCAGAGCCATCCTATGTTGATCAGGCGCATCAACAGCCTGCGGGAGTATGTGCGAACAGAGGAATATCATTGGCTGCAGGCAGGGGTAAATCGTAATGTAGGGATGGCTTATGTGCAGCCCGTCAACAGACCCCAGCCAAACGAAGTTGTCCAAAGTGACCGACCGGTCACACCCCAACCTCAAAAGCCGCCGGAAGATCGCTGGCCATGGCTTAAGCAATGAGAAAACCACCCATATTTTTAAAACCGATGATTCCCACCGATTTGACATTTGAAAGATTTCAAGGCTTGGTCTGTTCTATCAAGAAATTGCCCAAACTTCCGAAGGTTTCTTGGGAAAGAGTGCATCCAAGAGATGCATCGTTTCATCATCCCTGGTAGTACAATCAGTGTAAATATTTTTAATCTCTGCCGTGGTTCTGTACCCAAACAGAAGATGTAAGAAAACCAAGGGGGGAACGGCAGCTTCACAGGCGCTCAGTTCATTGAATGCCAAAGATTTGATTTCTTCAAGTTGACCTTTGGCAAACCTTAAGTTGATGCCATGACGGTAGAAATTAAGCTTGATCTCCCCGGTGTAATTTACAAAGGCCGAATGAGCTAAGCGTTTTTCAAGCACAGGTTTGATCAGTTCAATAAATGCGGGTAGATCGGCTACGCGAATAAAGTAAGTATAGGGTTTGCGGATCCTGGGAAGTTGTGTGGCAGCCACCTGATAGACCGGATGATCTTCACCCAGCCAGAAGCCAAACATCTTTTGTTCCTGCCCCTGTTGTTCACCCTGCTTCAACCCGGTTTGCCAAAGGAAGCGGATGACACTGGGAGTGACATCGTTCCAGGCATATCCAGACCTGATTTCAAAAAGCGTTGTTACCGTGTTCTTTCCCCATTTGACAGGTGGGATACCAATAAAGCCAACAGGCTGACCTTCGCCATCCTGGATGATGTAAATGTCTCTTCGATTAATATTGTATGGGCGTTTTCCCACCAGCTCATAGCGCCACAAAGCTTCATCCCATAATGCGTTGATCATGTTCCGCGAAAATCCCCGCTTGTAAGTCTCCATCAGAAATGGGATATCACTTTCCTCAGCAAGCCGGAATGTGAATGGTTCCTTCTCATCCTGCTTTAACTCGGGGACATGGATTTCGTAACCAATTCTCCCACCACCCAGGTTCAGCGTCATTTCATAGCCAAATTGCCGGTAATAATAGGGAATTCCAGTGATAGCCTGGACCAGTTCACCCCGATCCCGGCTCCATTCATGCAGAATCTCAAATTGTTGGCGAATCAAACCTTTACGGCGGTACTCCTCCTTCGTCCCTACCAGTTCTATCCGGCCTACTTTGAAGGGGATTCCCTCGTAGGACCAGGTTTGCGAGATCAGGCAGCTGCTGGATACGATCTCTCCGGTTTTTGAATCTTCCACGACCGTGAAATCGTCCTCAGCAAAGGTAGGCCCTTCGCCGCTGATCAGGTCCAGGGTCCAGTCTTCCAATCCTTTTTCATCCCAATCCGATTCGCGATGGATCATTTTGTTGAAATCTGTTAAGGGATTGGTGTCTTCATGATTTGAACGGCGAATGATCAGTCCATCATCAAGTTTTCGAATGAAATTCGAGGTCATCATGTTTGTCTCCTGCCAAAATGGATAACTTTCATAATTGTAATGGATTTCGGATAAAAATCAGCTGTTATACTTAGAGCTGTTTATTGGAGGCATAATGAAATTCAGGTTCCAGGCATTCTTTTTCTTACAATATTTTACTAACGGCATCTATGGACCGTACCTTGTCGTTCTTCTGTCTCAGAAGGGGTTTAGCGGGGCTCAAATTGGACTGATGTTGGGTGCCATGCCAATTTCGTCCATTATCTTCCAGCCGGTATGGGGTTATCTCAGTGATGTATTCAATCAGCGCAGGATCTTATTACTGATCGGCTCATTGGGTGTGGCTTTGGCATCGCTGGGGCTTGTTTATGCGGAAACCTTTGTGGCAGCATTTTTGTATTCCATCTTATTTTCGGTCATGCTGGCGCCGCTCAACCCGATCATAACCGCCATGATGATGGATCATCTTGAGGAATTAGGCAAACCTGAATCGTTCAGCCTGTTTCGTTTATGGGGGTCATTGGGTTTTGGGATCTCAAGTATCCTGATGGCGGGCTTGTTATTAGACCGAATTCTGGATTATTTTGGGTGGATTATGGCTGTGATTTACGTGATCCTGAGTGGATTGTGCCTGACGCTGCCAGAAACGGGGCAGACCTATGAACCAATGGGCTTCAATGGCCTTGGTGTTCTCATCAAGAAATCCGAATTCCTGATTTTTCTGGCTGGAAGTGCCTTCATTGGTGCCACTTTGGGGATCAGTTTGAACTATCAAACGCTTTTTTTGCAGCACCTGGATGCTTCTTCATGGCTGATTGGCGCAATTATATCAATCCAGGCATTGATGGAAATCCCGTTCATGCTGATCCTCCCCGCCTTACTTCGGCGCTTTTCATTGCGCTGGTTGATCATGGCGGGTGCTTTGGCTTTGCCCATCCGCTGGCTTTTCTACATCTTTATCAATGATCCAGCCTGGGTGCTGCCAACGCAAGTGATTAACGGCATTTCGACCGTCAGTTTCTTTGTTGTTGCCCTCGCTTATATCGATCGACTCGTTGGCACCCAATGGCGTGCTACTGGACAGGGCGTTTATTCATCAGTATTGTGGGGAATAGGTGCTGGTTTGGGATCAATGGCTGGCGGGTATTTCCTGGGTTGGTTTGGTGTGCGCTCTATTTGGTACCTGAACTTGGTTTTGGGCTTGATAGGGTTGGGTTTATTCTTGGTCGGGTTCAAAAAAAGTGAAACGACCCAGTGATGGGTGCTGCGGGGTGTGAAAAAATTAAAAATATCCCGACCGATGGATAACTTCGGCCGGGATATTTAATTTAAAGTTATCTGATTTTTCTAATCCAAGTTCTCGAGTGTCGTCACCATATTGTCAATCACATCGAAGCCGCCCTGCCAAAATTCAGCCGTTGTCACATCAATACCAGCTTTACTAAGCAGTTGTATTGGTGCGATTGACCCGCCGGCGGCGAGAATATCCATATAGCGCGGCTTAAAGGATTCGCCTTCTTCCTTGAATTGCTTATAAAGCGATAGCACGAGTAGCTGACCAAAGGCATAGGCATAGACATAGAAGGGAACATTAAAAATGTGTGGGATGACGACCCATTCCCAACGGAATTCATCCGGAAGGATGACATCATCGCCAAATTCGCTCTTGAGATTCTCCAGGTAAGCATCGCTTAACTCATTCACCTGTGCACCGTTAGCTACGAGTTCGTGGGCGGTCTTTTCAAACATTGCGAAATAGTTTTGACGCAGGATGGTTGCGAAAGAATCATCCATCTGGCGAAAGAGCAGGTCTTGCCTCACAGCCTGGTCCGTTTCCTCGGCAAGAAATTTATCGATCAACATCATTTCGCCAAATGTGGAGGCGGTCTCTGCCAGCGGCAGGCAGGCATGCTGCGTAAGCGCAGTGTGCTGCTGTGCCATCAGGGAGTGAATGCCGTGGCCAAGTTCATGTGCCATGGTGGCAACGTCATCAGGGCGTCCCTGGTAGTTGAGTAAAACCCAGGGCGTCAGGGCGGGTTCGATCGTCGCACAAAAAGCACCACTCATCTTGCCTTTTCGAACTTCGCCGTCCACATGACCTGAATCCAGAATTTGTTTTGCCATATCCGCAAATTTGGGATTAAATTCAGAAAAGGATTCAAGCACGATATCTGCAGCCTGGTTGAAAGAATATTTCTTATCCGACTTTGCCACGGGTGCATAGATATCATAGCGGCGGAGCTTGTCCATTCCGATTCGCTTTGCCTTCAAGCGGAAGAAACGATGGAAATGTGTCGTATTTTGGCGTGTAACTTCCAGAAGGGTTTCGATGACATCATCAGGAATGTCATTGACAAGGTTGCGAACCGACATGGGATTTTTAAAGCCGCGCAGCTGCATGTTTTCGTTGCGCCAATCCCGAACAATATTTTGATAGATTTGTCCAAGGATGGGACCATCTGCGCCATAAACCCCCAAAAGACTCTGATAGGCACGTGCTCGAAGGTCAGGATCCGGTTCGCGAACCAAGGTCGTCAATTCACCCTGAGTCAATTCCTTTTCTTCGCCGTTGACCTCAACTTTAAATGTATAGCGATTGGTGATCGAGTCATAAAGCATGTTGAGGGCGTTGACCCCCGTCACGTCTTTTATGTTGATGATCTTTTCTTCAGGCTCTGTCAGCGTGTAATCTTTAAAATTACGCATGGCGACCAGCCAATATTTGTAATCACCGGATTCTGCTAATAGACGCTGGGCATTTGTTTCATCCAGTTTCTTCCACCACAGGTTGAAGAACAAGGATTCATTGCTCATTTCAGCTGCGAATTGATTGACACGGGCAACCTCTGCCTGTGCTTTTTGATCCTGTGTATCCTCTGCAAAGGCTAATTGTGCGAAGCCATCCAGCCGGCTTATCAATCGGTAGAAATTCTCATATGTTTTGAGGATTTCCATGAAAAGCTCAGCGCTGATATCGGGTTTGAGCTGTTCCCGGTAAACTTGAAAGTCCTTAATGCCTTTTTTGACATCTTCAAAGGCTGCCTTGTAATTGGGATCATCAAAGCTCTCAAAGAGATCCTCAAGGCTCCAATGTTTTTGGTCATAGGTTTTGGTTTCTGTCATTGTTTTCCTTTTTTTCTAATAATTTCTGTTGATAACAGCAATTCAGAATGATCCACTGATTTTACCCTTTTCGCAGCATTTCTCGTAGATGGTCAATGGGTTGCCTTTGCTGGGTCTTCTCGTCCCAATAATACCAGACCTTCCAACCGTTGCTGGGGCCTTCACGGAGTGACTTTGCGATTTGGTGAATGGAGCCGCGTTTTCCATTATAGGCAAGCTGCCCGTCGGCGAGCACCTTTGCTGATTGACTGCCATCCGCGCCGAAAAAGAGTTCCTGTCCCGGCTCCAGCAAGCCGTTCTCAACCAGGCTGCCGAAGGGGATCCGTTCCCGGTGGCGGGGATTGGGCGTGACAAAAATGGGTGGGTCAAACTCTAATTGGGCGACTTCTTCTACCCGTGCCCTTGCTAATTTAGCATAAGTCGGGTCAACCTCAATGCCAATAAAGTGGCGGTGGAGTTTACGTGCCATGGCGCCGGTTGTCCCTGTACCAAAGAAGGGATCCAAAATCACATCGCCGGGATTGGAGCTTGAAAGGATCACCCGGTAAAGCAGGGCTTCTGGTTTTTGAGTGGGATGTGCTTTTTCGCCCTGTTCATCCTTGAGACGTTCCTTACCGGTGCAGATCGGCAGGTACCAGTCGCTACGCATTTGAAGCTCATCATTCAGGGCTTTCATTGTGTGGTAGTTGAAAGTGTAGCTTTCGCCCTTTTCCTTCTGTGCCCACAGGAGGGTTTCGTGGGCGTTGGTGTAGCGCACGCCGCGGAAGTTGGGCATAGGGTTGGCTTTGATCCACACAACATCGTTCAAGAACCAGAAATTAAGATCCTGGAGCAGCTTCCCAACGCGGTAAATATTATGGTATGAGCCGATCACCCACAAGGTGCCTGTCGGTTTGAGTACCCTGCGGCAGGCCGTCAGCCATTCGCGCGTGAAGTCATCGTATTGGGTAAACGAATCAAACTGATCCCAATCCTCATCCACGGCATCAACTTTTGTCAGATTAGGCCGCCAGAGCTCGCCCTCAAGCTGAAGGTTATAGGGGGGATCCGCAAAGATCAGATCAATGGAATCAGGCGGTAATTCTTCAAGAACCTGGCGGCAGTCACCGACCAGTACCTGATCCAATGGGAGGGGCTGTTCATTTTGGGTTATCACATCTGTTATTTTAACGGCTTTTGCTGGCTTTGGGGAATAATTCAGGAAATCGGGTCAGAATGGGTAGAATTGGGAAGCTCATCGGTTATAATCCATTTACCTGGCACCAAGATTGGATGTGAACTTACAATGATGTCTTCTGAACAAAAATTTAGACCCCTTCCCAAACGTTGGCGAATTCAACCCACGATTCCCGATGATGTTTCCGACAAATTGCACGGTTTCCACCCATTGATGCGGCAGCTTCTTTATAACCGCGGCATAGAAATCCCAGAATCAGCGGAGGCTTTCCTCTTAGGAACGGTCCGTTTCCCCACAGATCCTTTCTTGCTGAAAGGGATGGATTTAGCCGTAGATAAGATTTTTGAAGCAGTCACTGGTGGGCAAAATATCGCCATTTATGGAGATTACGATGCGGATGGGGTCACCTCCACAGCCTTGCTGGTTGAATTCTTCAAGTCCTTGGGGGTTGAGACGCGGCCTTACATCCCCAACCGTTTTGATGAAGGCTATGGATTGAATGAAGATGCTGTTCGTCAGCTGGCTGATGAGGGCGTGGATTTGATGATCACGGTGGATTGCGGGGTGCGGTCGATCAAGGAGGTCGTTCTTGCGAATGAACTGGGTTTGTCGGTGATCGTTACCGATCATCATCAACCTGGTGAGGTGCTGCCGCCTTCCCTGGCGTTGATCAATCCGAAGCAGAAAGGCGATTTTTACCCGGAGAAGGAACTGGCAGGAGTGGGGCTGGCTTATAAGCTGGTCCAGGCTTATCTCAGTAAGTATCCTCAGCCAGAGATTGAAGCGGAGCATTGGCTGGACCTGGTCGCAATTGGAACCGTGGTGGACCTGGCACCCCTGAAGGGTGAAAACCGGATGCTGGTCCGGGCGGGACTTGAAAAACTCCGTCGCAAGCCAAGGCAGGGGATCTTTTCACTGGCACAGGCAGCGGGCATTAATCTTGATCGCTGCGATGCCGTCACATTGGGTTTTGGTTTGGGTCCCAGATTGAACGCTGCTGGCAGGTTGGAATCTGCCCTTTCAGCATTGCGGTTATTGACAACTGAAGATCTGTTTGAAGCAGGACAATTAGCCCAACAGCTGGATTCTTATAACCAGGAACGGCAGGATATGACCAATGAGATCAGGGAAAAGGCGGCGGAGATGGTTCTCACAGAGGACCCTGAGGCTGTTTTGTTTTTTGCTGCTGCCCCCGAATTCAGCGAGGGTGTGGTGGGGTTGGCGGCTTCCCGGCTGACCGAGCTCTATTACCGCCCGGCGATTATCGGTCATCGTGGTGAGGCATTTACCGTAGCTTCCTGCCGGTCCATTCCTGAGTTCCATATCACGCGTGCCTTGGATGCCTGTACGGATTTGTTGGTACGGCATGGCGGTCATGCAGCGGCAGCGGGCTTTACGGTGAAAAATGATGATCTCGATACGCTGGTGATGCGTCTACGGGAAATTGCCGATGAACAACTTCGTGATGTAGAGCTGATGCCAGTACTCGATATTGATCGTGAAATAAAATTGGAACACCTCAATCGCAAATATATCGCTGAAATTTTTGAGAACCTGCATCAGTTGGAGCCTACCGGACGTGAAAATCCTGAACCGGTGTTTGCATCCTTCGGCGTGGATGTGCGATATGCTCGAACTGTTGGGCGGGACGGCAGTCACCTCAAATTGACCTTGCAGGCGGGAAATAATACCTTTGATGCGATTGCATTTCGCCAGGGATACTGGATGGAGGCGATGCCCGAGCGGATTGATGTGGCTTATCGCTTTGAGAACAATGAATATAATGGGCGCACCAGTCTGCAGTTGAACGTCAAGGATATCAGGACGGCGGAATAATTAAATTTATTTGTGTGGTATTTGCGAAAAGACGCCCCGCCGGGGCGTTTCTACATTTAATGATTCTAAATCCACCCCAACACGCCTGCAAAAACAACCAACATCAGCACATCCACAATGAACAATGCGCCGATCACCCGCCGCTGGACCTTGGGCTGCCAGTCATAACACAGGAACGAAACAACAAAGAAGGGGATATAGACCGTGATGAACACCGGCAGCGAACCCCACCAGGGATAGACCCAATGAAAGGCGGGTGTCTTTGCCAGGAAGATCTCGATGATCGAGAACAGGGCTGCGTTGGCTACTGCCATAAAGATGCGGTTGTTGATCCCCATGATTTTAGCTTTGGGATCAGCCGGGAGCAGTTTGCTGAGCACCAGCCCAGCGATGGAGAACATAAAGCTCAATTCGATGCCCACACCGACCAGGATCAGGAAGCTGGTACCCGTTGGCACCGTCCACAGGGCATGCCCGCTGAAGTGCTGGATGAGGGCATTTACGATTTCCGCAAGCCAGTGCACCAGGTACAGGCTGATGCCGGCCGCGATGCCTTTGAAATTGCCTTTGCTGTATTCGTTGGTGTAGACGTACACGACCAATGCCAGCAGGGTGATCACGACCCAATTAAAGTTTTCACCGCTGCGCAAAATGGCAAGGGCTTGTTCGGTCAGTTCAGGTTGATTCATATTTCCTCCGTGATGAATGATGATTAATTCCTTTGAATTATAAACCTATCAGGTTTTGTCGTGCAGGCATAACAAAACTATGCGAATGGTTTTTTGGAACGCTTGTGGCGGACCATTTTTTAGAAAATTTTGGAGTCCAAAATTTAGTTTGCGATTTTGGTAGTCGTATAAAGCCGTATCAAAGGCGTTGAAATTGGGACTTCAATTCTTTGGAAAAAAGTGATCCGGGTCTGCGAAGAATGTAGAAAAATAAATGACCGAATACTAATTTTGAGATCATTTATACTGTCTCAATATGCAAAGATTGGTGATGGATGAGATCAGCCCTAGAGTAAGGACACAAAAGTTGCGGACTGAAGTCCGCACTCCGGAGAATGCGATGTATTTTGTTCTTTATCGTCTAAATTGCGACGTTAGGTCATACACTGCGAAGCATGCATGACCTTCAAACTGTTGAAGCAATGGAATGTTGACGTATAATAATCCCCATGCTGTTCACATACCTTCTCAAGGCGGTTACGATTGGCTTCTCCGCCGGGATCACACCGGGACCTCTGCAGGCTTTGTTCCTATCCTATGCTATCAAAGGCGGTTGGCGGAAGGCACTGCCGGCGGCCTTTGCGCCGTTGATGACTGACGCACCGGTCATTTTCCTGGTCCTGATCGTGTTGAATCGTCTTCCAGATGGATTCATCAGGGCACTCCAGATTGGTGGAGCAGTGTTTTTACTTTACCTCGCGTGGGATGCCTTTCGATCTTTCCGGCATTATCAGAACGTGGATGGCGGTGAAGTTCCCAATGGGTGGCAAACCCTCCTGAAAGCGACCTTAGCCAACATTTTGGGACCCGGTCCGTGGCTTTTTTGGAGCATGATCAATGGACCCAACCTTCTGAAAGCCTGGGCGATCTCACCCTGGTGGGGTGTAGCTTACCTTGCTTGTTTTTATAGCGCTTTCGTCCTCACCAATATGGTTCTGATCATGCTTTTTGCCACCACACGCCAGATGGGCGACCGGGTGCGGAAAATGCTCTTGTTGATCTCGGTTTTCGTCCTGGCTGGTTTTGCGATTTACCAGGGTTTGCAAGGATTGATGATCCTTTAGGTGGTGCATGCAAATATGGTAAACTTTCCGATAGTCCTTCAAAACTGAAAAAAGGTTTTTTATGTATCCCACTGCTCATCCAAAAGTCATTCAACGTGCACGACAGATCAAAGCTTATGATCCGGTCTTCATTGATACCGAGACCACAGGTTTTTCACCAGAGGATGTTGTTATTGAAATTGGTGTTGTGAATTTGACCGGGGATATTTTGTTTGAAACCTTGATCAAACCACCAATCCCCATTCCACCTGATTCAATCTCCGTTCATGGAATTACTGAGGAGATGGTTGATTCCGCTCCAAGCTGGAAGGATATTTGGGGTGATTTGCGGGGCGTTCTCGAAGGGCGATTTGTCGGCATGTACAACCAGGATTTTGATCTGCGGATGTTGAAGCAAACCCACCGGCGATATTGGTTTGATTGGCCGATGGATGATAGGTACTTCTTTTGTGTTATGAAACTTTATGCTGCTTTTTATGGGGAACTCAGCCAGCGTGGGCGAGGTTATCGCTTTCATAAACTTGAGGCTGCCGGCTTGGCTTGCGGCATCCCCTTACCCAATTCACATCGCGCTGTTGATGATGCCCTTTTGACAGCAGCTCTGTTCCAATATATGGCTGATTTCCAGGCTTAGCGAAGGAGTTAATGATGGCAAATAAATATCCTGATGCTCGAAGAGATGACCACGTCGATGAGCTCCATGGGCACAAGGTTGCGGACCCCTATCGTTGGATGGAGGATCTGGAGAGTGAGGAATTGGGCGAATGGATCAAGGCGCAAAATGAACTGACCTTTGGTTTCCTTGAAAAATCACCCCATCGCGAAAAGATTCGTTCACGCATGACACAGCTTTGGAATTACGCGAAATATTCACCGCCTTTCAAACGCGGCGGCAGGTATTTCTACACCTTCAATGACGGCTTGCAAAACCAGGATGTGCTTTATTGGATGGAAAATCTTGATGATACTCCCAGGGTGCTGATCGATCCAAACAAGCTCTCGGAGGATGGTACCGTAGCGTTGAGTGGGGCAGCGGTCAGCCGGGATGGACGATATCTGGCTTATGGGTTATCGGAGGCCGGTTCGGATTGGCAGACCTGGTATGTGCGAAGCGTGGATACGGGAGAAGATCTTCCGGATACGATCTCGTGGGTCAAGTTTTCGGGTGCCAGCTGGGACGGGCAGAACCAGGGCTTTTTCTACAGCCGTTATGATGCGCCAAAGGAAGCAGCCCTCAAACAGGCAAATTACTATCATAAACTGTATTACCATCGTCTGGGCACCGATCAATCTGAGGATCGATTGATCTATGAACGCCCTGATCAGAAAGAATGGGGGTTTGATGGACATGTAACAGAGGATGGACGCTACCTGGTACTGTACGTCTGGCACGGAACAGCATCTGAGGTGGGTGTTTTTTACCTCGATCTGTCAGATCCTGATGGAAAAATGGTAGCATTGCTGCCCGATTTTGACGCAGAATATGTGTTTGTCGGCAACGATCAATCCCGCTTTTTCTTCAAAACCGATCACAGCGCCCCCCAGCATCGGCTCGTCGCAATCGATCTGGGAGATCCTAAATCCGATCACTGGCAGGAGATCATTCCTGAAAATAAGGATAAGCTGGAATTCGTGGATTATGTTGGTGGTCGCTTTGTCTGCACCTATTTACACCACGCCGCGCACGATGTTCGCTTCTTTGATGTGAATGGCGGTCCGGATGGGTCTTTAGATTTGCCTGGCTATGGGATGGTGCTGGGGTTTGCCGGACGAAGTGATGACCCGGAGACTTTTTATAAATTTTCCAATTTCAATACGCCGGGTACGGTCTACCATTTTGACGTCGCCACCAAGGACAACAAAGTATTTAAAGCCCCTGACCTGAAATTTGATCCTGAGGATTTTGTGACCCGGCAGGTGTTTTACACAAGTAAAGATGGCACCCGAGTGCCGATGTTCATCAGCCACAGGCGGGACCTGGAGGTAAGCGGCAAGGTACCCACCTATCTTTACGGCTATGGCGGATTCAACATTCCGATTCCGGTTGCTTTCAGCGTGCCCAACCTGGTGTGGATGGAAATGGGCGGCATCTTTGCCCAGGCGCACCTGCGGGGCGGCGGCGAATATGGGCGTGAGTGGCATGAAGCCGGAATGAAGGAAAATAAGCAGAATGTCTTTGATGATTTTATTGCCGCTGCGGAATACCTGATTGCTGAAGGCTATACACGTAAAGAACACCTGGTAATTGGCGGGAGGAGCAATGGTGGGCTGCTGATTGGTGCCTGCATGACCCAGCGACCTGATCTGTTTGGTGTGTGCCTGCCCAATGTTGGTGTG
>DAINBD010000026.1:0-17318 GCA_036733105.1 Candidatus Brevefilum sp. | reverse complement strand
GCCGGCTTATCATCAATGACGAAAAAGTTACCCCGCGTACGCCCACAGCAGCGTCAGATCTGGAAGTTCACACCAGGTTTGATGCCCCCAAAACGGGTTATGAAGAACAGGTCTTCTTTCATTATCCTGTCGTGGATTCATCTGGATACGCCAAGGTAGCCCTGATTAATCCGGATATTCGATATGGCATCCAGCTGCGCTGGCTGGCAGAATCCATGCCGGTCCTGACCCAGTGGAAGATGCTGGGACAGGGCGAATATGTGTGCGGGTTGGAACCAGCCACCCATGCAATGGCACCCTATGAAGACCTGGTTAAGGAAAGCCTGCCGCACATTCTTGAGCCAGGTGAGACTGTTACCTACGAACTTCAGCTGACCATCCTGGAAAATTTTCCAGAATAAAGTCATCAGGCTGGGTAATCACCCTGTTTATCTTGAACAGACCCCCCTGGTCTGGCGATCAATTCCTTTGTTTCATCGAGTGGTTTACCATCAAGGATTTCAAACACATAGCCGAGCCCATCCAAAAATGATAGTGTGAGGTTGTGGGCTTTTCGATCGTGGGTATCCAAGAACAGAATAGGTTGATGGGCGAGGATTAGTTTCTGAGCACCTTTTAAAACATCATATTCTGCCCCTTCAACATCGATTTTCATATAATCAGGCGGCTGCAGCTGCCCGTTTGCGAACATCTCATCCAGCGAAACCATACGAATCCGGATCGTTCCAGTTTCAGACAGATGTCCCATGGCGCTGCTGGCGCCAAGATCAAACCAGGCTTCACCGGTATGATCGGATACAGCTGCCTCAACTACTTGAATATTATGTAATTTATTCAATTTTATATGTTTATTTAGGTATTCAATATTCCTGGGCAGCGGTTCAAAAGCATATACCGACCCCTCTGATCCAACAAGTACAGCGGAAAGAAGGCTGAAATAACCCACATTCGCACCAATATCAAAAACAACAGACCCCGGTCGGATCATTTTTTCGAAGGCAAGCCGCTTGCCCAATTCATAACTTCCCAGCCAATAGCCATGCTCTCCTGCCCCCGCAATCCATTTCTTACTGCGCAACTGACCCTGCAGGATGGGCAGAACCATCTTTTTGGGGATAAGACGCAACGGCAGTCGCAGCAAACGTCCCACAAAGCTTTGATAATGTATCTTTGAAAAATTCATAGGCATAGATCGAGCACTTTCATCAAATAAATTTGCATTTCGTACCATGTAGTGGTACCGATTATACCCGGGACGATCTTTCAAATGGTGTGTGCCGGCGATTCAATATTTGGTTTGCGCTTTCGCAGGTGAACCAACATGCATAATATGAAATATAATGAAATCCTATAATGAAGAAACAACATCAACAAGGCCAATTTTCAAAGACTGAAGCGCCAAAAGTAGTTTCAGAAAGTGTAGGTTTGATTTTCTATGACTGATAAAACCTACAGCATTCGTTATCCCCGTCGTGCGTTCATCCGGAGAAGCCTGACTTCCATTGGTAAGCTGCTTCTGACCCTTTTTGCAGAAATTCAAATCAATGGGAAGGATAAATTACCTAAAAAGGGACCTGTCATCCTTGCCGGCAATCACGCCAGCGCTTTAGAAGCCGCCCTGATGGCGGTCTTCACGCCAGGCATTGTGGAGTTCTTGGGTAACGGGGATATTCCATTCGACCCAAATTATGCCTTCATCACCCGTGCTTACGACCTTATCCCCATCAACAGGGGCAATCTCGATCGCAAAGGTCTTCAAATGGGTCTGGAAGTGCTTGAACAGGATGGCATCCTTGGTATCTTTCCTGAAGGCGGCATTTGGGATCCTGCTCAAATGCAAACCCAGATCGGGACAGCCTGGTTGAGTTATCGCTCGCAGTCGCCTATCATTCCAATCGGTTTCGGAGGCATGCAAGGGGGATTGAGTAAAGCGTTACATTTGCAGCGCCCAAAATTTACCATGAACGTTGGCGAACCTTTGCCCCCTGTTGTGGTAACCCAAAAGGATACAACAATAAAACAACAGCTGCAAAACGCATCCGAAAAAATTATTTCGGAGATCAATGCCCTTTTACCAATTGAAGATTTGGAAGATTGCCATAAACGGATGGATGAGTCCTATCAACTTGATATCAAGGTGTTCAGTGCCAATACATTGATCACCATGCCAGAGGACCTGAAAGTTATGCACGGAGCCGCTTACGCACAATTCATGTTTAACCCCACGATGATGGATGTTTTGGTGCGTAATCTCAATCTGCCAATCCGACCGATCAAAAACGTGATTCGCCGATTTGAGCTTGAACCACTATTGAATGCCTGGGGTGCGATCCTGGATTACCTCAAGATAAATCCTGGCTTTTTTACCTATCGATTTGGTATGGAAAACGGGCTGGCTGTAAAAGAAGCGCTGCTTGAGCTGGTTGAGTTGGGTAAATGGGTGCAAACCTCGGGATATGCCCTGACACTAAACCCCATCAGGCAGTTTCGCAATGCACATTCAGGTGCCCATGTAATCGAAAGAGGCGGATGCTTTCCCAACAGCATGTAAGGTTCGATTTAACCTAGCTCACATCAAATCAGATTCTATCCCTGTCCTTTTTTATTGGTCAAGATCATCCCCCAGGTAGGAGAAAGCGCCAATTTTAGCTTTCCATCAAAACTGACGATGGATTTTTTATCATTAAGCACATCAAACCAATCGCCCGGTTGCCCATGCATATCCACTTCAACTTCCACCTGTTGAGGCGCACTGTTGAGCGCCACAATCACCGTTTCATCTACAGCTTTTCTTGTAAAGATGAATTGGCGATCCTTTACAAGCAATTGAGCATATTCACCTGAGGATATTGCCTTTGATGATGACCTGATGGATATGAGCTTTTGGAGGGTACCCGCCAAATGCGCTTCTGGTGCGTGAGAACTCGTTTCATGCAGGTTCAAATAGGGGCGTAAAGGTGCATCTGACCAGGGCTCCTTGGCTCCCTCGATCCCCCATTCGCTCCCGTAATAAACAGACGGGATTCCAGGCATAGTGAATAAGAGCAGGTAAAGTGGGAATAGTAGCGCTGTTGATTTAAGCTTGCTCGCTACCCGGTCCACATCGTGGTTATCCACGAAATTATAAAGTTGAAGGTCACGATAAATACCTTTTGGTCCAAATTGGCGGTTGAGCGAGTGGGCAATTTCAAAATAATTCCCATCAATAAGGCTCGAATAAAGACCTTTATAGCTTTGATAATTCGTCACAGAATCGAGCCTATCTGGATTAGCCCACTTACGGTAATCTCCATGCACCACTTCGCCCATCAGCCAAAAATCAGATCGAAGGCTTTTGGTGAAATCATGCAGTGCACGTAAGAACTCAAAATCAATAGCGTCTGCCGCATCCAGGCGTAATCCATCAATTGCAAAACGATCCACCCACATCTTGATTGCATCAAACAGGTGGGCGCGCACGTGGGGATGTGAAAGGTTGAGTTTGACCAGGGACTGATGCCCATGCCATCCTTCATAATTGAAGGGATCCCCAAATGAACTCCGCTCACCAAACCGGATGCTGGAAAACCAATCCCGATAAGCAGAATTTTCACCCTTTACAAGGAGATCTTTGAACGCCCAAAATTCCCTTCCAACATGGTTGAATACGCCATCCAGGACCAATTTCATGCCGCGTTGATGAACAGCATCAGCAAATCGAGCCATCGACTGGTTATCGCCTAATCGCCGATCAACCTGATAATAGTCCACCGTATCATAGCCATGACTGGTCGACTCAAAGATCGGTCCCAGGTAGAGCGCATTGAATCCAAGCGAATGGATGTGATCCAACCAGGGGTACAGATCTTCAAAGCGTTGATTGACTGCGCCAGTGAAATCATTTTTGTGAGGAGCCCCGACCAGCCCAAGTGGATAAATGTGATAAAAAACAGCCTTATCAAGCCAGCTTGTTGTCATTTTTTTACTCCATTATAAAGATATACCGATAAGTATACATAGGAAAGACGATATATACTTCCTCTTAACTAAAAATCCCGTGCATAAATTGATGGACAAGTTGATAGGCCACTTCATCATTTAAATCGAGCTCATGATTTAGGTAAAGCCCGATCATGGCATTGATCTCGCCTAGAAAACCCACAGCATAACGATGATGCCGACCGCGTAAGTTCCCGTGATTTTCAACCGCTCTGCTAAAAACATCCTCCAAAATCCCCCGTTGTTCAAGTGCAAAAGGATGAATCGCCTGTTTTGCTTCACTTTCAGGGGGAGCAAAATACATTGCTAATTGCATTCGGTAAAAGATCGAATTCGATTGGGCGATTTTGAAGTAAGTCCTGACAATCTTTTCCAGGGTTAGAACCAGGTCACCCATATAAACTGCTGATTGTAAAATGTCCGTCAGCATCGGACCTGCTTCACGCTTGATCAGGGCATCCAGCAAGCCGCGTTTGCTCGAAAAATAATGATAAAGCGTGGGCTTGGTCACACCTGCGGCTTCGACCACCTCCCGCACACCAACAGCATCATAGCCTCGCTGACCAAACAGCGCCAATGCACAATCCAACAAACGCTGACGATTATCCATACAAACGATTATACCGATCGGTATACAATTGTCAAGAAAAGAGAATCCAACGTTCCTGTCGAATCATCCTTCTTAAATAGCATGATTATTACAGGTTTAGTGATATATTGGGATTATTTAAATAATTATTATTCACATTTATTATTTAATGAAATTAAATCGTTGTCGTCGTAGGGGGTGTTGATAAGTGGATAGATGCAAAGATGGATAGGAAAACTGATTTTAAACCCGAAGATATGGGAGGAGCCTTCACTTTAAAGCAAATATATCCGGTTTGTACTAATAGGAGATTTCCACAACTGGGTGTAGAAATTTTGTTGAGAACTTGCAAAAAATTTGTGTAAGGCTGACCTAACCTTTATTTGTATAGAAATTTATCCATTTTTTCTAAACATGCCCACATTGGATTCTTGGATAATTTGTGCGACTTATCCACATTTCGCATAAGTTATCCACAGTTTTTGGATAGTTATCCACAGATTTTTGAGGTTTTTAGATCAATCGGATGGGTCACGCGAAATAAATTATGGAAGAAAAAGGTTTATGCCCCATAAACATTCGTCCATTCTTCAATCGTTATTTCGATTTGATCTAAATAAGCATCAAGTGCGTCTGTCTTTTCCATGGATGTTTCTTGGGTCAGTCCGAGGGAAGTGAGGAAATCAACCCATGAGTCCTTTTCAGGAAGGGGTTGTCCTGCCGAAAGTTGAACATCCAACCACGTTCGCAAGAGCGGCCAGGCGGCCTGGTCTGAATCGCCGCTGTCTGCCAGGGCTCGGATTGCATCCACATAATATGCCCGGCGGCTTGCATCCAGATGTATCGGGGGCGTGCCCGCTGAAAGGAGCCAGTCATAATCACTCTCAAAGGCATTCACCCATGCCAGGACTTTATCATCGAGAATATCGGTAAACCCCATTAATCCTTTGAAACCTGCCAAAAGCCGCGGAACCCCCAGCTTTTCGAGCCGCTCCCGGAAGGTGAGTAAAAAGCGACGTGTGGTAAGCGGCTGCCCAATCAGTCCTGACACAGCATTTGCTGCCATTTCCAATGCATCTAAAAACAAATCAAGCCATTCCAGGTGATTTTCGAATGATGTGGTATTCAATTTAAACCACAATTCCCGAGCCTTGCTGAGGAAGGTGTTCACTCTTATCAAGACAAAATCCGGTCGGTGGAAATCTGCTGTAGCGCAGGATTGGATAAATTCAAGCCAGTGGTCGGTGTCATACAGGATGATGTTGTAATGAGTGAGGGGATATCCGAGACAGGGATCCTTGCGAATTTCACGGTGTTGCGAATAGTCATCCTGGATCTTGTGAACGATATCAAGGGAAATTTCTGGTGTAAGGGAAACCGTTTCACGCTGGATCGGCGCCTGGTATTTATGAACAAATACCATATCGATATCTGCTGTTCCACCCAAGAGAGGGTTTTCGCTTAGCAGTGAACCCGTAAGATAGGCCGCATGAAGGTCAGGCTCACTCCGCTGACGCTGTTTGACGGTTTCGATTGCATATTTATGAAGTAAATCTTTGGTTATTCGCATACTGGGTCCCCTATTCTAATGATTTAGATCGATCGGCAAGCTCTCCTGGAAAGGCGCCAGTTTGAGGGCTTGATTGATCCGCTGAGCAACAAATTCCAGATCGTCGGGTTTCCTTACAAAATCTAATTCATCGGTGTTGATCACAAGGATATTCTCCTTTGAACGCCCTCCAAAATGGATATCATAATAGTGATTGAGCGTGGCGATGTAATCAACTTCCATTTGCCGTTCATAGGGTCGATCACGTTGTGCAATGCGCTGCATAAGCACGTTTGTGTCTGCCCGCAAGTAGACAATCAGGTCTGGAAGTGTGATTTTTTCTGCCAGGGCTTCATGCACCTTGTAATACATTTCCAGCTCATCGCCAGAAAGATTGACTTCAGCAAACAGCCTGTCTTTGCCAAAGGTGTAATCTGAAATCAACCAGGGATTGGTTTGAAGTGCGTCACGGACGCCTTTTCGCTGCTGATGATAACGGCTGAGCAAGAAGAATATCTGAGTTTGAAAGGCATAACGCTGTCGGTCGCTGTAAAAATCACTTAAGAATGGATTCTCTTCAAAGATCTCCAAGAGCAATTCAGCATCAAAAGATTTTTGTAAGAGGCGAGCCAGAGTGGTTTTTCCGACGCCAATGACACCTTCAATTGCTATGTACATACACGCTCCCTGAGATTTTTAGATTGATTAAAATATACCATAGGACAGATTTTCAAGGTTAGATAAATTTTTCAAGGGACAGGCTTATGGGCTTGGTCAGCTCTTCCCCCATCCATTATAATTAGGTCAGTGAATTTACAGGTACTCGAGTCAGGATTTGATCATCAGCATGAACGAATCAGTTTCTAAAGTCTCAAAATCAAATCGGATCAAGTTTATTGTTGTGGGACTGCTGTTCCTGTCAGCGATCATTTTTTTGGTGATCAGTGCAACACAGGCAACGGCACAGTTCTTTATGACCGTTCGTGAGGTTCAGGAGACGACAAAAGATCTCTCTGGTGAAAACCTCAGGGTTTCAGGTGCTGTTTTAGGCGAAAGTATTCGATACGATTCGGAAAATGGCCTGCTTCAATTCACAATTGCCCACATTCCCGGCAAAGATCGGGAGATTGAAGCGCTCGGAGGATTGGAACTGGTTTTGCATCAGGCGGTCAATGATCCACTGAATCCCCGGTTGGAGGTGCGTTATGACGGTGCCAAACCGGATATGCTCAAGGATGAAGCCCAGGCTATCCTGACAGGCAGCCTCGATCAGGAGGGTGTATTTATCGCAGAAGAGCTCTTATTAAAATGCCCTTCCCGATATGAAGAAGCATTACCTGAACAGGCGGAGTAGATATTCTGATGCTATCTACGTTGGGTTACCTGGCTTTAGCTTTGGCATTTCTTTTGGCGATTTATGGGGTGGTGATGGTGCTTTGGGGAGTATCTCAGAAATCAAAGCCAGCCATTGAATCTGCTCGATTGGCATTAATTTTGCTTTTCACACTGGTTTCTTTCAGCCTGATTGCCTTGCTGATCTTTTTAGTAACCGATCGTTTTGACATCGCCTATGTCTACAGCGTCACCAGTCGGGATATGCCTGCTTATCTAAAAATGACAGCGCTGTGGGGTGGACAAAGCGGATCCCTGCTCTTTTGGAGCTGGCTATTGGCGGGTTTCTCTCTGGTGTTTGCGCTTAGGAAATGGGACAATGAAAAAGAGATGCTTCCCTGGAGCCTGTTGGTGGTGTTTGTTTCCCTTGGCTTTTTCCTGGCACTAAATGTTTTATTTGAATCCCCTTTTGAGCGTTTCTGGCATATGCCGGATGGACAGCGTTTTCTTTCCGTCTTCCAGCCGGCAGGCGCGTGGCCTTTGACCCCCGAAGACGGCCAGGGGTTGAATCCCTTATTGCGTCACCCAGGCATGATCTGGCATCCACCGACTTTATACCTGGGATTTGTTGGGTTTGTGATCCCCTTTGCACTGGCAATTGCATCTCTGGGAAGCGGGAGGAGAGATCAACGTTGGCTGGAGATTGCACGCCCTTGGACGTTGACTGCCTGGATCTTTCTTTCATTGGGGCTTGTGCTTGGGATGCGTTGGGCATACGATGTGCTTGGGTGGGGAGGATACTGGGGTTGGGACCCCGTGGAAATTGCAGCCCTGATGCCTTGGTTGAGCGGAACAGCGCTTGTGCACACAGCGCTCTTGCAGCGGCGAAACGACAGTTTGACACGTTGGAATTTGGTCCTGATCATCATCACCTTTTCACTGGTGATTTTTGGGACTTTTCTTACACGGTCAGGGGTTCTTTCTTCGGTTCATTCCTTTGCTGATAGCAATGTTGGTTTGCCGATGTTCATTTTCACCGCCCTGGTCACATTGGGATCCCTGGGATTACTTTTTTCCCGCTGGCAAAAATTCGATGATCCTGAAGTCTTTGAATTTGCCTTATCAAAAGAGGTTTTAACCTTACTGTTAAACCTCATCCTGATGAGCATTTTGGTGATCTGTCTTTTGGGCGTGATCTATCCCATCATCTCTGATCTTTTCACGGGAACACAGGTGACGGTCGGCCCTGCCTGGTATGAACGAATCACAGGACCTTTATTTCTTTTATTATTATTTCTGACAGGCATTTGTCCCCTGGCAGCCTGGAGCGGGAAACAGCTCACCAGATTTGGTAAATCGTTCTGGTTGTTTGGTTTGTTCTCGCTGGCAATTCCATTCGGGGCGTGGCTCATCGGGGATGTGCACCATGGATTAACCCTGATCGCACTGTGGCTGGCGGGGCTGGCAGGCATCTTGATCGTGAGCGAATACTTCCAAAGCGTCATCCGCGTTCGCACACGCCAGCATGAAAAATGGGCAAATGCCTTTTGGCTGCCCATCAAACGGCATCACCGAAAATATGGGGGTTTGCTGGTTCATCTGGGGGTAGTCTTGATGAGCCTGGGGATCATCGGGTTGGAAGGTTTACAGAAGGAAACCCAGGTGACACTTGCCCAGGGCGAAAGCGTGGCGCTTGCCGACTATCAGTTCCGGTATGAAGGTCTTGAGAGCCGAATCGGGGAGGATGGAATATCCATTACCCAGGCAATTTTGACAGTCTCTCATGATGGAACGCTGATTGAAGCGCTTTATCCCCAACGCGATGTGTATCTCAACATGGGTCTGGCAGTCACGCAGCCAGCCGTGAGAAGCAATCTCGCAAGGGATTTATACGCGATCCTGGTGGAATATGACCCCGATCTTCAAAATACAGCCACTTTCAGGATATATATCAATCCCCTTGTGAACTGGTTGTGGATTGGCGTTGGCGTGATGACATTAGGAACACTGGTTGCTGTCATACCTGAACGCAAGAAAAAATCTATCTGAAGAATTTCTCAAAATTCGATAAAAATATCATTTCGCACTGGCAATTGAGGCATTATTTTATGCCATACATGATGAAAAGGTCAGTGTATGATCGCTGACTGTATTCTGGTCGGAGTTGGATCGGCATTTTAATAACGGATGTTGACTTTGTTACTTCTGAATTTCTTGCAATGGGGACAGCCAGCTGCGCCGTGACGGCAATTGCCGAACGCAGGATCGAAAAGCCGGTTTGCTGGTTGATATACGTCACCGTGTCACCAGAGGTGTGATAGCGGTAATTGGGGTCTGAAATCCCGCAGGTTTTTCCTTCCTGGTAAAAGCCGTTTTCGTAGACCATCACCGCCGGAACGCCATTATCCCAAAATGGTTTTTGATCAGAAAAGGTGTAGGCGGTTTCATCATCGATCAAATCAAAGGTCAGGTTCAGGTGATAGGTCTTTATGGCTGCTGCAAACAGGTCTCCGATTTCCTGGGATCCCGGCATTATCCCGGTATGAATTTCAAAACAGCGGTCATGGTCCGCATCATAGGCGAACATATCCAAATTGATCACGCCAATTATCTCTGGCAGCCAGCTGGCGTAATCTTCAACGAAATGTTCACTCCCCACGCGTGACCATTCCTCGCCGCTGAACCAGACCAGGTGAATCGTGCGTTTAAAGGCAAAATCACCTAAAACAGCAGCGGCTTCCATCAATCCAGCCGCACCACTCGCATTGTCGTCCGCACCTGGCGCCAGTGTCGTCTCCTTTTCGGAGGTGCTGTCCAGGTGCGCCACCAGCAAAATGCGTTCTTGGGCTAGCTCTGGGTCCGTGCCGGGAAATGTCAGGATCAGGTTCTTCCAATTTCGTTCAGCATGGCGTGCAGAATAGGGGAAATTGTAAGTATGGATCTCGTAATCACGCCCTTCAGTAAAGCCGAGATGGTTCAACTCATCCCGGAGGTAGATGAAGGCGCTCGGGTTATGATCAGGCTCAAACATGACCAGACTGCTGCGTGTGTGTATAAACCCGCTGATGGAACCCGTTTCAACGGGGATATCTCCCGAAAGGGCAGCGATCCAGTTTACCCAACGCTCTTTTTGGGTTTCCGCAAGGATTTCTGCCACGATCGGGTCATACGCGGTGTTATCGCTGAGGGGTACGGAGAGGGTGCTTATCAATACCAACCCCAAGAAAAGGTGTCTGAGTACAATGTTCATCGATTCAAACTTTTTCTACGAAACAATTTCTGATGGTTGATTATACTCTTTCTAAAAAACGCTCATTATCATCCTAAGAGTATTTAGGATATGGTATTCTTATGGGAAAATGGCTTTAGCAATCAAAAAAACAATGAAACGAACACTTCTTACCCCCAGATATTTCTTCTTCATCATCTTTTTAGCAGGGCTGTTAATGATCCTAAAGCCAGAGGCTGTGTGTGCCCAGGATCAGACGCCATCTGATGATGAAGTCAACCAAATTGCCAGCCAGCTTTACTGCCCGGTCTGTGAAAATATCCCCCTGGATGAATGTACCACCCAGGTTTGCAAAGATTGGCGGGACTTGATTCGCCAGCGTTTGGCGGAAGGATGGTCTCAAGAGGAGATCAAATTTGATTTTGTCAAGCAGTATGGGGAACGTGTTTTGGGAGAACCGCCAAAACAAGGGCTGCACTGGATGCTCTTTGTCATACCGCCGATGGTCATCTTTGCTGGCAGTATCCTTTTGTGGAATAAACTGCATAAAACAAAGGCTAAACCAATCGCTAGTATGGATGATTATCTTCAAAGGGTCGAGCAGGACCTGGAAGCCTTGAAGGAAAAATGAGCGTGAATCAGCCATCTGAACATAGCCAATCGGCGAAAGCCTATAAACTGTGGGTCATTCTTATCTTTTTGGGAATGATTGCACTTTTTGGTATCCTGGGCGCTCGTTTATTGATAGATGGGGACGAGCCTGTTGTGATTGGTTCAAAAGCCCCAGATTTTGTTTTGACAGATTTTTCTGGTCCAACTATCGACACATCTAAATTGCGGGGGAAAACCGTGTTGATCAATTTTTGGGCGTCCTGGTGTGCACCTTGTGAAGATGAAGCCGAGATGCTGGAAGAAACCTGGCGAACATATCGAGATGATGGTACTGAAGCGGTCCTATTTATTGGTGTTGCCTATATGGACATCGAAACAGCATCACAGGCATTCCTTTCTGAATTTGATGTGACTTATCCCAACGGTCCCGATCTGCAAGGGAAAATTTCAGACCTTTACAAAGTCACTTCTGTTCCTGAAACGTACCTCGTTGATCCTGAGGGGATCCTTCGAAATGTTAAAAAGGGACCTTTTTCATCCGTGGAAGAAATTCTTACATTCATTGAAATGACACAAATTGGCAATTGACCCATAACGCAGTCCGAAACCGGGGGATTACAGCGGCCAGAGCCAGGGTACCATCAGGATGGCGATAATAAAGACCAGGATCGTCAAAATAGACCCTACCTTGAGGAAATCAAAAAAGCGGTAATTTCCGGCGCTGTATACAATTAACGCGGCTGGCTCCAGGGGGGTGATAAAGGAGCAGCTTGCCCCAAGGGCGATCATCACGGCAAAAGCACGGGGATTCAACCCTAATTGATTGGCAGTTTGAAGTGCAACGGGGATGACTACCACGGCTGCTGCCTGGTTGGACATGGGTTGGGTGAGAATCAAGGACAGGAAGAAAAAGACGCCCAGCAGGACGACAGGATTGGTTGTTCCAATATTTGAAACGATCAAATCAGCAGCCCTATCGGCAAGGCCAGAAATTTCCATGGCTTGTCCCAGGGCTAACATGCAGGAAATGAGCAGCCACAGATTCCAGTTTACCTGTCGATACGCTTCTCCTGGCGTGATGCACCGAGTGATAAACACAGCAAATGTGCCCAATAAGACAGCTACCGGGAGCGAAAGGAGATTGAAGGATACAAGAAGCAGAACTGCAATAAAGATAGCCAGGGCAACAGGTGCACGTTTGGTTTCTGTTTGGACATCAAGATCGCTGGTCACAACCCTGAAGCTGATTTTGTTTCCAAGCCCATCGATGGTGTCAGGATCGCCCTGCAAAAGGAGTTGATCCCCAATTCGGAGGCGTGTCTGGCTGATCCTGTGATGGATGGTTTCGCCATTCCGGTTGACACCTAAGACCTGCAACCCATATCGATCCCGGAAATTCAGCCCAGCGAGTGTCCGTCCCAGCAGGGGAGATCCAGGAAGGATGATCACTTCAGCCATGGATAGCCCCTTTTTGAGCTCTGCGCCCTCTTTTAAATCGCCTGTGAACTTAACCGTTCCGCGATCTTCTAACGCAACCAGCTCATCCCGGTTTCCTTCAATCAGGACTTTATCGCCAGCTTGTAAAACAGTACTTGCTCTTGGATCGATTTGGTAACCCGAAGGCTTCATAATTCGCATCACAGTCAGGTCGTATTCTTTTCCCAGGCCAAGTTCACTGAGGCTTTTCCCCGCCCATCGCGACTCTGGGGTCACTTCAAATTCAGAAAAATAAGAAAGGATTTCCTCTGACATATCGGAACCCGTTTGATCCCTTGTGGGGATGAGATGGCGCCCGACGAAAAACATGTAGAGCAAACCAACGATTAAAATAGGAAGGCCAACCGGGGTCAATTCGAACATCCCCAAAGGTTCCATGTTATGCTGCTGCATTAATCCGCTGACGACAACGTTTGTTGACGTGCCAACCAGGGTGATCGAGCTGGCAAGAATGGCGGCGAACGCCAGGGGCATCAGTAGTTTTGAAGGATAAATTTTGTACTTCCTCGCCAGTCCAATTGTCATCGGGGTAAAAAATGCTGAGGTCGCGGTATTGGACATAAATCCACTCAGCAATCCGGCTGTTCCCGTAATGATCCAGTAAAGCTGTGTGTAGTTGGTGCCAATGGTCCGTACGATCATTCTTGTAATTCTCAGAATGACGCCGGTGCGAACCAGGGCAGCGGTTAGTATGAGCAGCCCCAGGATCATGATCGATGTATCGCTACCAAAACCCTGGAATGCGATATCCGCTGGCAGAATGCCTGAAAGGATTAAGGACAGCATGACCCCAAGGGCGACAACTTCAGCGGGAAATACTTCTATTGAAAATAGAACCAGGGCAGCAAGAATGATGATGATCAATAAAACCATTGAAAAAGTCATAGGGTGTCCTTAAGTTCAAAGGAAATCATAAGGTAATTATAAAATATTTAATTTGCTAACTAAAATTATGATCTTAAGGCAAAATCTGTATGGAACGCGTGGCCGTAAATATTCGTCAATAGGGGAGGCTATTTGCAAAACATGCGCTTAACCACCTCCATGAAGTATAATCGGAAACTATGATGCGTGAAAATCAACCCTCACAACCCCAAAAGAAATTCTTCAGCCAGATACTATGGTCAATCCCGATCAGCCTGGCACTTTTCGGTTTGGCCGTTGTTATCGCCCTGATTGCTTTTGAAGTAGTTTATGCGGATCGTGTTTATCCAGGGATCTATGTCCTGGATGAAAACCTTTCAGGGTTGTCCATGAATGAAGCCAGTCAGCGTTTATCGGAGGCATTACCTTATACCTACGAAGGGAAAGTAACCCTCGCCTATGAGGATAAAGTCTGGGAAGCACGACCTATTGACCTTGGATATTTGGTTGATCCCACTTTCAGTGCTCAGCAGGCTTATGATGCAGGGCGGCGGGGATGGCTGACGGCTAATATGGCTGAAAAGGTGCGAGCTTGGTTCAGTGGGCTGCAGCTTTCTCCGGTTGTATATTATGATGAACGGATTGCGCAAGTTTTTCTTCAATCAATAGCGGCAGAGATCAATCAGCCGGTCCAGGAGGCTTCTTTAGCGTTGGAAAACGCACAGGTTGTTGTTAAGAACGGACAGATCGGCAAGGAAGTGGATATCGAGATGACGCTTGCGTTGATTGAAACCATCCTGGTCTATATGCAAAATGCAGAGGTGCCTGTTGTTGTTCGGGAAACGCCGCCGGCGATCATGGATGTCGGCCAGCAGGCTGAATTAGCCCGAGAGATCCTCAGCAAGGATCTCGTTATCCGCGATCCTGGTGACGAATCTAAATCCTGGACGATCCCCCCTGAAGAATTGGCGTCTATGTTGAACGTCACCCGGAGTGATGCCGCTGAGGATTCAGGCGCAGGGTATCAGATCTCGCTCAACCAGGCATTGTTTACGAATTTCCTCAACAGTTTGGCTTCAGATTTGTCTGTTGAGCCGGTGAACACACGTTTCATTTTCAACGATGAAACCTTACAGTTAGAAGTGTACAAGCCGGCAACTATTGGGCGAAAGCTCGATGTGACTTCGAGCCTGGAAGACATTGAAACCAAATTAAAAAATGGCGTCCATGAGATCCCCCTGGTATTCGAAACCATCAAGCCGGTTGTGACCGATGATATGACAGGGGCAGATCTTGGTATCACCGAACTGGTTCATTCGGAGACATCCTATTTTTACGGTTCAGATGCCGCCCGTGTTCAAAATATTGAAACAGCGTCTTCCCAGTTTCACGGATTGTTGATCCCGCCAGGGGCAACCTTCTCAATGGCGGATGCTTTGGGTAATGTCAGCCTTGAAAATGGGTATGCCGAAGCCCTGATCATCTACGGTGGGCAGACGATTCAAGGTGTGGGAGGCGGGGTGTGCCAGGTGAGCACAACCCTCTTTAGGGCAGCATTTTTTGCCGGTTTCCCTATTCCTGAGCGCCATGCACACGCCTACCGCGTTGGCTACTATGAGATGCGCCGTGATGGCAGTAAAGACCCCAATCTGGCAGGTCTGGATGCGACCGTTTATGTGCCAATCGTGGATTTGAAATTCACCAACGATACCGATCACTGGCTCTTGATGGAAACGTATATGGGTGATTATTTCTCCCTCACCTGGAAGTTTTATTCCACCAGCGATGGGCGCACGGTCAGTTGGCAGACGACCGGTCCAACCAACGTGGTGCCTGCTCCGGAAGATCTGTATCGTGAAAATCCTGAGCTTGAAGAGGGCGAAATCAAGAAGGTTGATTATGCTGCCGAAGGAGCAGAAATTACGGTCACCCGCACGGTGTATAAAGATGACAAGGTCCACTTCTCGGATTCCATTTATACAAAATTCCGCCCCTGGCAGGCTATTTATGAGTATGGGCCTGGAACGGAAATCCCCGAACCTGAGGGCGACTGAGTGCATTGCATCACAGTCTGCAGTTAATCATCACTTTGTAGAGTTGCTAATTTTGGGCTTTTTGCATTAAAATGAGATCACTTGTCCCTGATGCGTGGGATAAATTGGAGGTTTGATGGTCAATAAAGAATTACTTGAAATGCTTCGCTGTCCGCATTGTGTCCAGGAGAAAGAGGGACTCCTGGAGTATTACCGGGAATGCTGGTTGATTTGCCAGGATTGTGACCGGAAATACCCGATTGTGGATGATATACCGGTGATGTTGATCGATGAAGGCGATAAGTGGATTGACACCCAAAAAGAAGATCTGCCGGTGCCGCCCCCTCCAATGGAATAGATAATTCCAATTCAAGTTAATTTCACGAAACGTTTTTGCTTTTGATCCAGGCTTGTTTCAAGTTAGTGGATCAAAAAATTTGGTTAATTACAAATGAAGTTATTTAAGAACATTGCTCAAAATTTTCCTAGAGATCGTGCTTCACAGATCATCCTGGTTTTAATTATCTTGCTGGCTTTTGTGGGGGCGTTTTTTGGATACCGTACGCTGCGAAAAGTTGTCGCAAGCAATGAAACCTTTGCCTTGCCTGGCGACCCCGTTTTGGCGACAGAAGAGACCGAAAATGAAGAAGAAACCGACGCCACGCCCAGGCCGACGGAAATCCCGGCAGCTGATTTGCCCACACCCGAACCATGGGATGGCGTGAGCCGGGTCAACCTCCTTGTGATGGGGCTTGATTATCGCGACTGGGAGGCGGGTGAGACTCCCAGGACCGATACGATGATCGTTTTCACCCTCGATCCGCTGAATAACACGGCAGGGATGCTTTCTATCCCGCGGGATCTTTGGGTAGCTATCCCCGGTTTTGACTATGGCAAAATCAACACTGCCTATTATTTGGGCGAAGTCTACAATCTGCCTGGCGGCGGTCCTGGTTTGGCAGCCAGGACCGTTGAAGAATTATTGGGCGTTCCCATTCATTATTATGCCCAAATTGATTTCCAGGCTTTTGTTGATTTTATTGATCATATTGAAGGAGTCCGGTTAACGTTTGACGAACCTATGGTTCTTGATCGACTGGGCAAATGGAACACAGTTACCATCGAGCCTGGTGTGATCACCTTGCCTGGTGATTACGCCCTGGCTTATGTGCGCGCTCGAAAGACAGAAGGCGGTGATTTTGATCGAGCACAGCGGCAGCAAAATTTGATCATGGCGGTCCGCGATCGGATTTTAGAATTTGATATGATGCCCAGATTGGTCGCCCGCGCGCCTGAAATTTATAATGACCTTGCTTCCGGGATCAATACCAACCTTACATTGAATGAAGCCATTAAACTGGGCTGGTCGGTGTTGGATGTTGACCGGGATGCGATCGAACAGGTCATTATCAGCAATGAATATATCTCCTTTGGCAAATCTCCGGATGGTTTGGACATCCTGATGCCTGTACCGGATAAAATTCGCTTGCTCCGCAACGAGGTCTTTGGCGAAGGCGGCGTTCTTGCGCCAGTGGCAGAAGGTGATTTAGTGGATATTGTTGCGGAAGAAGGGGCGCGTGTCGCCATCCGGAATGGTTCCTACCAGGGTGATTACGCAGCAAAGACAGCAGCCTG
>DAINBD010000025.1:0-17557 GCA_036733105.1 Candidatus Brevefilum sp. | reverse complement strand
ATTCCTGGTTTTGGCTGGCAGGATTATTCTTTGTCTGGTTGTTCACTAAGGGAGCGTGGCGGGAACAAGCATTATTTCTGGCTGTCGGATTATTTGTGATGGCAATCGCCGTCGTCCTGCTCAAATTTTCAATCCGACGACCGCGTCCCGATGGCGAATGGGGGCAAATCTACCGAATTACAGACCCTCATTCTTTTCCCTCCGGTCATGCGGCGCGTTCAGCCGCCCTGGCAATCATGGGTCTGGCACTGGGACCACCCTGGTTTGGCGCGGTCTTAGCCCTCTGGGCACCCTGGGTCGGGCTGTCAAGGGTTGCCCTCGGCGTGCATTATCTTTTGGATGTGGTGGCAGGCTGGCTGGTCGGCGCAGTAATGGGGCTGATCGCACTGGCGCTGAAGCCAGTTCTGCTTCAACTGTTATCTTTTTTATTGTGATTTTGGGTTTGGATGCCAGGTGATTTGATTTTGCTTGAAGGTCCATTGATTATCCATCACATTGTCCTCACGATTTTCCCCAAATGTTCAAGTCAAAATTCAGCCTTTAACTGGATAATATCTCTGCGTGATTAAGTATTTCGTCGTTGATGCAATTCAAGCAAACGCTGATACTGCCACGCTCTCTCCCCCTTAACGAGTTCATCTGCATCTTGAGGGTCAGCTGCACGATGCAGGGCTTGCAGGCAGTAATTGGCTGCTGCAATTGCATGGTCCGGAACATGGGCGGATGCGACAGCCTGACCAGCCGCACGGGCAGCAGAACGAGCAGGCGTATCCTCGCCCACTTCACGGGCTGAGGCGTGAGATGCCAGGGATGCACCTCGTATCACAGCCATCTTAAATACCCCCGTATCCATCCATTCCTGGAGTGTTACCAGTGCCTGTCTCGGTCGCGGGTCATCTGGAAATTGATTTTCAAAATAGGGCAAAACCCGCTCAACACATTCAATCGCCCAGGCTGCCAAAATGTTGTGTTCCACACTTTGGACGAGTTCTACCAATGCAGAGTCTTTATATGCTAAAGAAAATTTGTTTTTGCGCATAAAACCTTCCTCATGAGAATTAAACAGTCTATGCTTAATTATATGCGGGAGAAGAATTGAACAAAGTCATTAATCGGTTAAAGATTCCAACACGATTTGTTTAATATATCATCTATGATGCGCCAACAGGAAGGCAAATGAGGATCAAAGTTCTTTGACCATATATTTCTCCCCCAATTCAAAACCCCGCTGGCCATAATATGCCCGTGTCCCAACAGCAGCGATCACAGCCAAACGTCGGAATCCTGCATTAAATGCGACCATTTCCGATTCTTCAATTAATCGGCTGCCTAACCCGCTGTGCTGAGCAATGCCATCCCGCTCTTCACCAACCTCAAGCGATTGCCCATAAACATGAACCTCCCGAACGATCGCAGCACCTTCAAGCTCACGGATCCCAGTCAGTTGGGTATCTTTTGGGAGCGACAGACGTAAAAACCCTGCCAATTTCCCATCTTCGGTATCGAATGAGAGGAAGTGTTCTTCAGCCTTAGCAGGATGGTAAATCAGATCATGCATGCGCACTTCCTGGGGAGCGACCTGGGTTTTTCTGATCTCGCGACAACGGATGCATTCACACTGCGTTCCCCGGCGTGCCATCTCGCGCTGAACATCCTGGCGCAGACTTGTGTTTTTATTGCCTTCCACCACATAAGTCGAAGGGATATCCCGGATGATGCGGTTGATCCGGCAATACTTAGGAACTGTGGTTTTGATATCCGCAATCAGATCGAGTAAAGTTGCTTCTGAATATGGCTGATATTCGCCGCGCTTCCAGATTTCATAAAGCTCGGTGTTTTCCAATAACTGGCAGGGGTAGATCTTCAGTTCATCGGGACAAAAAGTACCCACTTCCCATAATCGCTGAAAATCTTCACGGTCAGATTCAGGTGTTGCCCCTAATAGGTTTGGCATCCAATGCAAGACGATTTTAAATCCCGCTGCGCGAAGAAGTTCAACAGCACGCAAAGATTCCTGTACCGTATGACCGCGCTTATTGAGCGCCAGGATGTGATCATCCAGGCTCTGAATCCCGATCTGGACCTTGGTCACGCCCAGGTAGCGGAACCAGCTCAACGCTTCAGGGGTAACCTGATCTGGACGGGTTTCAATCACCAAACCTACATTACGATGATCACCCAAAACGTTGCGCGCCTGGGCTTCAGGCAGACTCTCAAAATGAGGGTCATCACCAGGGTTGACCTCATTCATCGCATCAAAGCAGCGCCTGACAAACCATTCCTGGTATTCAAGGGGATAAGCATTGAATGTCCCGCCAAGGATAAGAAGCTCGATCTTATCAGTCGGGTGACCAACAGCCTTTAAAGCTTTGATCCGATGATGCACCTGGGCATAGGGATCAAAACCATGCTGTAATCCTCGCTTGGCACCCGGTTCTTCGCTGAGGTAGCTTTTTGGCATTTGTTCTTCTTGCGGGCAGAAGATACATTTTCCGGGACAGCTGTGAAAACGAGTCAGGACGGTCACCGTGGTCACACCGGAGAGCGTCCGTGTGGGCTTCATTCTGATCTTCGCCAGTAAGGCTTCATCTTCTTCCCACTCGCCGTTTTCAACCTTCTGGTAATAAGCAGCAACCAGGGCGTGTTTTGGAATAAAGCCCTCCCCATCGGGTCTGGGATGGGCTTTTTGAGCAGCCTGAAGCCCAGTACCTGCTTTAATCTCATTCAAAATCTGCAGCGCAAGTTCTTTATCTGTTTCAGTATATGATCGTTTTTTCAGCCACGTTTCAGCCTTCATAAGCATTATTGTACCCACAAATCTGTCAGGCGCATTAACTCGAGCTTAAACCCTTCACAAAGTTTTTACAAGACGCCAACATAATTCTTATAATTTCCCTGTAAAGTAAGATTAAGATAAATAGAAAGAAGAAAGGAAAGAAATGGGAAGAACTTGGCATGCCGGAAAAATTGCCGGCATCAAACTAAATATTCATCCAACCTTCCTAATTTTATTAATTTGGGTTGGTTTCACAACGCTTTTTTCAGGCGGAACAACTGCCGATGTTTTCAGTGAGATCGCATTCATACTGGTTTTGTTCTTAAGCGTGGTCCTGCACGAACTTGGGCATGCGCTGGCTGCTAAGTCCTATGGAATTGCCACAAAGGACATCACTCTGCTGCCGATCGGTGGTGTCGCACGCCTTGAACGCATGCCCGAAGAGCCCAAACAGGAGTTGATAGTGGCGGCAGCCGGCCCTGCAGTCAATGTTCTGATCGCCGGGGTTCTGTTTGTTGGACTTCTGATTTCAGGCGCGATCTCGGGACCAGTTGAGATGGGAATGCTGCTTGATAACTTCTGGCTGCGCTTGCTTTCAGTAAATCTAACCCTGGTCCTGTTTAATTTGATCCCTGCCTTCCCAATGGATGGTGGGCGTGTTCTGCGAGCGATCTTGGCTTCACGCATGGACTATACCAAAGCTACCCGCACAGCCGCCAATATTGGACGCGGCTTTGCAGTTTTGATGGGTATTGCTGGGTTCATAATTAATCCCTGGCTTGTCCTGACAGCAATTTTTATCTGGTCTGGAGCCGGTGCAGAGGCAGATGCCGTCGAAATGAAGGCTGACATGGAAGGACTAATGGTCAGAGATGCGATGATCTCCCAGTTTTACCAGGTCGAAGCCAACCAGCCCCTCGATATTGTCTTCCAGCTGTCGATGACCACCGGCCAGCAAAATATCCCGGTCGTCTCAAATGGGCATTTCCTGGGGATCATCAGGCGCCAGGATCTCATCCAATCTCTTGATCGACTGGGCAATCGAGCTCCTGCCTATGCAGCCATTGGATCAGAGCCAACAGGGCTTGACCCTGAACAGCCACTGAACGATGTCCTGCCCAAATTCGCGCTTAACAGGATTTTGCCCGTGGTTGAAAACGGACAATTGATCGGGTTGATCACACCGGAAAGTGTTCAACAGCGCATGTGGCTGAATCAAAAGCTCAGGCAAGAACGCACTGCGCCGCCGAATGAGAAAAGGGATACTGCCTGAGGACGTGAAAGTATAATTCAGAGACTGCTTCGAAATGAGAAGAAGCAGTCTTTTTGTTTAAGTTACGACTCTGGCGATTTTGGTATGATTGATAGGAACGCGTTTCAAAACTTGGTAGGAGCGTTGTCAATGAAACACAATAAACGTTGGTATCTCTATGGACTGATCGGACTGATATTTGGAATGATTGATTGGTTCTATTTGGATTGGCTGGCCTTTGGGTTGGGTCCCAACCTGGGCGAAAATCCATTCATTGCAATCCCAATCGTCATTGGATTAAATTATGGGATCTGGCTGGTGCCGATCATCCCCGTGACCCTCTTTGAAAGCCAGCGATCAGAATCTATCAAAGGGCCAATCAAGGCTGGGATTCTTACCTGGTGTTGTGCATTGCTTAGTTATTATTCTTTTTATGCGGTCTTATTCTCATTAGGGAAGCTGCCCAATTTGGAATGGTTTAACATATTTGGGGAACGATTTGATGGTTTTTGGTGGCAGTATTGGCGTTGGATCAGGAGCATCATCCTGTTACAGCTATTGGAATGGCTCCCAATTGGATTGATTGGCGGTGGAATCATCGGTGCACTCGCCTGGTGGATCATAAGAAAACGGAAGGAATCCTTATAGCCGTGCTTTACTGCCATCTCATTCTGATGTTTTCCCTGACTGTTGCCGAGTCTGCAGCCATGCAATATACTTGATCATGCAATGGATTTTAGCATTCGATCCCAATTACTTTCTATCAATCACGCTTTTTATGAGCAATTTGCCAGCTCCTTCAGCGCCACCCGTCACCAGGTGCAGCCAGGCGTCCGTAAACTTGCCCAACAATTAATGCTGGATGCGGATTCTGTCCTGGATGTTGGCTGTGGAAACGGCACACTTGCCCGTGCTCTGATCCAAAATGGTTTTTCAGGTGCTTACCTGGGTATGGATATGAGTGAGGGTTTGCTTTCACAGGCAAAGCACATGACTGGGAACCCGACTCAGGGTCATTTTGCCTTCCAACCGGTGGACCTTTCTGCTGAGAACTGGATCAACGCCCTTCCTCAATCTTCCTATGATTGGCTGACCTGCTTTGCGGTGCTTCACCACATTCCTGGCGCAAGTTATCGTCAGCAACTGGTCATGGATTTTGTTAAATTGACCGCCATTAAGAGCCGGATCGCCATCTCCGTCTGGCAGTGGCAAAACAGCCCTCGCTTGCGCAAGCGCGTTGTGCCCTGGTCCACCGTGGGGCTAAATCCGGATGACCTCGAAGCAGGCGATGTCCTCCTGGATTGGCGGGCAGGAGAGACGCCCGGGTTGCGTTATGTGCATACTTTCGATGATCAGGAATTGGCACAACTGGCGGAAGGTGCTGGATTGCGGGTGACCGAGAGTTTTTATTCCGACGGCAAACAGGGAAACCTGGCTTTGTATCAGGTGTGGGAAAAACCAAATTAAACATAAAAACTGGCTTCCAAAATAAGAAGCCAGTTTTTGTTTTCGGATAAATTGAAGTCTTACCCCAATGCCACATCCAGCAGCATCATCACCGCGAAGCCCAACATGACGCCGATTGTGGGAATATCAGAATGACCCTCGCATTTGGATTCGGGGATCAATTCCTCTGCCACAACATAGATCATCGCACCAGCCGCAAAAGCCAATGCATAGGGCAGGATTTGACGCATCATGATGGTCGCAAAGGCTCCAATCAGCCCTGCCACAGGCTCAACCATACCTGAAAATTGCCCGTAAACAAAGGCTTTGCCCGTCTTCCAGCCCTCCCGGCGCAGTGGTGCTGATACTGCCAGGCCTTCAGGGAAATTTTGGATCCCAATACCAATGGCAAGTGCCACCGCCGAAGCAACATCTGCGCCTTCGATCCCCGCAGCTGCAGCGCCAAATGCCACCCCTACTGCCAAACCCTCAGGAATATTGTGAAGCGTGATTGCCGTGATCAGAAGAACACTGCGCTGCCAGGAGCTTTTAAGGCCTTCCGGATCCGTCTGACTCATATGCAAATGGGGTAAGAGCTTATCCACTGCAAACAAGAAGGCACCACCTAATAAGAAACCAGCTACAGCTGGAAACCAGGCAGGGACAGATAGACCTTGCGAAAGCTCGATGGCAGGTGCCAAAAGCGACCAGTAACTCGCCGCGATCATCACGCCGGATGCAAAACCGAGCATACCATTCAATAATTTTCGATTGATTTCCTTTGTTAGGAATACCAACCCAGCCCCCAATGCAGTCAAACCCCAGGTAAAAAGGGTGCCCATCAAAGCCTGGATAATAGGATTGTATTGTGCAACAAAAGCAACCATGCTGAACCTCCAAACAATTTATTTGAATAATTGTAGCATAAAATTAGTTTAGTGTAAATATTAATTTATTAATGACTAAATCTGAAGATGGCAAACTCTAGTAAAATAAATCCATGAGCCAATTTCCTGACCAAATTGCCTTGATCACACATGCGTTTGCCCAGCGAGACCAATTGCAGGACTCATTACATGCATTGCGACTTTTTACTGGTTTCTATGAAGACTGTCCGGGACTGATCCTAGATCGTTACAACACCTCCCTCGTCATTCTGGACATGAATGAACCTGAGAAATCCCAGGAGATCGTTCAGGCAGTCATCCAATGGGCAAATGCCAACCTTGATTGGGTCGAATCGATCCTACTGAAACAGCGCCAACACCCGGATGAGGAGAGACGAAGGGGTCAAATCATAAAGGGGACAGCCCTACCCCAAACGATCGATGAATTTGGCGTCACTTATTCGATTGATTTACAAATCAACCAGGATTCAAGCTTCTACTTCGATACCCGCAACCTGCGTCAATGGCTCCTGGATCATTCATCTGGATTGCGGGTTCTCAACACCTTTGCCTACACAGGCAGCCTGGGGATTGCTGCTGGTGCTGGCGGTGCAAAGAAAGTCGTTCAAACGGATCTGAATAAGATCTTTCTTAAAATTGCCTATCACTCGTGGACTTTGAATGCGCTGTCGGAAGATGCGCTTGAAGTTATTCCAGGGGATTTCTTCCGGATCATGGGGCGCCTGCGGCACCAGGATCGGTTATTTGATTGCATCATTCTCGACCCACCTTTTTTCTCAACAACAGACGCTGGCAAAGTTAGTCTTCAAAACGAGATGACCCGCCTGATCAACAAAGTCCGTCCCCTGGTTGCCCATGAAGGCTGGTTGGTGGTGATCAACAATGCACTGTTCCTTTCCGGCGCGGATTTTATCACTGAAATTGAAACACTCTGCCAGAGCCCCTATCTTGATTTTGTCCAAATGATCCCTGTTCCACAGGATGTGACCGGTTATCCATCCACGATCAAGCTTCAGCCGCCCGCCGATCCCGCTCCCTTTAACCATCCAACCAAGATCGTCCTTTTGAAATTGTACCGCAAGGACGGGAGAAGGTAATCCACTAACATAAAAAATCCCCCTATCCATCCTTCATGAGAAAGATGTCAGGGATTATTCTAATGATAGAATTACAGTTCGATTCTCGCGTTTAGAAAAGATTTTCAAGACAAATCCTAAGGCGTCGGTTTGAGAATCGCACCTTGCCAGGGCTTCAGACTCAACTTGCGCAAATGACCGTTTTCAATGACTGCGCCTTCTCCTCCGAGCAAATCCTGGAAAAGAATACCATCCTTAAAATAATCAGACACAGGAACATCCAATGCCCAGCTTCCGCTACCTGCGTTGAGAGCCACTAACATACGCTTATCTTCAAGATGACGCAAGAAGGCAAATCGCCGATCTTCAGCATAAATCGGCACATATTCACCCGTTCGTAATACCGGGTTTTCCTGCCGGACGTGCGTAAAAGTCTTGATGACTTTTCGTATGTCATGGTCCCAATGCGACTCATCCCACGGAAACGGCGCACGGTTTTCAGGATCGCGCCCGCCCATCATTCCAATTTCATTCCCATAATAAATGCAGGGTGCCCCAGGATAAGTCATCTGGAACAAGGTTGCCAACCGGAAGACATCCTTATTCCCGCTGACCATTGATAGAAAACGGGGCATATCATGACTGTCCATCAAATTAAGTTGGGCTAGGGCGTTCTGGCGCGGATAGATCTCCAGGAGTTCCTTAGTGCGTCTGGCAAATCCCTTTGCATCCAGATTGGGTACCTCAGGTAAACCCATCATCCCGGACACCATCGCTTCATCCCTGCAATCAGAACCAAAGAAACCCACACAGGCTGCCGAAAATTGATAATTCATGACGCCATCGAACATATCACCCTGGAGCCAATCCTGCGCTTCCGATGGGATCTCCCCCACAAGATACGCTTCGCTGTTGGGCTCTTTGGTTGCCTTTCGGAACTGACGCCAAAATGATTCATCCTTGATTTCAAAAGGGACATCCAGCCGCCACCCATCAATTTCTTTCATAATCCAATAACGTGCCACATCAAAGAGATACTTTCGCACCTGGGGATTATCGGTGTTGAATTGAGGCAGCGCTGGCAAGTTCCACCAGCAAGAGTAGTTCGGTTTTCCCTGATAAGCATTCATCGGGAAACCGTACACATGAAACCAGTCAAGGTAAGGGGATTTTTCGCCATTTTCCAGGATATGATTAAATTGAAAAAACCCGCGGCTGGCATGGTTGAAAACGCCATCCAGAACAATTCGAATCCCTCGCCGATGAGCTTCATTCAACAGATTAAAGAAAGCCTTATTGCCCCCCAAAATGGGATCCACCTGGTAATAATCATAGGTATGATAGCGATGGTTGGCAGCAGACGCAAAAATCGGATTAAATAAAATAGCATTAATCCCCAAGTCTTGAAGGTAATCCAATTTTTCATAGACACCAACCAGGTCACCGCCCTTAAATCCATAACGCGTCAGCGGTGCCCCCCAGGGCTCTATCAGGGTTGGTTTTTCAAGCTTATCAGATTTTGCAAAACGATCAGGAAAAATATGGTAAAAAATTGCATTCTTGACCCAGTCAGGCGTATGGGTTAGGTCCGTCATTAATGATCACTCTCCTTAATACAAATAAACTGTGTTGATTTTACCATTGAAGGCAAGTCTGCTTGTGTTCGGACATTGTACATAGGTGAATCAATACCGCTGATAAAACAAGCTTTAGTGTCATTAAGTACATCCATTCATCCAATGATTAAAACTCAAGACATCAATTTCTTAACGAAATCCACAAACTCTTGTAAAATGAAACATATTGCACATATAAGGACATATAAATGATAAATCAACCCTATCGCATCGTTCCGGGACACATCATCACGCCCTGGGCAGCAGACATCGATCCAAACTCACCCCTTCCAGAATACCCCCGTCCCCAGATGACTCGCGCGGAGTGGTTAAACCTCAACGGTCTATGGGCTTTTGCAATCACACCTAAAAACGCACCGCAGCCAAACCAGTATCAAGGGCATATCCTGGTGCCCTATCCCATCGAAAGCGCACTATCTGGCGTGAAACGTCCCCTCAGGCCCAATGAAACGCTCTGGTACCACAGGACATTTACAAGTGACCCATCCTGCCAGAACGGACGTACACTCATCCACTTTGGTGCTGTTGACTGGCATTGCAGGTTGATCCTCAACGGAAAAGCCGTTGGTGAGCACACCGGTGGATACGATCCTTTCAGTTTTGATATCACACCCTTCCTCAAGGAAGGTGAAAACGACCTGGTTGTGGCTGTTCAAGATCCCACAGACAGCCGACCGATCCAGCGCGGTAAACAGGTCCTAAAACCGAACTTTATCTGGTATTCTGCTGTATCTGGCATATGGCAAACGGTCTGGCTGGAACATGTCCCCGAGACTTACATCCAATCCATTAGGATCACGCCGGATTTTGATCGTTCCAGAGTGACAATACAGACCCAAATCAACAATTCTGGGGATCAGTTGATGGTCAAAGCGGAGGTCTATGATGAAGGTAATTTGATTGCAGAAGGACAGGAACCGGGCACGAAGAACCTGATCATTGCTCTGCCCGAATTCACACCCTGGACCCCTGAAAATCCGCATCTATATGATCTGAAAGTGACCCTCTTATCTAATGATGCTGTTGTGGATCAAGTCACCAGCTATTTTGGCATGCGAAAATTCAGTCTGAAGCGTGTCAAAGGTGGTACTCTTCGCTTTTGTCTCAACAACGAACCCTATTTCCTCTATGGTCCTCTTGACCAGGGTTATTGGCCAGATGGATTGTATACACCACCATCAGATCAAGCTATGCTGTGGGATATTCGGCTTCTCAAAAAGGCTGGCTTTAACATGCTCCGGAAACATGTCAAAGTGGAACCCGCACGTTATTATTATCATTGTGACGTAGAGGGCGTCATCGTCTGGCAGGACATGGTCAGCGGCGGGATTAGCCCGAGACCGATCTGGTTCTTTTTTGCCAATTTATTCAAGAACATTCGCGATGATCGGTCATTCTGGCGGCTTGGTCGCGCTGACAGCGATAACAGGGCTTATTTCGAGATCGAATATCAAAGAATGCTGGATGCACTCCATAACGTTGTTTCAATTGCGATTTGGGGCCCCTTCAACGAGGGTTGGGGACAATTTGATGCTGCCAGAATTGCAAACTGGACCAAACGTCACGACCGCACGCGGCTGGTGGATCATGCCAGCGGTTGGTTTGATCAAGAAGATGGCGATTTTAAAAGTGAACATATTTATTTCAAACCACTTCCTGAGCCGGTTATCGATCCAAATCGAGCCTGGGTCCTATCTGAATTCGGCGGATACAGCCTAAACCTTCAAGATCATGCCTGGAACCCACGTAAAGATTTCGGCTACAAGAAGTTCACCAACAAGGATGATTTGACCAGCGGATATATCGAGCTCTTGCAAAAAGAACTCATCCCATGGATCAGGGCTGGCCTTTCGGCGGCAGTGTATACCCAAACCTCAGACGTTGAGACCGAGGTGAACGGCTTGGTCACCTATGACCGGATGGTCATCAAGATGGATCTGGATGCAATCCGGGCAGTGCATCAAGAACTCTATGCACATGGTGAGGAAAGAAATCCGCCTTCAAATCAGGTCTAAACTTCAAATTAAATAGAAAAGGCTGACATAAGACAGCCTTAAGGTGTTCTAAATTTTATTCTTAATTTGAATTTTGAGGGTTGATCAAAAACTACCCACAGCCTCTGTCATGTCGTTATAGATTTTAAAATAGGATCCAATCCCAACCAGATCCATGGATTCTTTGATTCGTTCCTCCAGACTTAAGAGCACCAACTCACCCCTGTTCATCTTTTTTGCTTCTTTCTGAATGCGAATCAATGCCCACCAGCCGGCACTGGAAATAAAGGTCACGTCTTTCATATCAAAAATGATATTGTATTGACCTTGCTCGATGATCTGGTTCAAAGCCTCCTCCACCTCGGGGGCAGTATAGCTGTCGATACGACCGCTGGTATAAATCACAGTGCTTCTTTTAAATTCTGTTATTTCAAAATCCATCGCATTTTCTCCATATTCCTAGAAAACATTGCTTCAATCATAATTATTATAACCGAAAATATGTCTTCGCCCCCATCTTAGTTTTATATCCCATTAAAGAATTCACCTGGAATACTTAAATTTTGAGGCCTTTAAATAATAAATATATATTACAACAAACTCCAATAACACATTTCGGGTTGTTGACCTGGTCGAGTATAATAACCGCCTATGAAATACCATATATGGACAGAAGGCTGCCAGATGAATGTATCAGATTCGCTGCGAACAGCCTCCTTATTAGAAAAATTAGGATACCAGGCTACAAAAAAACCTGCCGATGCAGACGTGATCGTCCTGAATACATGTGTCGTTCGGCAGAGCGCTGAGGACAAAGCCATCGGTCGTCTCAGTTCACTGCGCCCCCTTAAGGAAAAAAATCCTGATCTCGTGATCAATCTCATGGGGTGTCTGTTTGGCGTGCGGGGAAATCAAAAAATTCAAGACCGGTTCCCCTGGGTAGACGTGTTTTCCCCACCATCTGATCCTGAACCCCTTCTGCGCCACCTGATCGACCGGGATGCAAAACATGAATTCGGGCAAAAACAGCAAGAACTGAATGCGATTTTAGATGAGGAAATAGTCCTCCCGAAGGATCTTCAAAGCAAACTGGTCTCAGCCTATATTCCTATCGTATACGGCTGTTCACACGCATGCACTTACTGTATCATCCCCTCCAAACGCGGAATTGAGCATTCCCGTCCTTACAATGAGATCCTCACGGAAGCGAAAAGCCTGGTTAGCCAGGGCGTCAAGGAACTCACCCTCCTGGGACAAATTGTGGACCGTTATGGATTGGATTTACCTGAAAAGCCCACCTTAGCAAAATTGCTGAACGATCTTCACGAGATCGAAGATCTCAAACGTTTGCGGTTCCTTACATCGCACCCCAATTGGATGACTGATGAGCTGCTGGATGCAGTCGCAGATCTACCCAAAGTCTGCGAACACATCGAAGTTCCAATCCAGGCTGGCGGCGATTCTGTATTAAAGGCTATGCACCGGGGTTATTCAGCAGATGATTATCGCGAATTGATCACCAAAATACGGGAGAAGATCCCTGGGGTCAGTATTGCCACCGATATCATTGTTGGATTCCCGGGTGAGACGGATGATCAATTCCAAAAAACATACGACCTCCTGGCAGAATTAAAAATGGATGTCGCTCACCTTGCTCGCTATTCACCTCGTAACGGAACCTACTCGGCACGGATGCTGGAAGACAACATTCCCAATGAAGAAAAAATGCGCCGCTTCCGCACGTTAGAAACATTGCAGGAACAAATCGCAACCGATATAAACGCCCGCCTTTTAGATAAGTCCGTCAATGTTCTCTTTGAGGAAAAATCACGCGACCGCTGGCGTGGACGAACAAAAACCAACAAACTGGTCTTTGTTGAAAGCAATCAGGACCTGCTGGGCAAGGAATGTGATGTTAAAATCACCTGGACAGGTCCATGGTCAATGATCGGCACTTTGGAAGCACAAACAGGTTCCTGATCTTTTCCTAAGATCAATTCGAGTTATTCTATCGGTCTGTAAAAGAAAGCAGCCATCAGGGCTGCAAGTTCTTGTTGTCAAACTCACACAGGTCTTCCACCGGGCATCTATAACAATGCCACTTCCTGGCACCGCAAACCTGCCTCCCCAAATGGATCAGGTTCAGGTGAAGATCATAGTAGGCTTCTTCAGGGATAAGTTCTTCCAAAAAGGCATGGGCTTTTTCAACATTTATGCCATTCGGACGGATCCCGATTCGCCCTGTAACCCGGTAAATATGTGTGTCCACTGGGAAAGCGGGGATCCCCATCGAAAACAGAAGTACAATCGCAGCAGTTTTCGGTCCCACGCCCTTAACGTTCATCAACCAATCTCGTGCTTCATCCCGAGGCATTTCCCTAAGAAACGCAAGGTCAATCCTCCCGCCGTTGTGATCAGAAATCTCCTTCAATGCTTGTTGAATGCGTGGTCCTTTCTGATTTGCCAGGCCGGCTGTACGAATCGCATCAACAACCAGTTCCGTGGGCGCATCCCTGACGGTTTGCCAATTGGGGAATGTCCCGCACAACTGGACGAAAGCAGCATCCCGATTGACATCATTGGTATTTTGAGACAGGATAGTTGAAACAAGCTCATCCACCGGCGGCAAGGGTTCCCGCCATTCGGGTTCCCCAAATGCATCTAACAACCGATTTCTTAATTCAGTGATTTTGCGAAGATCAAAGGACGCCATAAAAACCTTTCTGGGATTGGTCAGTCTTGCAGCTCCAGGGTGAATGATGGACGGATTTCGCCAGTATCAAGTCCTCGCCAATTTCTAACTGCAATTCTTCCTTCAGGGATCAATTGTTCCATCTCGCTATCATTCAATACGCCTAATGCCTTCAAAATTGCCAAGCTGACACACATGCGAGCTCTACCCTGGGGATCTCCATCGGAAATCTTAATTGCAATTCCCAAACCGGGGGAATCGACACCCATTGAACCAGGCATAACGCCCCAAACCTGGTATCCTTCGGCACCTCCTTTGGAAAATACCTTTCCTTCAGCTGCTTTCATCAGGTCAGTATCAAATTTATCCGGTCCAGCTACCATCACTGGGTGTTTCATCATCGCAGCAGTTATTTTTTGACACGCTTCTTCACGCACCTCTCCCAACCCGGATGGATCTGCCATTTTTGCGATCCCAAGTGCCATATTCTTCAGCGGAATGCCGTAGACAGGCGCTGAACAGCCATCGATCCCGATCGGCATCGCATCAGGTGCCATTTCCACCATATCTGCAATGGTTTCCCGGATTGTTACCTGGACGGGATGCTGAGGATCGAGATAATCCTTCATCTCAAGCCCTCTCAGGCGAGCCTGTGCCAGCATACCTGTATGTTTGCCTGAACAGTTATGTCGAAATGGTGTGGGCTTCTCACCAGCTTTGATCATCGCAATTCGGGTGTCCGCGTCTCCCGGCATATGAACACCGCAAGCCAGGTCTTTCTCACCGATGCCAATTTTTTCATGCAGCCTTTTCAAAACTTCCACATGCAAATCCGTTCCGGCATGCGATGCACACATAATCGCGATTTCCTGGTCAGTCAGGTGATACGCCTCATCGACCCCCATCTCAAGGATGGGCAAAGCCTGTAAGGGTTTCATCGAACTGCGCGGATAGGTCATCATTTCAGCATTACCCTCACCAGCAAGGATCTGACCGGAGGAATCCACAACAACAAACGCACCAAAATGGATTGATTCAACAATTTCACCCCGCGAAATTTCAACCAGCGGTTTGCAATCATCAGCCTTCATAAAGAATCTCCTCATCTATCAATGATGATCTTTCGGATAATGTTTTTGGAGGTATTGGTCCAATCCCCATGCCAAACGATTTCGATAACAGGTCGCGTAAGACTTGTCAAAACGCATCCTTCTTAAGAGAACAGGAACCACCGCCGCAATCGCTTCACTTTTATTTTCACTTGCTGAAAATTCAACAACCACTTCCTTAACCGTCATCAGGAATCTGATCATCCAATCGATCGAGCGTCTTGTCACAATCCCGGAGCGGCTGCTGACGATTTTGTAACCCTTATACACGTCTGATATCAACCAGGTCAGTTCTGCAATCCACATATCAAGATCAGCCCATGCCAGGAAAGGCGGTTGGTGCACTACAACGCTGTCACCGACAAAAATCACTTTCTCAGCACGACAATCTACCCAGGCACCCGCCGAATGCGCCCCTGGTTGATGGGTCACGATCACAGGTTCATCATCCCAATAGAGTGAAATTTGATCGGTAAAAGATAGATTTGGAACAGGCCAATGGATATTCGTGGTTAGATCATCAGGTGTGTACAACGCCCCGCAGTCGATATCCTGAGCTCGTAATGTGTTTGTGCGATTGGTCAAGATGTCGATCGCATTTTGATGCCCCAGAATATCTATCTCAAGCGCGCGAACCCCCATTACACGATCAATATGCGTATCCATCATCACCACAAGTTTATTGGGGAGTCCGTCACTCAAGGGCGCCATTCTTTTCTGCCAGACCTGAACATGCTCAAAATAAATAGGTGCATCGACAAAGATCAATCCCTGATCCAGAATGATGGCACCCAACACCACCCCGCGAAAATCATTCTCAATAAAAACATTGTATGCTATTTCTTCCATTTTGTTCCCTATCCTTTGATCTTGCTGAAAGAGTCACCAAGTCAATTATACGATGAACGGAAAATTGCACCGGATCAGGTTCCTTAAGGTGTTGAACAGAGAGGTATTTCCCCCTGGTTATGGTTGGCATTCAAGGATAAACCAAAGTAAGGGGATGGATCGAGGGTGTTATTGATATCAAGCTCATTTAGAAAACGCCCGTTTCCATCGTCTTTGACAATTGAAAAATGCAAATGAATACCGGTTGGTGAACCGGGTGTACCTGAATAGTTGCCCTGGTAACCCAAGAGGGTGCCCTCGGTCACAAAGACTTCCTCCGTCCCGGGTGGAAATTCGGCGCTGATCAGGGATTCGCCTGCAGGATCAGCCAAGTGGGTGTAATAGGTCCATATCTGTTGACCTGGATTAAGCGGATCAGATGGTATCCGGATGATCACCGAAGCTTTCCAATCTTCCAGCCGGGTGAGGTAACCGTTGTAAGCCGCAAAAACAGGTTCTTCATCTACCTTTTTTCCTGAAAAAATATCAATTCCTGAATGCCGGTGCCCGGGTCGAAATGAGTCATCCCAAATAAAACCAATCATCCCACCTGAAGGTAGGGCGAAGGGGGCATTCCCGCAGTGCATCCCTGCCGGAAGGATCAACTCAGGGTAATCTTCTGGATGACGCAAGAAATCAATGACTTTACGGGTGCGCGTGTTTGGAGAAAAAGTTTGTCTAAGCAGGAGATAACCCCCTACAAGAACAACCAACCCAAGGGCAAGGATCCAGATCAACCATTTTTTGTTTTTCATGCCACGCATTAACCTCCAAAACAATTCCGCTTATTGTAACAGACGCACAGCAAAGATTGCAATTGATCGATGAATTCTAATATTCTTCAGATTTTTCTCCGATAAGAAGTTAACAAATCCCCAATAAGATACAAATGATTGAAATCAACAAGAACAAATGGAGGTAATTATGACCCTGTATGTTAACCCAATTCGAAGAGCCCCACGTCGAAGATCCCTTGACGAAATTATGCGTGATTATGAGCAGGATTACACATCCGAACTGGCATTCCCAATCGATGTCAGAGCAGATACGGATTCCTTCACGATCAAAGCACTCTTGCCGGGTGTCAAACCAGATGATTTAGACATCCAGATCGTCAATGAAATCGTCACAATTTCGGGCACATTAAGTGCTGATCGTGACGAAGATGCCAACTATCTGCTTGCAGAACGTCCCAGCGGCAAATTCCACCGTGTCATCTCGCTCCCCACACCATTAAATTCAAGTAAAGTGGTGGCAGAACTTGAGAACGGCGTCCTAACGCTTGAAATTCCTAAAGCTGAGGAAGCCAAACCAAAAACCATCAAGATTACACAGAAATAAAACGTAAAATGAATGTACGAGGCTGTATCAATATTGATACAGCCTCGTTTTGATTCGGAAGTGAAAAATCCAGGAACTCAATAAAGGCCGGATTTTTTGTATCAGAAAAGCGCGGGCGAGAGCAAATTTCAAGTTTACCTATTTACCTTTCTGCACCCCAAAAATAAAGAATAAATTTTTTTATCCATCTCATCATTTAACGGATTGAAAATTCTGAATGGATCACACCTCCGATTAAAACAACAGGCATGCGGGCATCAATGGTTTCAATAATGTCGTTATTAAATTCGCACGCCAGATTATTAGATAGGTTTTTCAATCAAAATACACCAACATTTTCCTTAAAATTTGCTTGGATTCTTGATATTTTTCCTGATTCATTATTGAAGTCAGACTGTAAATAATGTATAATTTAATAAGAGCGAATTTGTCCAAATT
>DAINBD010000024.1:0-17753 GCA_036733105.1 Candidatus Brevefilum sp. | reverse complement strand
TACCTTGACCCATCCATCTTGAAGATGCAAATCTCTCAAATCTAATTGAACAACCTCTGATAATCTTGCTCCTGTATCAAGAAAAAACGCAAAAATTAGTTGCACTCGCTCACTGCAAAACGCTTTGAGATAACGAAACAATTGATAAACCTCTTGATCACTCAATGCTTCTGGAAGTTTAACCTCCATCCGAGGAGCATTGACTTTTTCAGTCGCTGAAATTTCTTGATATCCTTGGTCCCTAAGCCAGCGTGAAAATGTGCGGACTACTGAATAATACTTATGGATAGTAGCATCCGAAAGCTTTCCAAAACGGCCTTCACGGCTACTTTGATGTCCCAGAAAGTCTCGTACATGCCTTGGGGAATACGCTTCAAGAGGAATTTCTCCCACATAATCCACCAACTCATTGACCATATTTGAATAAAGTTGGATTGTCTTATCCGATAGGTTCTCAATCTTTTTCGCGGTAAGAAATTCATTTGCCGCTTCTCTCAAATTCATATTAACCTTTCTCCTTTTGTGTATTGGTGGTCATTAGCAAATTACTGATTATTATTTTATTACACATGCCCTAAATTGTCAACCAAGTGATACAGGGTATATCTCTTTTATACAACAGCAGAGTAGGCTATAAATACAATCTCAACTACCATTTCTCTTAAATATAGAGAAGGTCTAGGTCAGTAGATAGAAACAAAAAACCCCCATATATGGGGGAAAACGGTTATTTCAGGGGATTGTTCCTGTATATAGGGGACATTAACACAAAGTGTATCATTGGTGAGACAGGTGCTTCTTGGCAAGGAGACGTTCTACCAATTGAACTACACCCGCATGTGTTACCCTTATAGAGGGTAAATTTTCCTGTTATTACTTATAGCCGACCTCTTTGGTGGAATAGGCTATTTTGAAACAATTATTAATGTTCTTGCGAACTGTTACTGCAGGAGTGGAGTAGTTTCCTCTCCACCAGCCTATGTATTTTATCAGGTTAGCAAAAAAAGTCAAGCAACGACGGAAAATAATTTTACTTTACCTTGACATTTTAACTTTACCAAAACAAAATCTTGAGGCAATATCACGGATTTCTTTAATCCTAACCGCTATTCCTTGGTCTTATTCAAATCTACCCCAGGGTGCGCTAACATGGAGTCAACTCAGAAAAGAGATCCAGCTAGCTAGCTTCAAACCTCACCCTGACCGACAGCGCAACGCTCTTTCCGGAAGCACCACTAAACCGAAAAGACACTGAGATCGGGCTGGTGCCTCATTTGCGAGGATTGATAAATTGCTGTAATGCTCTTGGCGGAAGCTCCTTAATCTGTCATTGCGATGAGCCGCCTAGCGGCGACGTGGCAATCTTAGCTGAAAGATTCCTACAGGAAATTATCTAATCTGCATGCTAATTACGGCTGAGCGATGACCGAAGCGCCAAAGATGAAAAGGCTCGGTCCCGTGCCAAAGAACTGATCACCCGGGTTGCATTACCAGAGTCGGTCCTGGACCGCTTCCCAAATATGCTTTCAGGTGGTGAACAACAGCGTGTGGCTATTGCTCGCGCAATGTCGATGGACTCCAAGCTGCTATTAGCAGATGAACCTACAGGGAACCTGGACGAGGAAAACAGCGTCAATATCATCGATATTCTCGTGAAGCTCGCGCATGAGGACGGTTATTGTGTGATCATCGCCACTCATGATTTGAGCATCCTACCAAAAATGGATGTCATCCTGCGGATGAACAGCGGTGAACTGCGCTTTGAAACCAAGTAGAAGTTAGCAAAATCATACTCATCTTTTGGTTTGAGCAACCTCGTTTGTCGTGGATGACATGATTATTAAAACGTTTGATCAAGCAACCTATGAGCACAGAGCTTTAATTTAATACTTGATCAGCGGTTATTCTGCCACCTTATTCCCAGATCCAATCAACCGAAAGCCATCTGCAATAGCCTGAGTGGGTTGGTCTAACCCTTGCTGCAGCTGCTGTGCGATTGGGACCCAATGATTGATTTCATTTTTATATCCTCAAAGATAATTCCGTAAAGGCTATGGAAATGATCCATATCCGATGACTCACCAAGGACAATAATCTTCCATACATATTCAACTTTCTCGCCATTCGATTCTTGACAATTTTGTAAATCTTATTATATAATTGATTTACGCAACATCGTTGTACATTACGCAACATCTTTGGAGTGCCACAAATGAGTGAAATCCAATCCCTTGCACGAGGTCTAAAAATCCTGATCATGATGGCAGAATCAGAGCAAAGCCTCGGTGTGATTGAACTGGCAGAACGCATGGGGGTTAACAAAGGCACTGCCTCCCGAATGATCCAGACTTTAAAAAAATACGGCTTTGTAGAACAGGCTCCGGATGGACGACGTTATCAATTGGGGCCGGTCCTGGTCCATCTTAGCAGCGCAGTTATTCATCGCATGCCGCTGCGAGAAACCGCAAAACCTTTTTTACACAAGCTTGTGAAAACCACAGGAGAGTGCGCTCACCTTGCGATCTATTCACAGGGTCAGGCATTGTATATCGACCAGGTGGAATCGGAAGCAACCTTACGAGTGAATGCAGAGATCGGCCATATGGCACCCTTACACTGCACGGCTTTGGGTAAAGCCTTATTGGCCTTTGGGAATTGCCCTACGCCAGAGAAACTTGAGATGCGCACGACCGCAACGATCATCACCCAAGAACAACTTGAAAAAGAATTGGAACAAATCAGGGCACAGGGCTATGCCGTCGATGATGAAGAATATGACGAGGGTGTGCGCTGCGTTGCCGTCCCTGTTTTCGGATATCGCGACAAAATCATGGGCGCAATTGGCATTTCCGGGCCGGCTGTAAGGATCAAACCAGATCTAATTGAGAATATTGCCAGCCAGGTTATTTCAATTGGGCAAGAGCTCTCACAACGGCTTAAATTTAACGGATAAGGACTGCAAAATGGAAAATATTGAGAAAACTCGAGATGCCCGCTGTGAACATGCCAAGCTGATTGCCAAACATGGGGACATAACCAAAGCCATACAGGCAGGTGATCTCCCTCAGTCCATCGATACGACCATCTCGGAACTGATCGTCCTTGGTCTCCTGCGTCAGGGTGTGAAAACTTTTTTTGCGGTTTTCGGTCACGGCTCAACGGAGCTGGGCGAAGTTCTTCGGATCTATCAAGAAGCCGGGTTGGTGAGGGTCTTTGACGTTCGCAGCGAGATCGAAGCCTCGCATGCAGCCACTGCTTTGAATTGGATCAGCGGGCAAAAGGCAGCGGTGATCACATCCATTGGCCCCGGCGCACTGCAAGCCCTGGCTGCATCGCTTGTCCCCGCATCAAACCGGATCGGCGTCTGGTACCTGATGGGTGATGAAACCACCGAGGATGAAGGTTACAACATGCAGCAGGTGCCGAAGCACGAGCAGGGGCTTTTCCTCCGGATGACATCTACCATGGGAAAATCCTATGCTTTATACACACCCTGGTCCATCCCAACCGCACTCAGGCGCGGTCTTAACACCGTAAATCACTCTTACAGTGCAGGTCCCTTCTATTTGTTGATGCCAATGAACACGCAACCCGTTGAGATGCTGTCCTTCAACCTGAGGGAACTGCCGGAAAGCGCGCCTCCCCGTTTAGGACCTGCGCCAGAAGGATATCAAGAAGCAGCCGAATGGATCACGCAGGCAGAACGGGTATTGGTTAAAATTGGCGGGGGAGGAATTGGTGCATCACAGGAAGTGATCCGATTGCTTGAACTTGCCGATGCCGTTTGCGTGCACACGCCCATTGCAACAGGCGTCATCCCCTACAAGCATCCCCGCTGCATGGGTGTTGGCGGCTCCAAAGGCAGTCTGTGCGGGAATTATGCAATGGATGAAGCAGATCTACTGATTGCGATCGGTACACGGGCGGTTTGTCAATCCGACAGCTCACGAACGGGATATCCCAAGGTCAAACGGGTGATCAATGTCAACGCGGACCTGGGCGACGCGACCCATTACCAGGATACCCTCGCATTGGTCGGCGATGCTGGATTGACTTTGGCACAGCTTAACCAAATTCTGGCGGATAAGGTTGGCGTGAAAACGGACCAAAAATCTCAATGGTTTATCGAATGCCAGGCAAAAAAGGCGGCATGGGAAGCTTTCAAAAAACTGCGTTATGAAAAACCTACCCTGATGGATGAATTTTGGGGCAAACCTGTACTGACCCAGCCCGGCGCGATCAAGACGGCGCTGGATTGGGCAAAAAACAGGGATGTAATCTCAATTTTTGATGCTGGGGATGTGCAGGCAAATGGATTTCAAATCGTTGAAGATGACGAGCCCGGTAAAACCTTTACCGACACCGGCGCCAGCTATATGGGATTCGCGGTTTCGGCAGTTTTGGCATCCGCTGCCATGGAAAAACCGCCTTATTTTCTGGCGTTCACAGGTGACGGCTCTTTCACGATGAATCCCCAAATCCTGATTGACGGGGCTGAACATGGTGCCTATGGCTGTATTCTGCTGTTGGATAACAACCGCATGGCAGCTATCTCCGGTTTACAGCAAGCGCAATACGGTCATGAATTTGCCACATGGACCCAAAAATCCACCGATTTTCTGAAATGGGCAGAAGCGGTTCCAAACGTGCTGGCATTGGAAGGCGGCTCATCCCCTGAAGAATTGCGCATCGCTTTGGATAAGGCATATGCCCATAAGGGACTGAGCATGATCCGTCTGAAGGTTTATTACGGCGACAACCCTCTGGGCGGGATGGGTGTGTTTGGGCGTTGGAACGTGGGAAACTGGGTCAGGGACACCCAGGCAATGCGTCACAGGATTGGTTTATAAAAAAGCAGCTGGATGAAGCAGGATCGGAACTTGACAAAAAAAGCAGAACTGTGGTCCTGCTGTCCCTTCCAGAAAAATCAAATCATCAGCAATGATCTGCCGGATTTGGCATTTCAAAAAGCCTTAATTGAATGGAGATGAATGGAATGGATACTTTAGATATGGCAAGTGAGCAGCAAAATGGGAAAACAGGTCAAAAGCTTAGCTTTCTCACCAAATTTTTCTATGGCATTGGGGATATCGGTAATGCCCTGATCAATTCAGCAATCCAGTTCTTTCTGATGAAATTCTACACCGACGGCGCACTGATCCTTCCTGCACTGGCGGGGAACGCGCTTCTGATCGGAAAATTCTGGGATGCAATTAATGACCCCCTGTTTGGATGGTTGGCTGATCGCACCAATTCAAAAATCGGGCGGCGGCGGATTTTTATGTTCTTTGGGGCAATCCCGCTTGCCATCAGTATCGCCTTGCTCTGGCATGTGCCCCCAGGAGCCTCCCGAGCAGCAACCTTTGCCTGGATTGCGCTTACATTTATCTTATTTGACACGCTCTGGACCCTGACCAACGTACCTTATTACGCCCTGACCTCCGAGCTTACGGATGACTATGATGAACGCAGTGCGCTGACCACTTTCCGCATGGTGATGTCTGTTCCTGCTTACCTGGTCGGCGTAGCCCTCACTCCCGTCATTGTGGGACTTTTTGCCATCGAACGCAGCGGTTGGGGATTTATCGGCATCCTTTATGGTGCTATCTGTGCTATCGTTCTGATTGCCTCAGCAGCTGGAATCAGGGAGCAGGAAAAAATCCAAAAAACAAAAGCGAAAATTGATTTGATGGCATGTCTCAAGGCAACCTTCACCAACAAGCCTTTTTTGATCCTTTGTGCTGCTTACCTGATCATCAATATCTCGTTTGCACTCATCAAAACACTGATGGCGTACTTCCTTGAATATCAACTCGAAATGGCGGGTGAAGTATCCCTCGTGATGGGTTTGATGCTGATCTGTGTGACGATTTCACTGCCGTTTTGGAAAAGACTCAGCGAGAAACTTGATAAAGGTCCTTCTTATGCCATTGGCATTACACTGGGAGCACTGGCAGTCGGCTGTACTTTTCTTCTCCCCCACCACCGCACCGCCCTGATCTACCCGATCGCTGTTTTAGCCGGGATTGGTTTCGGATCTCAGTGGATCTTCCCATGGGCAATGATCGCTGATGTGGCAGATTACGACCGGGTCAAGACCGGTGAGTTTCGGAGCGGGATGTACTATGGCGTCTGGGGGCTTGCCACCAAGATCTCCGAAGCGCTCGCCATCGCTGGCGTAGGTTGGGTGCTGACCGGATTCGGTTACCAGCCAAATGTCGCCCAGACAGTGAAATCCCTATTTGGAATAAGGTTGTTCTTTGGTCCCATCCCAGCGATTGTCATCCTGATCACTTTGCCGCTCCTGTTTTTGTACCCGATCAACAGAGAGAAACACGCCGAGATCCAGCGCGAACTGCAAGAAATGGATGCGGCAAAGGAGAGTTGAACCAGATGAAAACCATAGGCGTAGGTATTGTTGGGTGCGGGCGTATCTCGGATATGCACGCTTTGGGTTATCGCGATCGAGACGACGCAAAAATTATTGCAGTCTGTGACACAAACCAAAAGCGAGCCCGTAAAAAGGCGAAGGATTGGGGCGCAAGCGAAGTCTACACGGATTACGCAAGCTTGTTGGCAAATCCGCAAATTGACCTGGTCGAACTGCTGGTCCCCCACCATCTTCATAAACCGCTGACCGTTCAGGCTGCCCAGGCTGGAAAGCATATTTCCGTTCAAAAACCAATGGCGCTCAGCGCTACGGAAGCCGATGAGATGATCAATGCAGCAGACCGGGCTGGCGTAATGCTGCGGGTATATGAGAATTTTGTCCATTACGCGCCCGCCCGAAAAGCCAAAACCATGCTTGATATGGGTGAAATTGGTGCACCGATCATGCTCCGGATGCATATCAACACGGGTAAATCACCTGAGGGCTGGGATATTCCGCTGGATGCCTGGTTATGGCGTTTCAATGAGAAAAAGAGCGGCGGCGGAGAATTGGTCTTTGACCACGGCTACCATCTTTTCTCAATTGCCTATGAACTGATGGGTCAGGCGAAGCGCGTGTCAGCATGGATCGATAAAACACCAGTCGCTCCCGGAGTATTTATCGATGCCCCGGCAACGATCATGTTCCAGTTCAAACGCAAACGTGCCTACGGCGTTTTTGACATCGCCCACACACCCAACATCGTGATGAATTCAAAATATTACTCCGATGATGATAGGGTTGAAATTGTGGGTGAAAAGGGCATCATTTTCATCAACCGCTATACAACCAATGCCCTGGGGATTCCTGAGTTGATGCTCTTTAAAGATGGAAAGATCCAACCGATACCTGTTGAAGGCGTAACCTGGGCAGACAGCTTCATCGACGCCACCCATCACATGATCGATGTCCTCAAGCAAGGTGGCACGCCCAAACTTGACGGACCAACGGGCAAAGCTGTGATGCAGATGACACTTGCTGCGCAAATCTCCGCCAGGGAAGGGCGTGAGGTTGACCCGGAAACGGTATCTTAAGTTCTTGATTTGCATCAATACATGATCGAAAAAAGCGACGTTATTCCGTCGCTTTTTTTATGTCAGGGGAGCTCCTGGTCAGTTCATTATCTTTGAAGCAATCCCCTATGTTATAATGACAATCGTTATTCTAAACAAAAAGGTTTTTTATTAACCCATTGGCTCGATTGATAATTCGTCAATAACCAATCTCACTCCCGGGGAATTTCCTCCATATGACTAAGACCAGACGAGGGAAAAATTTAAGAACAGGTATTTTTATCCTTATTGACGGCTTCTTTGTCCTGGCTGGGGTCATGCTTGCCCAACTTATTTCCAGCCACTTGCCCAACCCGAGCAGTCTTTTTACACCCCTGCAAGAAGCCATTAGCGTACCCCTCTATTTCCTTTTTGTTGCCGTCTGGCTGCTTGCCCTGACCCACACAAAAACATATGACCCTGAAAAGAACCTGCGTGTTGTTGATGAGACTTACAACCTTTTCAGCGGCGCTTTTATATCAACCGTCTTTCTTTCATGCTTCCTTTATTTATCCGCCTACCCCTTGCCCATAGGTATTTTCCTGCTTTCCGTTTTGATTTCATTTACCCTCCTGGTGTTTTACCGGTTGATCTACCGGTTAACATTCCAAAAGACAATTCGTCAGATAACCTACCAGCAGCGGATTTTGATTGCAGGCGCCGGTCAGGTTGGTCGCCGATTTGAGCAGGAGATCAATGATTTTTCGCAAGTGGGTTACAAACTGGTCGGATTTTTAGATGACGATCCTATCCTGATTGATTCCCACGAGGATGTTTTGGGCAATCTCGACCAGGCAGCAGACCTGATCATGGAACATCAAATTGATAACCTGATCATTGCACTACCACAAAGAGCGCAGGAACGGGTCAACACCCTCTTGGAATCCGTTCACAAACTGCATGTAAGAGTCTGGGTGATCCCGGATTATTTTACGCTGATGCTCAGCAAGTCCTCAGTCTGGAATTTTGTGGGAATCCCGATGATCACCCTGCGCTCACCTACCCTGAACAGACGGCAACGGTTCACGAAACGCGTTTTTGACCTTGTCTTGACAATCCCATCATTTCTCATCACCCTGCCCCTATTTGGATTGATCGCCTTGCTGATCAAAATCGATTCACCCGGTCCAGTTCTTTACCGATCACTACGGATCAAAGAGAATGGCGACACATTCAAAATGCTGAAATTTCGAACGATGGTCGACCATGCTGATCAGCGTTTACCCGATGTGATCAAGACGGATGGGCATGGGCACAAAGCTTACAAACAACCAGATGACCCACGCATCACACAGATCGGGAAATTCCTGCGCAGGACCAGCCTGGATGAACTCCCCCAATTGATCCACATCCTCAAAGGTGAAATGAGCCTGGTTGGTCCCCGGCCTGAGCTGCCTGAGCTCGTCAGCCAGTATGAACCCTGGCAGTATATGCGTTTTTCAGTCCCCCAAGGGCTGACAGGTTGGTGGCAGGTGAACGGGCGCAGTGATAAACCCATGCATCTGCATACGGATGAAGACCTCTACTATATTCAACATTACTCGATCTGGCTTGATATCCAAATTCTGATCAAGACAGTGCTTGTTGTCCTTCGCGGCAAAGGTGCCTATTGAGTGCCCAATGGGTTTTTAAAATTACTGATATACCGGTGATCTTCAATGATCATGAGCGACATGGAATCTCTCGGATAATGATCTCTAGTGCTGCAGATCACACATCCAGGCATGAGGTCATCGATGCCTGAACCTTTGCAAACACCAGAACCACAACCGGCATCTGCGAAAAATGAGAACTTTCGTGACTTTCTCAACCAGGTTCACCTGCGCGCCGGGTATATCGTCATCGGTGTGGTGCTCAGCGGGCTCTTCTTATGGCTGACGTTTCGCGATGTTACTTTTTCGCAGCTGAATCAAATCCTCAGCCAGGTCGATTGGCGGTTCATACTGATCGGATTGGCCCTCTCCATAGCAGGCACCTTAGCGCGTGCCGGCCGCTGGCGGATGCTCTATTTTCCAGATAAAGAAAAAACGTCTTTCCGACGCATGGCAGGGCTGTTGTTCTTCAGCCAGATGCTCAACCTCCTGATCCCTGCCCGGATTGGTGAATTAGCCCGGATGTTTTTCATGCAGCCGATCAAACCTGCCCGAACATTGGGTGCCATCGCAGTGGAAAAGCTCCTTGATCTGCTCACCCTGCTGGCATTTCTTTTATTTCTCCCCCTGGCGATCACCTTACCAGACTGGTTTCAGGGTTCAAGACAATCATTCTTACTGCTCACCATCAGCCTTTTTGGTCTTTCACTTCTTTTGTTTCTTTTGAGAAGCAAATTGGTGATTTGGCTGAGTAAATGCCTTGGCTTCCTCCCTCAAAAATGGCAGTCGCGTGCCCAAAACGCCTTCGCACAGGCATTGGCCGGGCTGGATGTGTTCAATTCACCAGGAACCGGACTGAAGCTGCAAGCCTGGTCTTTCCTGGTTTGGGGGATAGGTGCCCTCCTCAATTACACGCTCTTCTTTACACTGTCACTTTCCCTGCCGTTCTCATCAGCCATTTTCCTTCTGCTGGCGCTCCAGGTGGGGATCACGATCCCTTCCATACCAGGTAAGCTGGGCATATTTCAATACATCACCATCCTCGCCCTCTCTGCCTTTGCGGTTGGTAAGGAAATCGCCCTCTCCTACAGCCTCATTCTTTATGTGGTAGCCTTCAGCCCGCACATCATTTTTGGTACCATCTTCGGTATTGGCGAGTTAATGTATCATCTAAAGCGCAAAGCAAACAAAAAACGCACTTGACCAGGTAATTAATAGAACTCATCATTTGAAAATGAATAATGTTATGACTGACCCAACTGAAAACCCAAAGAGGAGCGCTGTTCTTGGCGTGATGATCGATCATACTTCTTATGAAGCGGCAAGCCAGCAAATTATCCGATGGGCACAGGCGGGGGATAACCGGATCGTCTATGCTGCCAACGTTCATATGGTCATGGAAGCCTACGGCGACCCAACCTTCAAAGATATCCTGAATAGTGCTGACCTTGTCACACCCGATGGGATGCCGCTCGTGTGGGCACTGAGAAGGATGGGCAATCGAACCCAGGCCCGCGTTTACGGACCGACCCTCACAAGGAAATTGTTGCCGCTTTTAGAGATAGAAGGTATCCCGGTTGGCTTTTTAGGGAGCACGCCCACAGTCATCGAAAAACTCAAGGAAAAAATCTCTCATGACTACCCCGCACTCAAGATCGTTTTTGCCTGCAGCCCGCCTTTTCACGATTTTAGTGAAGAAGAGAATCAAAAGATCATCGATGAGATATATCAATCCGGTGCAAAGGTCTTGTTTGTAGGTTTAGGCTGTCCCAAGCAGGAGACCTGGATGCATCACAATAACGACCGCATCGATGCTGTCTTGGTCGGTGTGGGGGCTGCCTTTGAATACCTCGCCGGCACCAAACCCCAGGCACCCCTATGGATTCAGAAAATTGGGATGGAATGGTTCTTCAGGTTGGTTACCGAACCCAAACGGCTCTGGCGTCGCTATTTTCATCACAACCCCCGCTTTATATGGGCGATCACAAAACAGCTCTGGGCAGCACGCCGTTGACCTGAGCTGACCTCAAACAACAGATCAAATATCAGAACTTACCGCATCCCTACAATTTTTCTCAAAAGGGGTAAAGACGATCAATCGATAAACAGGGCATCCAGGAAATCCAAGCGCTGAGCAGCCTCCTCTGCCAGGGGCTGGAATAAACCTGCCAGGCGATACCAGTACCAGGCAGCTGCATGGGCGTCCCGCTCAAAAGCCGCATTGCCCTCGTCAAGGAAATACTCATAGGAGTAGCCCTGCGCTTCAAAAATCTGCCGGCAGGCTGTTTCATGCGCAGCCCTTTCGGCATCAGATAACCCCTGGGTGACTAGCGATGCTGTGTAATGAGCAAATGCTGATTCTAACTCGCCCAAAGGATTGCCCTGGCTCAACGTGCCGTAGCGATCAAAGGCAACAAGCGCGGATGAAAAATCTTCTTTGAGACAATCCACCTTCCCCAATAAAAGATAGGTTTGCGCGCTTTTTGGTCGGATGTAAGCGGCTTTTTCGAGTAAGAAAAGCGAGTTTTCCAAGCTCTCATCCGCAGGCAATCGGGTTAGAGCGGGGATCTGGCAGGTGAAGAAATTCACATAAGAGCTGGCGTTATTTTGGAGATATGTATCGATCCGTTTTCCAGCACGCGCTTGCAAACTCGAAACCCTGATCGGATTCCAGGCAAAGATAACCAGGATCAGGAAGAGAACCAAAAGTATCCCGAATCGAATCACCGGCGTGGGAAGTGCCGAAAAAAAAGATTTGAGTGACTCAATTAATTTTTTCATCCTGATCAATGCCTTATGATGTGTATCTTGAATAAAATTATATCAGGAGAATTACGGGTGCGCACAATAGCAATTCAGGGTGTGCGGGAATTGTCCGCTTCGAGCGCAGCTGTAGAGTGCGCGGGGGATTTCCGCGCACCACCATCGTATTTTGATGTGCTTGATCGTGCCGGATGAGGGTGCGCAGGGGTTTTCCGCGCACCCTTTTTGATATTGGTGCGCTCTATGTCCAAAAATAGATTGCTTCCATAAAGGTCGCTTCGGCGTCGCTGGTTCGTAATGACAACAGGTAGAGACCAAAAAGCCTTCCCTAGGGGGAAGGTGGCACACCTACGGTGTGCCGGATGAGGGACAACGACAGAGATCACCACAGTGCCGCTGTGCTTCTCGCGATGACATCCGGTAGGGCTTGCGGGGATTTTCCGCGCACCACCATCATGGTTTGGCGCGGATAAATGAGGCGCACACCCTAACTGTACATTCACTGTGGGGTGGAAATTAATGATAAAATTAATCATCACAATTTTCTGAATGGGAAACAGGCGGTCCATTACAAAATAACGATTACCCATTGCCACCACAGCCACCAAACCTGTTCTTCGGAATCATAAAATGACACATTGGCAGCGCATCTCGACTATCCTCAACAAACACCAGATCTGGCTGATATTAACCCTTGGGTTGATCGTTGGATTGGTCTTTGTTTTCATGGTGCCGCCCTGGATGCACTACGATGAGCCCGGTCATTTCGAGTATGCCTGGCTGATTGCCAACAGAACAGGCTTGCCCGGGCGCGGGGATTATGACCAGGGCATGCGCAGGGAAATCTCAGCCTCAATGATTGAGCACAACCTGGGAACCTATACGGGTATGACATCCAACCCGATCCTGGTCGATCAACCGATAGAGATCTTTCTTCCCCAGGTGGAAGATCACCCCCCCACCTATTATCTGATCGCCGCCCTCCCCTTACGCCTTTTCAGGCACAGCGATATAAACTTTCAACTGCACCTGGTGCGCATGGTGTCGCTTGCCATGTTTTTGGTTCTGATCTGGGTCAGTCACCGCATCTGCCGGGAGCTTTTCAACGAGGGAAATCCAATAATCTGGATGGTGCCCCTGTTCCTGGTCACACTGCCCAGCTTTGTGGATATTATGACCGCTGCCAACAACGATTCCGCTGCCAACCTGGCATTTGCCCTCTTCGTGTGGGCAAGTGTTGTTCTGATCAAAAGAGGGTTTTCTCCCCTTCACTTTGCCGCCCTGATCGGGTCTTTGATCCTGTGCGCGTTCACAAAAAGCACAGCCCTCCTGGCTATCCCTTTGAGCTTGCTTGTGATCTTACTCGCCCTCCTGAGGGGTAAAAAAGCAGAAAAATATGTCTGGATCGCTCTGGGTGCCAGTGCAGTTGCTGCGATTGCCATGATATTCGTTTGGCGTGAAAGCGCACCCGCTTATTTTTACGGGATTGACATTCACACCAACCCGCACAGCGTCACAACAGACGCTGCCCCTGTCGGCGATTCCGTGATCGTCCAGGGGATGCAGGATGGGAAGGGACGTCCGTTTTATCATTTGCTTTCTGCAGATGAAAGGGAGCCTCTGAGCGATAAGTCAGCCACACTGGGCGCTTGGATCTGGGCGGATGCACCCACAACAATCCGTTTCCCCTACATCCGGGAAGGTCAAATCTGGATCCCGAATTTGTCCTCGGTAAATACAGAATCCGAGGAGCGGATCCGTTTACCCTTTGTCAGCGACAGGCAGGTGGCAGAACCGGTCACAATGACCTTCTCAACCGAAATTTTAGAGCTCACCACCGAACCACAATTTTTTGCCTTCAGCATGCCGCTTCCGTCTATGGAAGGTAACATTAGCTGGCTCACTTTTCAACCCGGATCAGAATCGGGTGTTCAGGTTTACTGGGATGGCATCGTCCTGGTTGAAGGCGATCTCACCTCGGGTGGCACACCTCAATTTAATGATCCAGAAGGCATATCAATCACCTGGCAGGGGAGCAGGTTCACCAACCTCATCCAGAATGCTTCAGGGGAAAACGAATGGCCTGTTTTTTCAGAGTGGGTCAGCAAAATCCTTGATATCCCCAACAGGTCGATCCCATCACCCTCGCTGATCCTCTCGATTTTTGACACTCGGGCAACCTCGACTTATTTTTTGCTGTCAGCTGAACGGATCTTCCGTACGTTTTGGGCAGTCTTCGGGTGGGCAAATGTGCCGCTCTTCGGTCAAAAACCCTATCGTTTCTTCCTGGTGCTTTCGTTGGTTTACGCCATCGGGATGATCATAGCCCTGATTCGCAAGCATTACCGACTCCCCTCGCAAATCATAGCTTTCTTTGGGATTGCGATCCTCGCGCAGGTATTCATAACGGGCATGCGTGGGGTGGGATCATGGTTTTCAACGACCTATATCCCTGTTGGCCGCTATCTCTACCCGGTTATCGTCCCCATTGCAATTTTCATCGTGGGCGGCATTGACCAGCTATTACGATTGGTTCACAAACTCACCCGGACATTGGTTCCCGTGCTTTACAGCCTGTTTGTGAGCCTTCAGCTTGGTATAATGGTTTCTGCAATCTTTTCGATGGTGATTTTTTACAGTCAATAACGCACTTTCCATCATTTTTGTTTATATATTATGGCTTTAGATCCAAATTTAGGTCCAAAGCATAGGTTTCATTCATGCTTTAACTTGGCTTGCATTTGATTAAAAGAATAATTAATGGTTAAATTGAATAGATTACAGCTTTTCATTCCCGCGATTCTACTTAGAAAAATAGGCTAACGGAGTAAGTATGAAAACGAAAAAGATTTGGCTGATTGGAATAATCTTCGCGATCCTTGCGGTTGGTTTACAAGCCAACCCGATCCTGGCTCAGGAGGGTACACCAACCACCTTTGGGGTGGAAACAAAGAGTTTCGATGACCAGGTCATGGATTTTGCCGAGGATGCCAATACCTACTGGCTGCGATACAACGGCTTACTCTGGTCAGATATCCAGGCAACTGAAGGCGGTCCATTAGACTGGAGCTCGGTTGCTGAACTTGAAGTAGATCTGGCTGACGCAAGCGCACGCGGCATGGAAATCATCCTGATCGTGCGCGGCACACCGAGTTGGGCACGCGCTTGGGACTATCTTTGCAGTCCAATGACAGTGGACTATTTTGATGAGTTTGCCGCATTTATGGAAGAGGTGGTCGCCAGATATAGTGTTTCACCTTATAACATTAAGTATTATGAACTTTGGAATGAACCCGATGAATATCGAGAAGCCATTGGGTACGAGAATCGCAATGATCCAGATTACAACGTTTATGGCTGTTGGGGAAATCCATCGAACGAATTTTTTGGCGGTGGTCATTACGCAAATATGCTCAAGCAAGCCTACCCTGCAATCAAAGCCAAAGCCATAGAATTGGGTGTGGAAGCAAATGTGGTCATTGGAGGTTTATTGCTTCCCTGCGACCAAACAGCATCCTCAGAGCTTCCGCCGTGGCCTTCAGGTGTAACTTACGATTATTTTAAAATGTCAAGATTCTTCGAGGGGATACTGGATAATGGGGGTGGGCCATATTTTGATTTTGTTAATTTCCATGGTTATACCTCCTATGATACCAATTACACAACTGGGATCTTAATGGAACGGTATGAATACTGGTGGCAATCCAGCGGCGGGCAGGTGATGGGCAAATTAAATTACTTAACAGGCTTGATGTCAAAATATGGAATCAGCGGCAAACCCATCCTGATGACAGAGGCTGCCCTTGCAAATGATTCAACAAGCGAAGCCGTGTTCGAAGCGCGCAAGGCAGATTACCTGGTCTGGGTTTTTGTGCGGAACATCAAAGCAGAGATTGCAGGCACAACCTGGTACCACATCGACAACGATGGTTGGCGTCACAGCGGTTTACTCGACAGAAATGATCAACCCCTGCCAGCTTACACAGCTTACCAAGTCATGACCACAACCCTGGAGGGAGCTGAATATAATCAAATGGTAGCCGGACTGCCTACTGGCGTGCTAGGTTTTAAATTTCTCAAAGGAAGTAACCCCATCTGGGTGTTATTCTCAGAAAATGGAGCACAAAAAACCGTCAACAAACCTGCCTGGTTCGGCCATACATACAACCTGCTGAGACAGCCTGTCGTTTCCCAAACAGAAACCACCATCACCTTTGACCGACCCATCTATATTGATAATCTCCCCAACAATTCCCCTGAATTCACCAGTGTACCAATCACCACAGCCAACGAAGACAGCCTTTACAGCTATCTGATCACGATCAATGACCCGGATTTTGGGGACGCACATAATCTTTCAGCAACCAATTTACCTACATGGCTGGAAATCATTAACAATGGGGATGGCACCTGGACACTCAGAGGAACACCAGACAATGCTCTGGTTGGTCCTTATTCTATTGAACTGGTTGTCACTGACAGCGGCGGGCTCACGGATACGCAATCATTCACCCTGACTGTCAACAATGTCAACGACGCCCCGTATTTCACCAGCACACCCGACACAAAGGCTGTCATGAACGAACCCTATACCTACAACATCGCCACAGATGACCCGGACCTTGAACATGGGTCTGAAACGCTGACGATCATCGCCATCAGCAAACCTGTTTGGCTCTTAATAACTCAAAACGGAGCAACAACAGCTGAGCTTTCTGGCACCCCGACCATTGCCCACGTTGGCGATCATAATGTTACTTTACGAGTAACAGACAGCACAGGCGCCTATGCAACCCAATCCTTTACAATTACCGTTTCAGAACAAAGTGACTTCAACATCTACTTGCCGTTGGTTGTAAAGTAGCATACTAAATACACTTTCTATTCGATAAATAAACAAGGCAGAGCCCGGAAACGAGGTCTGCCTTTTTAATTTTTCACCAATGGGTTTCTTTAGATCCGTAGAAAAACATTACATTCTCCCCAATATTAAAGAAATATTCCAAAATATAGTTGATTAATTCAACATAAGTGCTTTATTCTATCTTAATTTTTCAGATAATAAAAAGGTTAGACTTTGGTCTAAATGGGCAAGAATGACCATTTTGGATTAATTCTGAATGAGTCTTATTCTTTTTAGGATTGTGTATTTTAATGATTTACGGTTAAATATCATCCGAAGACAACAGCATTATCGATTCTCACCCCCGCAAATTTTATTGACTATTGGAGTCAGCAATGAAAAAACGGAAGATCATCATGATCGTTGCCGCCCTCTGGTTTTTATGGACAAGTTTCCAGATCAATCCGATCCAGGCACAAGAAGAAGTTTCAAGCTTTGGTGTTGAAATTAATCAGACCTATTCTGACCATCCCTATGAGGACACATTGGGTAAAGCCGAGAATGCGAACAACAATTGGGTTCGTTATAATGGATTGCGCTGGTCAAAATACCAGCCGAACAATAAAAATGAATTCATCATTGACGCAGAACTTGAAGCAGATATGATCGCGACCCATGAAGCGGGGATGGAGATGATCCTGATCGTACGCAGTACGCCAACCTGGGCGCAGAAATACCCGGGATATTTTTGCGGGCCAATGGCAGAGCAATACATGGATGAGTTTGCCAGTTTTATGGTCAGGGTCGTGCAAAAGTACAGCAGACCGCCCTATAATGTCAAATATTACGAGATGTGGAATGAGCAGGATGAATGCCGGCTCAACGAAAACATCCATCCAAACAGCGAATTTGGCTGCTGGGGCGAGACCAGCGATCCCACCTACTTCGGTGGGCGATATTATGGGAAAATGCTCAAAGCAGTCTACCCGGCGGTCAAAGCTGCTGTACCCGAAGCTCAAATCCTGATTGGCGGCTTGCTGCTGCCCTGCCACCCAGGAACCCATTCCTATTGC